>CAMOVW010000093.1 GCA_946627725.1 uncultured Clostridia bacterium
CTCTCCCGCACCGAAGGTGCACCCTCCCGTGAGCGCAGCGAACCCAGCGACAAACAGAAAAACAGCCGCACCCGGTTTTGGGGTACGGCGTTTTTATTATTATACGGGATCTATCGCTTATACCGCGGCGATCTCCTCTTGTGTAAGCGGACGCCAGCCGAGGGAAATCAGCTTTGCTTCGCTCTCTTTGGTGTCGGTAACGCGGAAGATCATATAGGCGTGCGCCGCGTCGTGGGCGCCGAGGAAGGCGTACATGTATTCGATATTCACGCCCGCCTCGTTGAAGGCGTTCAGCAGCTTATTGAGGCCGCCCGGCTCATCCGGCACGGCGAAGGCAAGCACGTGGCTGAAATTGGCGATAAAATCGCCGTTGCGCAGCACGTTGGCCGCCTCGTAGATATCGTCCACAATCAGGCGGGCGATGCCGAAATCCTGCGTTTCCGCAAGAGAAAGGGCGCGGATATCGATATTGTTGGCGGCCAGAAGCGCCGTCATGGCACCCAGCTGACCGGGTTTGTTCTCAAGGAATACGGAAACCTGCTTGATACTCATGGAAGTTCCTCCTTAAATTTTGCGTTTGTCGATCACGCGCACGGCCTTGCCCTCGCTGCGGGCAATGGTTTTCGGCGCAACCAGCGTAACGGTGGCTTTCAGCCCCAGCATGGAACGCAGCCCCTCCACCAGAGCTCTCTGCCGCGCCTGGATCTCGCCCACGTTATCCGTAAACATTTCGGGCGTCATTTCCACCTGCACGTCCAGGGTATCGGTATTGTTCACGCGGTCCACCACGATCTGGTAGTTTGCCGCGTAGCCGTGGTTGATCAGCACGGTTTCGATCTGGCTGGGGAATACGTTTACGCCGCGGATGATCAGCATATCGTCCGTGCGGCCCTTGGGCTTGCCCATACGCACGTGGGTGCGGCCGCAGGGGCATTTTTCACGGGTAAGGGTGCAGATGTCCCGGGTGCGGTACCGCAGCAGCGGGAAGGCCTCTTTATCGAGAGAGGTGAACACCAACTCGCCCTGCTCGCCGTCCGGCAGCGGTTCTTCGGTAACGGGATCGATGATCTCGGCGATGAAATGGTCCTCGTTGACGTGCATGCCCTGCTGGGCGGAGCACTCAAAGGAAACGCCGGGGCCGGAAAGCTCGGTGAGGCCGTAAATATCGTAAGCCTTGATGCCCAGCGTTTTTTCGATATCATGGCGCATCTCTTCGCTCCACGCCTCCGCGCCGAAGATACCGGCCTTCAGGGGGATATCATCCGGCCCGTAGCCCAGCTCCTTCATCCGTTCGCCCAGATAGGCGGCGTAGCTGGGGGTGCAGCAGAGGATGGTGGCCTGCAGATCCATAATAAACATGATCTGCCGGTCCGTATTGCCGGAGGAGGTGGGGATGGTGAGGCAGCCCGCCTTATGGCTGCCGCCGTTGAGGCCCGGGCCGCCGGTGAAAAGGCCATAGCCGTAAGACACCTGACAAACGTCCTCGTTCGTGCCGCCCGCGGCGACAATGGCTCTGGCGCAGCATTCCTCCCACAGATCGATATCGTGCTGCGTATAGAACGCCACAACGCGCTTGCCTGTGGTGCCGGAGGTGGATTGGATGCGGACGCAGTCCTTTACGGGACGGCCCATCAGGCCGTAGGGATAGGCCTCGCGCAGATCCGCCTTGCTTAAAAAGGGCAGCTTGCGGAGGTCGTCGATGGTTTTGATATCCGCCGGCGTTACGCCCTTAGCCTCCATCTTTTTGCGGTAGTAGGGAACGTTGTCCCACACGTTCTGCACCTGACGAACCAGCCGCTCGTTCTGGAGCTTGATCATCTCCTCGCGGGGGGCGCATTCGATCTCAGGCTGAAAGTATCTTTCCATGGGAATCACTCTCCTTTTTATATATTCTTACCGAGGGCGAAGGCTTTTTTGTTCACTTCAAGGAATTTTGCGGGGACGATGGCTTCGAGAGAGTCCATCCACTTCTCTTCGGGGATATCGAAATAGTGGGAAAGGCGGCCCAGCAGCACGATATTTACGGCCTTTAAGGAACCGGCCTGCGCGGCGAGGCTGAGGCAATCCAGCGCATCCACGGAAATACCCGCGGCGCGCATGGTTTCCACAAGGTTTTCGGGGTACTGCGCCGCGCCGGTGATCACCGGCATGGGATCGATCTGCTGGGTGTTGGTTACGATCACGCCGCCCTTTTTGAGATAGGGCACGTATCTGGCGGCCTCAAGCAATTCAAAAGATACGATGAAATCCGCCTCGCCCTTATCGATGACGGGGGAATATACCTTATCGCCCCAGCGCACGTAGGTGACCACGCTGCCGCCGCGCTGGCTCATGCCGTGTACCTCGCTCACTTTTACGTCGTATCCGCAGCCGAGCAGAAGGTGGCCGAGCAGTTTACTGGCCAGCAGGCTTCCCTGCCCGCCGACGCCTACGATCATCACGTTTTTGGTTTCCATAGTTCAGCCCTCCTCAGTTTTCGCAAAACGCGCCGAACGCGCAAAGCTGTGTGCATACGCCGCAGCCCACGCACAGGGTGTTATCGATCACGGCCTTGCCGTTTTTAATGGAGATGGCCGGGCAGCCGATGCGCATGCAGCTCTTGCAGCCGCGGCATTTTTCGGCGTCCACCCTTACGGGGGGCTTATGCTTTACGTATTTCAGCAGCGCGCAGGGGCGGCGGCTGATGATCACACTGGGGGCGTCCGCCGCCAGCTCCTCTTTCAGCACGGTATCGCACTGTTTGAGATCGTAGGGATCCACCACGCGCACCCGCTCAAAGCCCATTGCGGTGCACAGGGCCTCAAGGTCGATCTTACCGGCGGGATCACCCCGCAGGTTGAAGCCGGTGGTGGGGTTCTGCTGGTGGCCGGTCATGCCGGTGATGGAGTTATCCAGAATGATCACGGTGGAATTGCTTTGGTTATAGGCGATGTTGGCAAGGCCCGTCATACCGGAGTGCATAAAGGTGGAATCGCCGATCACAGCCACGGTATGATGCTCGTTCTGCCCGTCGCCGGCCTTATTGAAGCCGTGCACCGCGCTGACGGAAGCGCCCATGCACAGGGTCATTTCAATGGCGGAGAGGGGCGCCACCGCGCCGAGGGTGTAGCAGCCGATATCGCCCAGCACGGTGCATTTATTTTTATTCAGCGTATAGAACAGGCCTCTGTGGGGGCACCCGGCGCACATCACGGGCGGGCGCACGGGCACGGGGACGTTAAGAGAGACGCTCTCTTTGGCGGTACCGCAGAGCTTTTCGGCCAGCAGGCTCTGAGAGAATTCATCAATGATGGGCAGCTTATCTTTGCCGTGCACGGTAAGGCCGAGGGCCTTGCAGTGATTTTCGATGATGGGATCCAGCTCTTCCACCACGATCAGCTCTTCCACACTTGCGGCGAAATCGAGGATCAGCTTTACCGGCAGCGGGTTCACCATGCCGAGCTTGAGCACGCTTACGGTATCGCCGAACACCTCTTTAACGTATTGATAAGAGGTGGAAGACGTGATAATGCCCACCTTACCGGTTCCCCATTCTATGCGGTTGACGGGGGCAGTTTCGGCGTATTCCGTCAGTTTGGCGGTACGCTCCTCCACAATGGGATGGCGGCGCTTGGCGTTGCCCGGCATCATTACGTATTTGGCGATGTTCTTTTCGTATGTTTTCACGGGGACGGTACGCTCGCCCGGCTCCACCACGCTCTGGGAATGGGCCACGCGGGTGCACATTTTAAGGATCACGGGGGTATCGAAGGTTTCGGAGAGCTCATACGCCAACTTTGCGAATTCCAACGCTTCAGCGGAATCGGAGGGCTCCAGCATCGGCACCTTGGCGGCGATGGCGTGGTGGCGGGAATCCTGCTCGTTCTGGCTGGAGTGCATACCGGCGTCGTCCGCTACGGCGATCACAAAACCGGCGTTTACGCCCGTATAGCTCATGGTGTAAAGCGGATCAGCGGCCACGTTCAGGCCAACGTGCTTCATACCGCAGAAAGCGCGTTTCCCGGCAAGGCACGCGCCGAAGGCCGCCTCCATGGCAACCTTCTCGTTGGGCGCCCACTCGCAGTAGATCTCGGGGTATTTCGCCGCCTCTTCGGTGATCTCGGTGCTGGGGGTGCCGGGATAGCTGGAAATAAAGCAGCAGCCGGCTTCGTAGAGCCCGCGGGCCGCGGCCTTATTGCCGAGCATAAGTTCTTTCATATCAATCAACTCCGTAGTATGGTTTTATCGGTCATTATCAATTGATTTTAGCATAACGCGAAAACAAATGCAATAATATAATAAAAAAAGCATAAATGAAAGAAATAAAATTGACGAATGAAGAAAAGCGTGATACTATGATAAAAGAATTTATATCGTTTCGGAGTTTTTATAAAATGACGTTAAAAGAACTGGAAATCGGCAAAAGCGCTGTGATCACCTCCGTGGGCGGCGCGGGGGCGCTGCGGCAGCATTTTCTGGATATGGGCATGATACCGGGCACGGTGGTCACCCTTGTAAAATACGCCCCGATGGGCGACCCGATGGAACTGAAGCTCCACGGCTACGAGCTTACGCTGCGGCTGGACGACGCGGCGCGGATCGGCGTTTCCCTTACCGAAAAAAGCGAAGCCGTACCGCCTGCGCCCGCGCCCGTAACGGATAAAACGGAGCACCCGGGCCTCGGCGAGGGCGGCAGATTCCACCCCAAAGGCAGCGGCGATCCCCTGCCGGAAAACGAAAAGCTCACCTTTGCGCTTGTGGGCAACCAGAACTGCGGCAAAACCACTCTGTTCAACCAGCTGACCGGGGCGAACCAGCACGTGGGCAACTTTCCCGGCGTTACGGTGGACCGGAAGGACGGGCCCATCCGCGGCCACGCGAATACCCGGGTGACGGATCTGCCGGGCATCTATTCCATGAGCCCCTACACCAGCGAAGAGATCGTATCGCGAAATTTCGTGCTGAAGGAGAAACCGAGGGCCATCATCAATATTGTGGACGCAACCAACATCGAGCGCAACCTCTACCTTACCATGCAGCTGCTGGAGATGAACACCCCCATGGTGGTGGCGCTGAATATGATGGACGAGATGACCAACAACGGCGGCAGCGTGGACGTAAACCGTATGGAAGCGCTGCTGGGCGTACCGGTGATACCGATCTCCGCCGCGAAAAACCAGGGCGTGCAGGAGCTGATCGACCACGCCATCCATATCGCTTACTATCAGGAGAAACCGCTGCGGCAGGATTTCTGCGACGAAACGCAGCACGGCGGCGCGGTGCACAGGTGCATCCACGCCATCAGCCACCTGATCGATGATCACGCCCGCCGGGCAGGGCTGCCGGTGCGCTTTGCCGCAAATAAAGTGATCGAGGGCGATGCGCTGGTGATGGAGCAGCTGCAGCTGGAGCAGAACGAAAAAGAGATGATAGAACATATCATACTGCAGATGGAAACCGAACGGGGGCTGGACCGGAGCGCAGCTATTGCGGATATGCGGTTTCAGTTTATCAGCGCCGTGTGCGGCGCCGCGGTAAAGAAGCCGGAAGAGAGCAAAGAGCGCCGCCGCAGCGAAAAGCTGGACCGCATCCTCACCGGCAGATTCACCGCCATACCCGCCTTTATACTGATCATGGCGGCGGTATTCTTTCTCACCTTCAACGTGATCGGCGGGCAGCTGCAGGCGCTGATGGAAACGGGCATAGACGCGCTGAGCGCCGCGGTGGATACCGCCCTCACCAACGCCGGGGTAAACGAGGTGCTGCACGGGCTGCTGGTGGACGGCATTTTTGCCGGTGTGGGTAGCGTGCTCACGTTTCTGCCCATTATCATAACCCTGTTTTTCTTCTTATCGCTGCTGGAAGACAGCGGCTATATCGCCCGCGTGGCCTTTGTGATGGATAAGATACTCCGTCGCATCGGTCTTTCGGGCAGAAGCATTGTGCCCATGCTGATGGGCTTCGGCTGTACGGTGCCCGCGGTGATGGCCACCCGCACCCTGCCCAGCGAGCGGGACCGGAAGATGACCATCCTGCTCACGCCCTTTATGAGCTGCACCGCGAAGCTGCCGATCTATGCCTTTTTCGTGAACGCGTTTTTCGCAAAATACCGCGCGCTTGTAATGGTGGGCCTTTACCTGCTGGGCATCGTTTGCGGCATTCTGGCGGCGTTTCTGATGAAAGGGACGCTTTTCAAAGGCAAACCGGCCCCCTTTGTGATGGAACTGCCCAATTACCGCCTGCCCGGCCCGAAGAACGTGCTGCAGCTGCTGTGGGACAAGGCGAAGGACTTTTTGCAGCGGGCCTTTTCCGTAATACTGATCGCAACCGTGGTGGTGTGGTTCTTAAACAGCTTCGATCTGCATTTCAGCCTGACGGATAACCCCGAAAACAGCATTCTGGCCAAAGCCGCCGGGTTCATCGCCCCCGTTCTCGCCCCGCTGGGGCTGGGGGACTGGCGGATCGTGGTGTCGCTGATCAGCGGCTTTATGGCCAAGGAGAGTGTGGTGAGCACCATGGAGATCCTGTTCCCGCAGAACATCTCCGCCATGCTTTCGCCCCTTTCCGCCGCATGCCTGCTGGTATTTTCGCTGCTGTACACCCCCTGCGTTGCCGCCATCGCCGCCGTGAAGCGCGAGCTGGGACGGCTCTGGGCCGTGGGCGTGGTATTCTGGCAGTGCGCCGTGGCGTGGATCGCCGCCCTGCTGGTGCACCTTGTAGGCGTGATTGTCGGATGAAAAATGAAGAATGAAAGAAGAAAAGGATTGGATAGGAAGATGAACGGATGGGATATACTGATTATCGCCGTGATAGCTGCGCTGATCGGACTGGCAATATTATTGAAAATACGCAAAAAAAAGAAAGGCTCCTCCTGCTGCGGCGACTGCTGCAACTGCGGGAAGAGCTGCGACGGGAATCATATATAAAAGGAATTCTGACAAGACTAAATCTGATTCAACAGAAACAGCATTTCGGGGATGCCATGGATCACGGTGTCATATACGATCGACAGATCCACGTAACCATAATCATGAACGATTTTATTCCGCATGCCTTTTATGGCAAGCCAGGGAACTTCTTTGTGATCTGCCTTAAATACTTCTGACAGTTTACTGTTGTTTTCCGCAATCTGAATAATACGAAACATAACAGAATCGATAAGGAGTTCATCTGCTTCGATTTCCTCCTTTGTTTTTCCGGCGGTATGGTCAACAACAAACTTCAGATCTGTTTTGATTTTTTCAAGATAATACCTGTCGTCTTTTTTGTTATCCATATATTTTTATGCCGTCCTTCAATATTTCCCGAAGAAGCTCGGGGTTGTGATCCAGCTGCGCAACATCCAGAAGATCTACCTTTTTTTTCAGTTTTTCACGCAATTCTTCAATCAACGAGTAAAACGCAAGCCCATTCACCGGCATGGAAATCAGCAGGTCCACGTCGCTCTTTTCATTCTCTTTTCCTTTTGCATAAGAACCGAACAGAAAACAGTATTCAACAGAATAAGATTGAAACACATCACTGCAAATGCTTTTGATCTGTTCCACCGTCAAAAGACCGTGTTCTTCATCAATAAAACCGTATTCATTCAAACGGTCGATCATATATTGATATTTGATAGGGTTTACCTTGCTTTCATCCGCTTCGTAACGCTTATATGTGCGAAGCGGAATGTGCAGATATTCGGAACACTTTATTTGTGTCAATCCTTTTTCAGACCGCAGCTGCCGCAAATTCACAGTTCTCACCTCAGTAATAGTATACCATAAAAAACAGCCGAGGTCAAGAAAAAAAGTGCCATAATGGCGCTTTTCTGTTTTTTACAGCATGCCATATTGGCACCTTTTAATCATTACAGGAAGGCCAAACCGTAAGAATCCAACGAGTCCGCTTCTTTACTGCAATTCCAATAGATCTTACAACCGCCCCCGCCGGGTCTCCGACAGGGGCGGCATATCCTATTATACTACCTTCACGAAAGCGGTCAGATCCGGAAAAAGGAGCGTGCCCGCAGGGGCGTTTTCAGGCAGCGCATCGCCGATGAAAACCGGCGTACACCCGGCGTTTGCGGCCGTTTGCACGTCCCGCCAGCTGTCGCCGACCATATAGGAAGAAGAGAGATCGATATTCATATCCCGCGCCGCTGTAAGCAGCAGCCCCGGTGCGGGTTTTCTGCATCCGCAGGTGATTTTCAGCGCGGGGATCTCCCCCGGATAGCCCTTATCCGGGTGGTGCGGGCAATAACAGATCGCGTCCAGATACGCGCCGGATTCCCCCAGCAGCGTTTCCAGCTTATTGTGGATCTGCCGCAGGGTGGCTTCGGTACATTCGCCCCGGGCGATCACCGGCTGGTTGGTGGCGAGCACGGCCAGAAAGCCCTTTTCGTTGATCGTGCGCACCGCATCCCCCACGCCGGGCAGCAGAGAGAGCTGCGCGGGAGAAGTGATAAAGCCGTTATTCACGTTCAGGGTGCCGTCCCGGTCCAGAAACACGGCGCGCTGCTGATTCGCGGCGTTTTTCGCCTGCGGCAGCCCGGCGGCAAGATCGGCTTCCACCGCTTTAAGCCGCTGCGGGGTGCCCATATCGCGGGCGTATTCATAGCTTTTGTAAGCGTACACCAGCCCTGCGGCGGAGGCGGGAACAAGAATATCCCGGTCGAGATCCGCGCGCCCCGTATGCGGAAACCGCTTCAGCAGCGACGGCGATATGATCTGGATCCCGGCGTTGCACAGATTTGCGAAATAACCGGTTCTGCCCTCTTTCGGCAGGAACCGCAGCACACGGCCTTCCGCGTCCGCCTCGATCAGGGTGCTGTCTGCCGGGTGGGAATTGGGATGGGCGAACAGCGTGGCCGACGCCCCGTTTTTTTTGTGGAAGGCAAGCATTTTACGCAGATCGAAATCAAAAACGATATCGGCCCCCAGCAGAAGGAAATCCTCTTGCAGGTCCAAACGGTACAGTGCACCGGCGGTGCCGAGGGGGGAATCCTCCCGATAACAGGTAAGGCGAACCCCGTATGCTTCGCCGCTGCCGAAGGCGGCCTCGATCTGCTCCGCCATATGGCAGGTAACAAGCGTGATATCGGAAACACCCTGCATGCGCAGCGCTTCCAGCTGCCGGAGCAGCACCGGCTTGCCCGCCACGGGCACAAGGGGCTTGGGGATATCGGGAAACAGCGCCGCCATACGGCTGCCGCGCCCGCCCGCCATGATCACAGCACGCATTCAGCACACCTCCCTCAACAACAGTTTTCGTAAAAAATTTATTATAAAATATCATATCACACTCCGCAAAAAAGTACAAGCGAAACTTGCAAAGCGCCGGGGATGGTGCTATCATATACTTTGGAGGCGATCAGAATGGATCAGAAAGAATCCGCGCTTACAAAGAAGAAAAAACTGGGGTATGCTTTCGGTATCGCCACCGAATCGCTGCTCTATAACATGTATTACACCTATTTTCTCACGTTTCTGGTGCAGATCGTACACGTAAAGCCCCATCTGGCGGGCATTGTGATTTTTATTTCCATTGCGTGGGACGCCATTACGGACCCCATCATCGGCAATCTTTCGGACCGGCCGGGCGCGGACAAGCGCAAGCTGATCATCAAATCCATTTTGCCGCTGGCCATCTGCTTTGTGGCGGCGTGGAGCCCGGTGGGGCCGAAGCTGTTCGGCGATTCGCAGCTGTTCAACATGATCTTTTACACCGTGATCAGCATGCTGATCTGGCTGTTCTATACGCTGTACACCATCCCCTACTACGCCGTGATAGCGGAGCTTACCGAGGATTACGACGAGCGCACCGAGATCCGGGGCACGTCTTCGCTGATCAACGCCTTTTGCATCGGCCTCGGCAACGCGCTGCCCGCGCTGGTGGGCGTGGGGATGATCACCTACATCCACGTGGCGGGGGGCCTTTCCATCATCGCGGTGCTCACCGGCTTTATCTGCGCCGCCGCGCTGAAGGGCGTATATCAGGCCCGTGCGCCGAAGCCGGACGAACCGAAGGAGAAAGGGCTGGGCGTTCGCTCCACCTTAAAATCCTTCGGCGAGATACTGCGGCTGAAGCCGGTAAAATTCTTTTTACTGTTTGTATTCTTCTTTCTTGCGGGCAACTCCATGCTGCAATCGAACCTCTCTTATATGGTGGTGGACTGCATCGGCGTGGATTATAACGAGGGCATCATCGCCGTGATCGGCGTATTGGTGGCCACCATGGCGATCACCGTGCCCATTGTGACCAAGGTATGCGAAAAGACGGACCGGCGCACCGCCTGCCTGATCTTTATCACGATCTCCGCCGCCGGTATGCTGATCTCAAAGCTGATCGGTCTGGACGCAACCGTGGGCGGCTTCCACATCATGCTGGTGCTGATGCCGCTGCTGCTGGGCATGGGCCTTTCCACCTTCTGGACGGTATTTTACTCCATGGCTTACGACATTGTGGAGCTGGATGAATTTGTAAACGGCAAAAACGGCGAGCGCAGAGAGAGCGTGATCACCGCCTTCCCCCAGCTGGTGCAGAAATTCGGCTCCGCCACCGGCATACTGCTGCAGGGCGTGATTTTGAGCGCTTACGGCTACGATACCACCGCCGAATCCGGCGCGGACGCCGCCACCTTTGTGCGCCCGGCGGAGAGCATTGTAAAGGGGATGGAGAACGTTTCCACCCTGATTCCGGCGGCGATCATCGGCGTGGCGCTGGTATTTCTGCTTCTGTACCCGATGACCCGCAAAACCTACAACGCGCTGGTAGACCGGCTGAAGAAAAAACGCGCCGGCCAGGCTTACACAAACGAAGGATTGGAAAAACTATTATAATTCCGAATCATCAGATATTCACAAAAAAGGAGACTTGAACATGGATCGTTCCAGCGGCGTGCTGATGCACGTTACCACCCTGCCCGGGGAATACTCCTGCGGCGCGCTGGGTGAAGAAGCAAGAAGATGGATCGACCGCATCCGCGATATGGGCTTTACCCGTTGGCAGGTACTGCCCTTTTGCCTGCCGGATGAGGTGAACTCCCCCTACAAATCCCACAGCGCTTTCAGCCTGAACCCCTATTTTATCGATCTGCCCACGCTCTGCCGGCAGGGGCTGATCACCGAAGAAGAGCTGAACGCCGCACGGCAAACCACCCCATGGCTGTGCGAATTTGATCGTCTTGCCAAAGAGCGGCTGCCCCTGCTGGCAAAGGCCGCCGAGTATGTATTCGTTTCCACACAGGAACTGCATACG
>CAMOVW010000094.1 GCA_946627725.1 uncultured Clostridia bacterium
CGTCTTCATCGTGGGCGCGGTGGCGGAGTAATTATGGCGGATCGTCTCCTGCTTCAGCAGGGAACCGCTGTAATCGTAGAACTTGACGTTGTAGCGGAAATCGTAGTAGGAGGCGTACAGCGTGGTGTTCTTTTTGATGGTGATGGTAGAGGGCAGACCGCTGCTGGCGCTCCATGTAACGGTGCCGTCTTTATACTGGGCGGTTTCATCGTCTTTCTGGGTGGTGTTCCAGCCCACGAACGCGGAGGAGTAGCTTCTGCTCATCTGCGTATTGTTCGGGTTGATGGTGAAAGTCGCCTGACCGCTGGTGTTGCTTGCCGCAGTGGCGTTCGCGCCGCAGTTCAGCGTAAGATTGGAGGTCTGGCTTGCGGGCGAGCCGGAGCCGCCGTTGTTATTATAGCTCAGCGTTACGCTGCCCGTATACAGCGCATAGAAATTGTAGGTGGATCCTGTGTTGATATTGCGCGTGGCCGTGGTTACAGAGGCGGCGTGGTCTGCCGTGGTCTTGGTGGTGCTGTCCACTGCCCAGCCGGCGAAGGTATAATTGGTGCCGTTTACCGTGATGGTCGTGGGCACGCTGCTCTTCGGCACGTCGAAGGTGAAAGACGTGGCGTTATTATATACCGTCTTCGTACTGGTGGAGGTCACCTTTGTGCCGCTGGCGTTATACCAATGGAAGGTGGCAGTCGCCGTACGGCTGAAGATGGCGTAGAGCGTATCATTGTAATTATCGATGGTGATGGCGCTCGTGGGCTTGGTGCCGCTGGTGGCGGTGGAGGAGCCGTTCCATCCTACAAAGGTCCACGTGCCGGTATCGCTCTTCACCTTGCTGGCCGTTTGGCTCGACTGCAGCGTATAGCTGGTATTGGCGCTGCCGGTGTTGGAGTTAGCTACCGTAGCGGAGCCGGGCGCAGTGGATGTACCGCCGTTTGTCGCCACGTTGAAGTTGATCTTATACGTAGGCGTGATGTTCACGTTCCATTGATGATAAAAACTATCAAAGTTTGCCTTCACCGTACACGTCGCTTTCTGATAGGTGGCGTTGGTGGCGCTCATCGTCAGTGTACAGCTCTCGGAGGCGCCGGTGGTGGAAAGGGTGGTGGTGCAGGCGGTGGTGCCGCTCTTGGACCACGATTTGGGCGCGGTGCGCCAGATTACGTTATACTGGTCGTATACGTAAGCGTTGAAGCTCTGCGTCTTGTTGGCGCCGCCGGTGGCGTTCAGCGTAACGTTGACCGTATCGGTGGCGTTGCCGCTGCCGCCTGCGGAGGTGGCAACCTTGGATGCTTTGGGAAGAATACTGCTGGGAACGTTTATAGAGGCGGATTTATAGGAGGAACCGCCGCCGCCGGACACCGTGTCGGAAGTCAGGCTGATCTCGCCGACGTTCTGCCAGCTGCCGTAATTTCCGGTGGCACCGTCCTTGACAGCGATCTGAATCATACCCCAAACAGTCTGGCGATTATAAAACATGCTGTTGTTATTACAAATATTAGCGCCGACCGTTATGCTGGTCGGGAAGTATGAGGACGTCCACTCGCCGAGGCCGGTGGTGCCGCCGTCAACGGTACACCAGCCGGTTCCGACGGAGTTGCCGTTCGCGAGCGTTGTCTGCGAACCGGTACCGTTTTGGTTTTTAGCGTAAACGTAGACTCTACCTCCATTGTCCTGACCGTCGTATCCGCCGTCATGGCCGGTTTGGTAAATCTGGAGCTTGAAGGTGTGCGTGGGGCTGTCGGTGTATGCTCCCGCCGTGAGGCTCGAAAAATCGAGCGCCACTACGGTAAGGCACATCAGCACAGCCAGAAGCACACTCAGCGCTTTTTTGCCGTAGTTTTTCATAAAAGATCCTCCTACATAATATGATAGGGCATAAAGGGGTATAGTCTACCCCCATTTATACATTAAACATTATAGCAATGATAAGTTCAAAATGCAAATCGCTTTTTCACCAAAATTTTGAAAATTTGTTTAGATAAAACTGACAAATCAAACGGATAAAAACAAGCCGTTCACACACTGTTCACTTTTTTACAATTTTATTCGCAAAAGATAACAAAACATGCAGATGAAAGGCACGGCGACTTGCGGAAAATTGCAGTTTATCGCGCCGCAGGCGCGACAGCCGTTCGCCGTTTGCCGTTCGCCGTTCGCAAGAATCACAGCTTCCGCAATAAAGCTGCCACCCCGGTAGCGCGGTTCCTCAGAACCGCCACCGCCGAAGGCGGTTCCTTCGCAAAGTTACTTTAGCAAAGGGCGGTTTCCCTTGCAGGGAAGCCAAATGACAATAAGGAATCGCATTGCGGGCGGTTCTGAGGAACCGCGCTACCATTATAATCGCTCCGCTTTGTGGTGCCCAACCAATATGCAAAAACTCAGTTATTTGCGAACGGCGAACGGCGAACAGCGAACGGCGTTTATCGCGCAAACAGCGCGATAAATTATAATTTGCTCCATCAAAAAACCGGCTCCGCAGGGCCGGTCGGGGATCATTTGGTTTCTTCACGCACGTCCGGCGGGGCGGTGTGATCGGCAAAACTGCGGTACAGGCCCACCCGGGCCAGCCAAGCACCAAGCACAAAAAAACCGAGGGCGCCCATTGCTCCGCCGAAGCACAGCACAAAGCTCCAGCCGGAAAAAACATGGTCTTTCGCGCCGAACACGATCAGCAATATCAGCCCCGCAAGGGCCGCCAAAGCGCACAGGCACAGCCCCGCCAGCGCCAGCCACGGCAGCAGGCGCGAATGTACCAGCACCGAATCCAGCGCAAGGCGGATCTTGCTTTTATAATTATAGTGGGATTTGCCCGCCTTACGGGCGGCGCGGGCGTGAGTCACCGTGGCGCGGGGCAGCGGCATCGTGCTTGCCACCGCGGGGAGAAAATACGGGATATTGCCGTATGATTTCAGCATTTTCACAGCCTTCCGGCTCATCAGGCGGAAGTTGGAGTGCTGGCTCACAAGGCCGGTGCGAAAAATCTTCATCATCAGATAAAACGACGCCGAGAAAAAGCGCTCCGAAAAAGGATCGTCCCTGCGCTGATTGCGCACGCCCAGCACAAGATCTTTGCCATTATAATACTCCCGCAGCATATCGTCGGAGGCGTCGATATCATCCTGCAGATCGGAATCCATGGTGATCATGCAGTCCGCCCGTTCGGCTGCGTAATACATCCCTGCCAGAAGCGCGTTCTTTTCGCCGCCGTTGCGGGCCAGATCCACGCCGAGGGCAAGCGGCTCGCGGGCATGGATCTCGTTTATCAGCTGCCAGGTGCGATCCTTTGAGCCGTCGTTTACAAACAGCACACGGCTTTCCTCCGCCACAACGCCTGCGGCGATCAGAGATTTCAGCTTCTGCACAAACACCGGCGCGGTGAGAGGAAGAACGTCTTCTTCATTATAACACGGGATCACATAATACAGAACGTCAGCCATAAAGAACGCTTCCTCCCCTGTTAATCATCCTGTTTTACGCGCAGTTTTTCGCGCAGCGCAAGAGCGCTTTTTTTCGCCATATGCTGCACGGCAGGCGCAATCTTCAAATTAATAAACGTATCTTTGATCAGCCAATCCTCCAAACGGGCGTCCGCCGGGGAGCAATACCCTTTCCATAGCATCGGCGTCATCCCTCTGCCGCAGGCTTTACAGAACGGATGCGGATTGGAAAGCTTCTCATCCGCCTGCCAGCCGTCCAGCGAGGGATCGGCAAGATCGATAAAATCATCCTCAGGGTAATCGGTTCCGAAAAACCGGTTCAAGCGATAGATATAAAAAGCGGCGGTGCAGGGCGCCAATTTACCGTTGCTCAGATTGTTGCAGTGGGTAAAAATACAGTTCCGAAACGCGGGGACGGGATCCGAAGTCGGCTTTTCGAGCACATTGCGGAAAAAGAATACCATGGGCACGCTGAAGTTGTATTTTATACCGGCGCCGGCGAGGGTGGAAACGATCTCTTTACGCATTTTGAGCGTGGGCGGATAACTTGAAATATCAAAGCTGCAGTTCGCCTCTCTGATGCGCCGAAGTTTTTCATAACTGAGATCCGGCAGCAGCAGGCCGTTGGTAACAATGCGGAGATCGCAATCGGGAAACATCCGGCGCGCTTCTTCTGCATATTCCGCCACCCGGGGATTAAGCAGCGGCTCTCCGCCCAAAAGACGGAAAAGCTCAACCCCCCAATACAGCTCTTTCAACCGTTTCAGATCTGCGCAGTAGCGGTCAAAATCATACCAGGTTTCCTCGGGTACTTTTAAATTGATGAAATCACAGCAGCCCCTGCAGTTCAGATTGCAGATGCGGGAGATCTCTGTTTCAATATACTTTTTACGGGGCTTGGAGGGATCGATCCGGATGGGCTCGGTGATGTTTCCCGCGCCGCCGGGCAGCACATAGACTGCGGCGTTTTTCAGATCGCGGCAGGCCTCCGTCGCCTTTTTCAGCTTACCGTTCGCCAGCAGAAAGGCCACCGTACCGCCCTCAAAAGCGGAAATCTCCTGCGCGGTGGGCAATTCGCGGGTAAAACGGTATTCCGCCGCCGGGTATAAGCGCGCGGCAGCGTCAAGTTTTTTCGGATCGTCGTAATAAACGACCGTATTTTCCCCGGGCAAGCGTTCCGCCTCCATTTCTTATACAAAAATGTTTATTCAAAACGGTTCAGCACGTCGATCACATACGACAGCTCTTCTTCCGTCATCTCGTTGTACAGCGGCACGGAAAGCACCGTATCGCCGAGCGCCTCGGTACGGGGCAGGCTGCCCCGGCCATACCCCAGATACGCATAAGCCTCGCTCAGGTGCGGCGGGATGGGGTAATGGATCAGGGCGTGTATATCGTTATCGTTCAGATACTGCTGCAGCGCGTCGCGCCGATCACAGCGCACCACGTACTGGTGCCATACGTTATATGCGCCGGGGCGGGTTTCGGGCAGGCGCAGCAGCGGATTGCGAATCTCGTTTGTGTAGCGGGCGGCGATCCGGTTGCGCTCGGCGTTCATACCGTCCAGATACCGCAGGCGCACGTGCAGCAGCCCCGCCTGAAGCTCATCCAACCGGGAATTGACGCCAATACAGGAATTGTAATACCGCTTGTTGCTGCCGTAGTTGCGGAACACGCGCAGCTTTTCGGCAAGAGCGTCGTCAGACGTCACGATTGCGCCGCCGTCGCCGAACGCGCCGAGATTTTTTGCGGGAAAGAACGAAAAGCACCCGGCAACGCCGAAGGACCCCGCTTTTTTGCCGCGCCATGCGGCGCCGTGAGCCTGAGCGCAATCCTCCACCAGCAGCAGACCGCGTCTTTCACACAGGGATACGATCTCATCCATGGGGGTCATCATGCCGTAAAGATGGGTCACCAGCACGGCTTTTGTGCGCGGGGTGATGCAGGCCTCCACCGCGGCGGGCGTTAAGCCGAAATATTCGTCCGGCTCCGCAAGCACGGGGGTTGCGCCGCAATCGGAAATGCCCATGATGCCGGCGATATAGGTATTCGCCTGCACGATCACCTCGTCCCCCGCGCCGAGGCCCAGCACACGGAAGGTGATGCGCAGCGCATCCAGCCCGTTTGCCACGCCCACGCAGCGCTCCGCGCCGATATACGAAGCCCAGGCCTGTTCAAAAGAAGCAAGCTCTTTTCCGTTGATATACTGCCCCGAGCGCAATACTTCAAGCGCTTTCTGCGTGTATTCGGCGTCGTGCGCGGCATAGAGGCGATCCGTGCGGATCGGCATGATTTTCATAGAGAACGGTCCCGTCCTTTTGCGGCATTTTGGTTATATTTATTACATTATACCAATCATCTGTTCAAAATGCAATAGCCAAGTTGCCCGCATTGACAAATCCGGCGGCGGCGGCTATAATAAAAACAATCATTATATATAAGGGATACCGCAATGGGACGTTTGAAAAAAGCAACCGCATCCGAATACTTTTTAAGCGACGTGGCGGCGCTGCTGCTGGGGCTGGGATTGTGCCTGCTTTTGCTGTTTACGGCAAAATACGGCGTGGGCATGTCGGACGAGGGATATTATTATACCGTGGCCCACCGGCTGACGCTGGGGGAGCATATGATTGCGGACGAATGGAATCTGGCGCAGCTGGTGCATCTGCTGAACCTGCTGCCGAATATCCTTTTCTTGAAGCTCACCGGCAGCACCGAGGGGCTGATTCTGTTCATGCGATACCTGTTTATCGCCATCGATCTGATCTATTACTGCTGGGTATATATCAAACTGCGCCGTTGGAAGCTGTGGGGTGCGGCGGCGGCCTTTCTGTTCTGCGCCGTGATACAGCAGATTTTGCTCGCCATCGCCTATTTTACCAGCGCGCCCATGGCGGTGCTGGCGGTATGGCTGCTGCTGACGGCGGACGATAAGAAAAAAAGCATACCCAGGCTGCTGTTTACCGGCCTTGTGATGGCCTGCGGCATATTGGCGGAGCCGTTTCTGATCGTGATCTTTCTGCTGTGGTTCGTGCTGACGCTGCTGCGGGAAGCAAAATCAAAAAAGCAAAAGCCGCCATTGGAGGATTACGCCTTTCTGCTGAACAAACGCACCTTTCTCTGGGTCACGCTGGGGGCGGTGGCGATGTTCATCCCCTATATGGTCTATCTGTTTCTGAGCGGCTCCTTTGCGGGCGTGGGCGCGGCGATCCCCTACCTTGCCAGCGGCGCTGAGTATAATAAAGGCAACCTTATAGATTTAGGCAAATTTGTGCTGGCAGCGGACCTTTACGGCCTGCCCGCGCTGATCGCTCTGCCCTGCCTGCTGATTGCAGCGGTTGTATTCCGCTGCAAAAAAACGGAAAACGACCGTGCGCGCCGCGCGCTGCTGCTGGGTGCGGCTGCGGTACTGGCCGCCGGTTACGCATACGCCGGAATACGGCTGCTGAACAGCAAAGAAGAGATGCTTTGGGTCTCCTTTACCCAATACAACAACCTGCTGTTGCTGCTGTTTTCCCCCATCCCCTTTTTGCTGCGCAAAAAAAAGCAGCCCGCGCTTTTCGTTTTATGGCTGATCGGCGTGCTGTATTCCGTGCTGATCGATATCAGTTCCACCGTGATCCTCGCAAGCGGCGGCGGCCTGCTGCGGGTGGCATGCGTGCTGCAGCTCTCGGTACTGCTGCCGGAGCTCGCGCGGGAAGCGCCGCAGTTAAAGAAGAAAAAAGAAAAAGCCTCGCCCAGGCCCCGCAGGGCTTTTATCGCCGCCATGGCGGTGTGCGGCGCGGCGGCGCTGGCGTGGAACATGGGCTATCTGGCCTGCACCACCGTATATAAGCCGGTGGAAAAGCTCTTTCTGCACGACCCCTCTCCCCTTGCCTGCGAAATAGAAAAAGGCCCCTTCAAAGGCCTTGTGACAAATGAAAACATTTATACGATATATAACGAAACGCTGGAGGATCTTGACGAAGTAAAGCGCATGGCGCGGGGCAAGCCCGTTACCGTGCTGGATCTGGCCCCCTTCACCTATCTCTATATGGATCTGCCCTACGGCGCATACTCTTCCTGGTATGAATTCGACGAACCGGAGCGGCTGGCTGCCTATTGGGGGCTGCGCCCGGCGCAGCAGCCCGCCGTGATCTATATCCCCTATTACAGAAAGAACGAATTTACCCCTTACACCGAAGAATACCTTCAGTGGAAGCTCGAGGGTCTGCAGCAGTTCGCGCAGGGCAGCGTGACCCCCGCGAAACAGGGGTACATCCTTCGGGTTGAGCGGCTGCGCACCGCCCTTACGGAGGAATGGCGCAGCATGAACTGAACGGCTTTTCAGCAAAAATCATTGAGCGCCGCGATTACGCAGCTCTGCTCTTCGGGCAGCATACCGTTATACATGGGCAGCGAGAGCACCTCTTTTGCCAGCGCCTCCGTTTGCGGCAGGCTCCCCTCCCCCATACCGAGGTAAGCGAACGCCTCGCTGCGGTGCGGCGGCACGGGATAGTGGATCAGGGTATGGATCTGCCGCCGGAGCAAAAACGCCTGAAGCTCGTCCCTTCTTTGGCAGCGCACCACATACTGGTGCCATACGGCCTTTGCGTTTGGGATCCATACGGGCAGCGTGATCAGAGGATTATTGATTTCCGCCGCGTAACGGCGGGCAATGGCTTCCCGCTCGGCGTTCATCTCGTCCAGATACTGCAGGCGTACCCGCAGCAGCCCGGCCTGAAGCGCGTCCAACCGGGAATTGGCGCCGATCATCTTGTTTCGGTATTTTTTCTCGCTGCCGTAGTTGCGGATCACGCGGATCTTTTCCGCCACAGCGGGAGAGCGCACCGTAACGGCGCCGCCGTCGCCGAAGCCCCCCAGATTTTTAGTGGGGTAAAACGAAAAGCAGCCCGCATCGCCGAACGTGCCCACCTTTTTGCCGCGCCACTGCGCCCCGTGGGCGTGGGCGCAATCCTCCACAAGCTTCAGCTCCCGCGCCTCGCACAGGCGAACGATATCGTCCATCGGCGTGGGCATGCCGTACAGGTGGGTAACAAGCACCGCTTTGGTGCGGGGCGTAACGGCGGCGGCGATGGCAGAGGCCTCCATATTGAACTGCCCGTTGGGCTCGATGAACACGGGGATCGCGCCGTTATCAACGATGGCCATCACGTCCGCGATAAAGCTATTGCCCTGCACGATCACCTCGTCCCCCTTGCCAACGCCCAACGCACGCAGCGAAATGCGGAGCGCATCCAGCCCGCTGGCAAGCCCCACGCAGAAGGGGACGTTCAGATACGCTGCAAAGGCGTTCTCGAAGGCGGCAAGCTCCTCGCCCATGATATACTGCCCCGACCGCAGGATCTCAAGCATTTTACGCTCGTATTCCTGCCGGTGCCGTTCAAAAGCGCGGTCCACACGCCCGGGCATAACCTCCATACGCTCCACCTCAAACAATGATATCACCGGTATTATAACAGCCGCGGCAAAAAAAAGCAATACGCGGCAGGTTTCACCTTTCATTCACACGTTTTCGCTGCGCAAAAAGGAGGCGCCTTATGCTTCAGCAAAGAAAAAAGCCGCTTTCCGGCTTTACATATTACGATCTCGCGGCCATCGCGCTGGGGGTTCTGCTGTTTGTGTTTTTTGCGGTCACCGCCAAAAACGGCGTTTCCGCGCCGGATGAAAGCTTTTACTTCACAGTGACCCAGCGGCTGGCGCTGGGCGAAAAGCTGATTGCTGACGAGTGGAACATCGCCCAGCTGGTGCACCTGCTGAACGTATTGCCCTACTTTGCATACACCCGCATTGCCGGCGGCACTGAGGGGATCATACTCTTTATGCGGTATCTGTTTATCGCGGTGGACGCGATCTTTTACGCTTACGTATACTTGAGGCTTCGCAGATATAAGCTGTGGGGCGTGGCGGCGGCGCTCTCTTTCTGCGGGGTGATACTGCAAACCATCTTCAGCATCACCTATTTTACCGCCGCGCCGATGGCGGTGCTGGCGTTCTGCCTGATCCTGCTCACAACCGAAGGGGAGGTAAACCGGCCGAGGCTGCTTTTCTGCGGCGTGCTGCTGGCCTGCGCCATACTGGCGGAGCCGTATCTGATCGCCGGGTTCGGCGTTTGGTTTGTTACCGTAACGGCGCGGCAGATATTGCAAAAAAAACGGAGATCGCTGCTGCCGGCGTACGGTTTTCTGCTGGACGCCCGCGTGTTTTACCACGTCACCCTCGGGGCGGTGGCGGTATTTGTTCCGTTTATGGCGTACATGATCATAGGGGGATCCTTTGCGCAGTTTCCGCGGGCGTTCCCCTACCTTGCCTCCGGCGCGGAGCTGGGGCTGCTGGGCAGCGTGCTGTTGCGAAAGAGCATGGACGCCGCGCGGTTTTTCGGGTTTCCCTTTGTGATCTGCGGTCTGCTGGCGCTTGTGGGCGCCGCGGTGTACAGATGCAGAAAGAAGGAAGATGCGCGTTTCAAAAAAATCCTGTTTCTGTGCGCGTCCGCCGCGCTGGCGGGCGGATATATCTGCGCCGGGATCAGAGCGTTGGGCACCAAAGAGATGAACGTATGGGTAGCCTTTGCGGAATACCACAATTTTTCATTTCTGCTCTTTTCGCCGGTACCTTTTCTGCTGAGTGAAAAAAAGAACCCGCGGCTGACGGCGTTCTGGGCGGCGGGGGCGGTATTCGGTTTGCTGGTAGACGCTTCCTCTGCGGTGATCCTTGGCGCGGGCGGCGGGCTGATGCGCACCGCATGCCTGCTGAAGCTGGCGGAATTTATACCGGAACTGCGAGAAGAACCAAAGAAAAAAACCGCGAAACGCGGCGATATTCTGAAAAAAGGGACCGCCGTTCTGCTGGCGGCATGCGCCGCGGCGGCGATCGTATGGCACGGCGGATATGTGCTGTGCGAAACCGTGTACAAACCGGTGGAAAAGCTGTTTCAGCACGTACCAGGCCCGCTGACGGCGGAAATCGAAAAAGGACCGTATAAGGGCCTGAAAACCACGCCGGAGATCGCAGACGTATATCTGCGCACGCTGGCGGATCTGGACCGGATCAAAGAGACGGCGGGCGGCAGGCCGGTGGCCGTGCTGGATCTTGCGCCCTATACTAATTTATATATGGATTTGCCCTACGGGACCTATACCGCATGGTTTGAGTATTACGAAACCGAACGTCTCGCCGCCTTCTGGACGCTGCGCCCGGAACGGCAGCCGGTGTGCATTTATCTGCCGTTTTACGATAAAGGACTGCTGGAGCCCTATTCCGACGAGATCATGCAGCTGAAGCTCGATCTGCTGCAGCCCTACGCCGAGGGCGAGATCATCACCGGCGAAGCCGGATATATCATCAACGTGACGGAACTGCACCCGATGGAGATCGGGGAAGGAAGGCATTAAATTATAATTTATCGCGCTGTTCCGCAGTATCTCGTAGCGCGGCTGACCACAGCCGCTATCGGCCCAAGGCGTGGGTATAGGAAGCGTAAGCGGACGATACCCCGGCGCAGGGACGACGAAACCCTGCCATATGCAATAACTCTACGTTTCGTTGTACAGAGTCGGGGTATACGGTGGCAAGCCGCCGCACACCCACGCCTCTGCACAATAGCGGCTGTGGTCAGCCGCGCTACCATAGTTATTCCGTGCCAAACTGCATTTTGAAAAACTAACGTTGTTTTTTGCGATATGTTGCTTCGCAACGCGATATAATTTGCTGTGCAAATTGCGATATATGCAGTTTCACTGCATGCGATATGATATGGCTCCTTACCATA
>CAMOVW010000095.1 GCA_946627725.1 uncultured Clostridia bacterium
TGTGGTCAGCCGCGCTACGAGATACTGCGGAACTTCTCGCTAAATTATAATTTACCGCGTTTCCCCCAAAGTGCACGAAAAAAGGGCTGCGGCAGCGCAGCCCCGATCGGTAAGCACTTCAGGGCGCAGGCCCCGATTTTAGTTGTTGCCCATATTATAACGCTTCTTGAATCTGTCAACGCGTCCGCCGGTATCAACAAGCTTCTGCTTGCCGGTGAAGAAAGGATGGCAGTTTGCGCAGATATCTACACGCATATCGCCCTTGGTAGAGCAAGTTTCGTAGGTAGCGCCGCAAGCGCATCTGACCACACAAGGCTTGTAGTTGGGATGGATTCCCTGCTTCATAATAGGTTTCACCTCTTTCGCCGTTATTTCAACATAAAAAAACAGTCAAAATACAAAATCAGAACAGCGATCTCATATTTCCGCTTAAATAGTAGATCTATTTTATCACAGTTTTTTCGGAAAATCAATAGAAAAATACAAAATTTACATATTTTTCTGCGCCTTACCGATAGCTGGTTTTCAGTTTGATCCACAATCTGCTCTGCAGCTCCAGCGTTTCGGCGGGCAGGTTCACAAACACCTCGCAGCGATCCAACACCTCTTTAGGGGGATATACCATGGTATCGTTCTGCGTTTCCTCATCCAGCAGCTTAAAGCTCTCTACCTGCGGGATGGCGTAGCACACTTCCTCGGCGTTCTGCGC
This sequence comes from uncultured Clostridia bacterium, assembly GCA_946627725.1. Lineage (GTDB taxonomy): Bacteria > Bacillota > Clostridia > Oscillospirales > Acutalibacteraceae > RUG806. Next base: position 710 of record CAMOVW010000095.1, read on the forward strand.
GGCGATCTCGGTATCGCACATAAAGTTGATAAAGGCCTCGGCCTCGGCTTTGTGGCGGCTGTTTTTCAGTACGCACATAGCGTCGAAGAACCGGTTTGCGCCCTCTACGGGCACATAGGCGGCGAGATCTTCGTTTTCGTCCATCATGGTGATGGCGTCGCCGGCGTAATAGGGGGCGATCCACGCCTCCTCGCCCAGCATTTTATCAAACACCTGGTCCATCACGTAGGCCTGCACCAGCGGTTTCTGCCGGATCAGCTCTTCGGCGGCGGCCTCCCAGTATGCCGGGTCCTGTGTGTTCATGGAATGGCCGAGCTTTGCGTGGGCAAGAGCGAAGGCGTCGCGGGGGTTATCGAACATCAGTATTTTGCCCGCGTATTTTTCGTTCCACAGCAGCTCGATGCTCTCGTCTTCCACGTCGGCCTCGTCCACGTATTTTGTGTTGTACACGATCACCACCGTGCCCCAGGTATAGGGGACGGAATACTTATTGTCGGGGTCGTAATCCTGCCCCTTGTAGTCTTCGCCGATATACTGATAATTTGGGATGTTATCGAAGTTCAGCTCCGCCAGAAGATCTTCGTCGATCATCTTGGAGATCATATATTCCGAGGGGATGATCACGTCGTAAGAGGCGGCGCCGGAAACGATTTTGGAATACATCTCTTCGTTGCTGGCGTAGGTGGTGTAATTCACGTTGATGCCGGTGCGGGCGGTGAATTCATCCAGCGTGGAGAGATCGATATATTCGCCCCAATTGTATACGTTCAGCGTGGTAGAACCGGTCTGTCCCCCGCCGCCGCAGGCGCAGAGCGAAACGACCGCGATCAGTACAAGAAACACACTCAGCGCTTTTCTTTTCATCGGTGCTCCCCCTCCTTACGCTTTCTTTTGGGCCTTTTTCGGCTTTTTCAGGTTTACAAACAGCATCAGCGCCAGCACCACCGCGAACAGGAGGGTGGAAAGGGCGTTCAGCTTCAGGTTATAGGGCTTTTTGGTCATGGAATAAATCGTGATGGGCAGGGTCTGGAAGGTGGCGCCGGAGTTGAAATAGGAGATCACAAAGTCATCCAGCGACAGGGTGAAGGCCATGATCAGCCCGGAAACGACGCCCGGCATGATCTGCGGGATCACAACCTTAACAAAGGCCTTCGCGGGCGGGCAGCCCAGATCCAGCGCGGCGTAGTAGATATTTTGATCCATGCCCTTGAGCTTGGGCAGCACCGAGAGCACCACATAGGGGATATTAAACGTGATGTGGGCGATCAGCAGGGTGCCGAAGCCCATTTCCGCGTTATGGAAAAAGCCCAGCGCGAACACAAACAAAATCATCATGGAGATGGCGGTAACGATCTCCGGATTCACCACGGGGATATTGTTCACCGCAAGAAATACGCTTTTCTTCCAACCCTTGAGCGAATTGATGCCGATGGCAGCCAGCGTGCCGATCACGGTAGAAACAACGGCGCTCACCACGGCGATCACAACGGAGTAATAAAGAGAGCGAAGGATCAGCTCATCCTCAAACAGCTCTGCGTACCACTGCAGCGAAAAGCCCTCGAATACGGCCCGGGACGTACCGGAATTGAAAGAGAAGAAGATGACCACAAAAATGGGGGCGTAAAGAAAAACGGAGATCAGTACGTTATATACGGTTAACAGCTTTTTCATATCACACCGCCTCCGCTGGTCTGCGCGTCTTTATCGAAATGGTTCATGATAAAGGTTGCCGCAAGGATCATCACCATGATCACAAGGGACAGCGCCGCGCCGATGTTATAATTCACAACGCCGGAATTGCCGAGGAAATAATCTTCGATCAGGTCGCCGATCAAAAAATCCTTTCCGCCGCCGAGAATTTTGGAAATGATAAAGGTGGAAATAGAGGGGATAAACACCATTGTGATACCGGAAATAATGCCGGGCACGCTCATGGGGAGGATGACCCTGCCCAGCACCTGACCGCCGTTGGCGCCCAGGTCCCTTGCCGCTTCGATCAGAGAGCCGCCGATTTTGGTAAGGGAGGTATAGATCGGCAAAATCATATAGGGCAGGTAGTTATAAACCATACCCAGCACGATAGCGCCGTGGTTGTTGATCAGATGCAGGCCCGGAAACTCCATACCGAATACCGCCCGCAGCGCGGAATTGATCAGCCCGTTATCTTCCAGCAGCGTCATCCACGCGTAGGTGCGCACAAGAAAGTTCATCCACATGGGCAGCATGATAAAAAGAGTGGCGTTGCGCTGCACCCGGGCGCCTGCCCGGCTCATGGAATAGGCGATGGGATAGGCCAGCAGCAGGCAGATCACCGTGGCGATAAACGCCAGCTTCACGCTCAGCCACAGCGTGCCGCCGTAGGTAACGATCCACCTGAGGTTGGATAAGGTGAAGCCGTCCACGTCCGTTAACGCATAGTATACCACCAGCGCGATGGGCACCAGAACGAATACCACCATCCATGAGGAAAACGGAAACAGATTTGCCTTTTTGTTTCCTACGGCAATACCCTTACTCATCGTCGTGATCCTCCCGGTCGAGCCCGGCGTTCACGTCGGAAAGCTCGTCAAACTCCTCGGAAAAGCTGGAGAAATCGCCGAATGTACCGGAATACTCGCTCTTTTTCATAATGTGGATGGCGTCCGGCTCGATCACAAGGCCGATCCTGTCGCCCACGTGCTCGATCTCTGTGGATTGGATCATCCAGAGGAATCCGCCGATATCCACAATGATCTCGTAATGCACGCCCTTAAAGGTAACGCCGGTAACAACGCCGGTGAGCATCCCCCGCGCCGCGGGAACCACGTCCACGTCTTCGGGCCGCACCACAACGTCCACGGCCTCGTCCCGGCCGAAGCCCTTATCAAGGCAATCGAACACGTGGCCGGAGAATTCCACCACGTTATCCGCCTTCATAACGCCGTCCACAATGTTGCTTTCGCCGATGAAATCCGCAACAAAGGCGTTTACGGGCTCGTTATAGATATCCGTTGGGCTGCCGATCTGCTGGATCTTGCCGCCGTCCATTACCACGATGGTGTCGCTCATCGAAAGGGCCTCTTCCTGATCGTGGGTAACGTAAATAAACGTAATGCCGAGGCTCTGCTGGATCTTTTTCAGCTCCACCTGCATATCCTTGCGCAGCTTCAGGTCCAGCGCGCCGAGAGGCTCGTCCAGCAGAAGGACCTTCGGGTCCACCGCCAGCGCGCGGGCGATGGCAACCCGCTGCTGCTGCCCGCCGGAAAGAGAATCGATCATGCGGTGGTCAAACCCCTTCAGGTTTACAAGCGAGAGCATCTCCTGCACCTTTCTTGCGATCTCTGCCTTGGGCGTTTTTTTCACCTTCAGGCCGAAGGCGATATTCTCGGCCACCGTTAAATGGGGAAACAGCGCGTAACGCTGAAAAATGGTGTTCACCTGCCGTTTGTGGGGCGGAACACCATTCATATTTTTGTTTTCAAAGAGGACTTCACCGCCGTCGGGCTGCAAAAAGCCCGCAATTACCCTGAGGGTGGTGGTTTTGCCGCAGCCGGACGGCCCCAGAAAGGTAATGAATTCGCCGTCTTTGATTGAAAGATTCAGATTTTCGAGGATCTGTACCCCGTCGAAGGATACAGAGATGTTCCTCAGATCGATCAGGCAAGATTTGTTTTCCAATTATGCAGCCCCTCTCCGTTACTAAACGAATAATATTTCAGAATAAATTGCATATTTATTCTTATTTGTAATATACCGCAACAAAATGGAAAAGTCAACAAAAATCAACATTTTTCGGCAAAACAAAAAGCACCCTTGCGGGTGCCTTTACGTTTTTTTTGGATCAAAGATCGAGAGAGCCCTTGATGTTGCCGAGGATATCGTCGAGCCATTTGCCGAAATCGGATACGCTCTCGGTAAGGTTCATATCCAGCTCGTCGCCGCCGAACAGGCCCTTGAAGAAGTTGATGATGCGCTCAATGATTTTGAACACAAAGCTCATTTCAAGCTGATTGGGGTTCTGGGGATACACAAGGCCGTCGTCGTTTACGATGTTGGGGATGCCGGGATCGTCGGGATATCTGGGCACGTCTTCATCCGTTGTGGTGGTATCGCCCGCGGGAGCGGTATCTTCGGCAAACGCAACAACGCCCAGCGTTGAGAAGGCCATCAATACGGCAAGGAATACAGCGATAACTTTTTTCATTTTAGAATTGCCTCCGAAATAATAAATTTTTACTCTTTGATTATAGACGAAACCGTGTTCAAAATCAATGGAAAAATGTCAGATTTTTTGATTCCGGCGGAAATTTGGCAAATTTCACAGGAATCCGCAGCCCGCTTTAGGCATTTTTACGGCGCGGCTGTGAAATCTTTTTTCCGTTTTTTGCTTGACTTATAAACATCCTTATAATAAAATTATATTTTGAAGAATCATATGAAAAGAGATGCCATATGAAGATCTCCGCCGAAAAACTGAATATTACCGCCGGGGGGACCGCGGCAGAACAGGCAGCCGGGATCTTTCGCGGCGAGCTGCGGCGCCGCCTTGGGAATCTGCCGTTCGGGCACGCCGCGCACGCGCCGTTTACCGTCCGTTTTGAAACGGACGACGGTTTTGCGTCCGACGATTTTGAGATCCGCGCCGAGGCGGATTCCCTCGCCTTCCGCGCCGCGGGCATACGCGGGCTGATCTACGCCATGGGGATGTTTTTCCGCAAAACGGTATATGCCGGCGGCGTGATCTCGCTGCGGGATTCGGCAAGAGGGCGTTATTCGCCGAAGAACCCCATCCGCGGCCATCAGCTGGGGTACCGCCCCTGCTCTAACACCTACGACGCGTGGGACGCGCCGCAGTTTGAACGGTATATGCTGGAGCTGATGTATTTCGGCATGAACACGGTGGAGCTGATCCCCTTTACCGAGCAGAACGCGCTGATGAAGCGTTCCGGCCCGGAGATGACCGCCCTGCTCAGCGAAAAGGCCCACGCCCTCGGGCTGGAGGTATCCCTCTGGATCCCGAACGGCAACAAGAGCGAAGCCGAAGAATTGGCGGAGCGGGAAGCGCTGTTCCGAAACACCCCGTATATCGACGCGGTATTCGTACCCGGCGCCGACCCCGGCGATCTGCCGGCGGATACGCTGATCGACCGCTGTGTAAAAATACATGAGATTTTAATTAAACATCCCCCCGCCGCAAAGCTGTGGGTATCCGCGCAGGCGCCCCACAACGCGCCGGATTGGGGCGAAAGCTTTCTGAAGGCCCTCGCCGCCGCGCCGAAGGTATTTGCCGGCGTGATCACGGGGCCGAACCGGGCGTTCAACATCGATACGCTGCGGCAGCGGCTGCCGAAGGAGCTGCCGATCCGCTTTTACCCGGATATCACCCACAACCTGCGCTGCGAGCACCCGGTGCATTTTGAAAAGGACGACTGGCATTACGCCTTTGCCGCCTGCCTCAGCCGCGAGAGCGTAAATCCCCGCCCGACGGAATACCGCAGGCTGTTTGAAACCGTGGCTCCCTATACCGTGGGCAGCGTCACCTATTCCGACGGCGTAAACGACGACGTGAACAAAGCCGTGTGGTGCGCGCTGGAGTGGGACCCCGCCCTGAAAGCGGAAGAGATCGTTGAAGACTACGCAAGGGTATATTTATACGGTTACGATACCGATAAGCTTACCGCGGGCATTCTGCTGCTGGAAAAGAACTGGGAGGCCACCCCGCTGGAAAAACGGCTGGATTTCACTTACCACCTGATCAGCGAAGAAAAGCAGCCTGAAAACCCCTGGCGCTTCTGGCAGCTGTATTTCCGCGCCGCGTGCGATCTGTATATCAAAGAGCGGCTGCAGGCCGATACCGCCGCCGCGGGCATCGGAAAAATACTGCTGCTGGCCGGGGAAAGAGAACAGGCGAAAGCCGCCCTCACAGCGCCCCGCCCCGCGCACGAAGCCATGCTGCGCAATGAGATCGATATTGCGGCGCAAAAGCTGTACGATACCATTGGCATGCAGCTCAGCGTTCAGAAATACGGCGCTTCCGGCTGGGAACGGGGCGCCACCCTCGACACCATCGATCTGCCCATATCGGACAGAGAATGGCTTTTGCACCTGCCGGACGCCGCCGACGCCGAAACGCTGCGCCGCGCCGCAAACCGCAACGCCGTAAAAGAGGGGGAATTTTACTGGTCCCTTGCGTTGGACGGTCTTGAAAAGCTCTGGGTGTACCAGAAGCCAGATTTCTATATGAACTTTCAGGGGGACCGGCCGGACGTGAACGACGGCAGCCTGCCCGTTTGCCTGCAGAAGGTGTTCGACCACTTTTCGTTTGAAGCCGTATTGCGGGATCTTACCCCCGGCAAAGCATACGACCTTACCGTTACGTATTTCAAGCCCACAGCGTTTTTCCTCGGCAGCCATACCGCCAAGGCGAACGGCATACTGCTGCCGCCGCCGGAGCCCGCGGGCATCCCCGCGCCCCTGCTGCCGGAAAAATACGCGGCTTATACCTATCATATCCCCGCCGCGGCCGTAACAAACCGGCTGCATATCGAGATCGAAGAACCCGCGCAGGGCTTTCAGCTCGCCGAGTTCCGCGTGACCCACAGGGAGGAGACAGCATGACAAACCCAATTGATACCGCAAAGAAAAAGCTCATCGCCTTTGCGCAGGAAAAAGAGCTGAAGCCGAAGGCCATCGACCTGGGCGATAAAGCCGTGCAGACGCTGCTGCGGGGCGTGGCGGGGCGCGTTTCGGATAAGACCATCCCCTACCTGAACCGCTACGACAACACCGGCTTTATGGAGGGCAGCGGCTATTTTCTTGCCGCCCCCGCCGAAAACGCGGGCTGGCGCGTGGGATACGCCAAAGCGAGCATTCTGCCGGAGCGGGTACAGGGAGATCTGTATCTGGGCGGGTACCTCGCTTTTCCGCCCAACAAAGCCGCAGGGGCGCTTACGGACCTGATGGTGCGCGCCTTTGCCTTTGACGACGGCAGCGAGCGCGGCATAAACGTGTTCGCCGTGGTGGATTGCGTGGGCATTTCAAACGCGGATATCCGCCGCATCCGCGCGCTGCTTGCGCCTTTGTGCGCGGAAAAGAATATCGTTTCAATCAATATCAGCGCCACCCACTGCCACTCCGGCGTGGATACCATGGGCGTGTGGGGCGATCTGATCCAAGCCATTAAAAAGAACCCCGGCGCGGTGAAAAGCCAAAAGAAGCTGGGCGAGGCCGTATCCGGCAGGAATCCGGATTTTATGGATTACCTCTTTGAAACGGCTGCCGAGACGATCGAAAACGCGGTAAACGCCATGGCCCCGGGGCAGCTGCATTACGCGCTGCTGGACGCGGCCGATTTCGTACACGACAAACGCCCGCCGGACGTGATCGACCCCTATATCACCGTGCTGCGCTTTACCCCGGCGGATACGAACGCGAAAAAGATATATACCGTGCTGATGGGGGCGCACCCCACCTGCTACGGCGGCAAGCAGCGGCAGCTGAGCGCCGATTTCCCCTACTTCATCTGCAAAAAGATCGAGGCCGCGGGGCATGAGGCCGCCTTCTTTCAGGGGGCGGAGGCAGCCATAGCAACCGACCGGGGCAAGCACGTCAAGGGGCAGGTCTCCCTTCATAACGGCATCGTACAGTACGGCGAGGCGATCGCAGATTACGTGCTCGGGACGGAAGAGAGCGCCTTTACCCCCGTAGAGCCGCTGCTGAACGTGATCGTGCGCGAGACCTTCATCCCGGCGGATAACGCCCTGCTGGCGCTGCTGGGCAAGCTGAAGATCGTAACCAACAACCTTACCAAGGTGACCAACGGCGAAGACGGCAAGGATTACGACCTGTATTTTTCAACGGAGGTGGGGCTTGCGGAGTTCGGCAGCACGCTGAAATTTGCCCTGATCCCGGGGGAACTGACGCCCGAGATCGCCTACGGCGGCGCATTGACCGCCGAAGAGAGCTACAACGGCACTCAGTGGAACTACCCCGCCCTGAACACCGTTGTAAAAGGCCGCCTGAGCGTGATCGGCCTGTGCAACGACTGCATCGCTTATATCGTGCCCGATAACGATTTCGGCAGCGTGTTCGCTCCGCTGCACTACGAAGAGGCCGTATCGCCCGGCCGCAGAACCGGCTCCAACGTTGCGGGGGCGTTTATACGCACCGCCGAAGCCGCCGAAAAGATCAGAATTTCCGGCAGGCCCGGAAGTGAAGATATTATTTAGCAAAAACCCGAGGAAGAAAGATATGAAAGACCCCGAAGCAAAACCGATTACAGCCGTCATCGTTGGCGGCGGACACCGTTCCGTGATCTACGCGGACTATTCTCTGAAACACCCGGAAGCGCTCAAAATCGTTGGCATAGCGGACCCGAACGCGGAGCGCCGCGAGATGTGCCGCCAAAAATACGGCTTCCCGGCGGAAAACTGCTTTGAAAACGCCGATGAACTTGCAAAGCGCGGCCGTATTGCCGACGCGGTGATCAACGGCACCATGGATCACCAGCATTTTGAAACCTCCGTTCCGCTGCTGAAGCTCGGCTACGATATGCTGCTGGAAAAACCCTTTGCTGTGAGCAAGGATGAGATGGACGCGCTTCTGCAGGTGATCAAAACGCACGGCAATAAAGTAATGATCTGCCACGTGCTGCGCTACGCGCCCTTTTACCGCTCCATAAAAGAGAAGCTGCGCTCCGGCGCGCTCGGCGATATCATCAACATACAGATGGCGGAGCACGTGAGCTACCACCACCTTTCCACCTCTTACGTGCGGGGCAAGTGGGGCAACTCAAAGATCTGCAAAACCACCATGCTGCTGGCAAAGAGCTGCCACGACGTGGATCTGATGATGTGGCTGATGCAGCCCACCCTGCCAACGGCGGTATCAAGCGTGGGAGGCATCTTCCAATTCAAGCCCGAAAACGCCCCCGCAGGGGCGGGTACCCGCTGCACCGTGGATTGCCCGCTGGTGGACAGCTGCCGCTATTCCTCCAAAAACCTGTACCTTGCCCATCCCAACCGCTGGGAGTGCTACGCATGGGCGGATCTGGAAAACAAAAAGGACGCCACAATGGAGGACCGGCTGGAATCTTTCCGCAACGGCAACCCCTATAACCGGTGCATTTACAAGTGCGATAACGACGTGGTGGACCACCAGAGCGTGCTGATCAATTTTGATTCCGGCGCCACCGGCACCTTCAATATGGTGGGCGGCACGGCGAAGAGCATGCGCAAGATCCATATCACCGGCACCCTCGGCGAGCTTTACGGCGTGCTGGACGACAACAGATACACCCTTTCGCACATCAGCACCCTTGCCGAAAGCGGCTTTGCGGATGAGATCGTTGACCTGAGCGACGCCGGCACCGAAGGCCACGGCGGCGGCGACGACGCCCTTACCGAAGACTTTGTGCGCTACCTCAGAACCGGCGAACAGAGCGTATCCTGCACCGCCATTGAGAACTCCATAGCAGGCCACCTGACCGTGTTTTTAGCGGATAAATCCCGCGAAGAGGGCGGGAAGCTGCAAGGCTTCGATTTTACAAAATACAAATAATTATTAAAAATAAAAAATGAAAAAGCTTACTGCGGCCGGAATGGAGCAGTAAGCTTCTTTTTATTGGTTCTTATCATATTGCCCCCGTGAGGATTCAAAAATGCATGATTATAGAAGGATACGGTATAACGCCCCCGGAGGCAACGGAAAAGACGCCCGCAGGCGGTGGGGCCGTGCGGACGCTTTTTTGATTTTTTGAAGAAAAATAAAGGTTTGTTTTTTTGGGTCGTTTCGGTTCTGCAAGGGATATTACGATAGTCCGTTTTGCCGCAGGCGTCGGTAGTACAGCTCTGTGATGTAATCGCGGACCACGTCGTTATAATGCGCGGGCTGCAGATCGCCGCTGCGCATGCGGCGCAGAAGCTCGTTCACTTCCTCTTTGCTGTAGGAAACGCAGGGATATCGAAGGAACGCGCCTTCTGCGGTTTCGATACGGATACCGTAACCTGCAGAAACACCGATTTGATCACTCCGGATAAGAGTGAACCGATTAATGATGCCATTTTCCTCCTCTCATATACACTCCGCAGCGGATATAAGATGATTCTGTTTTCGAAAACAACAAAATTATATAACAACGGATAGGGCTTGTCAACCAATATGTGAGTATTTTTCACGCTATTTTGTGATTTTTACCAACATTTTTTAACACTATCCTGTTTTTCGGGGTTCATTTCAAGAGAGAAAAAATTAAAGTTCGTTTTATTTCCGGCTTAATTTTCGTTTAATGCAATCCGCGTACAATCCATATTGACAAATACAAAAGGAGGTTTCCTGTTATGCATGCAACCCTTTCTACCCGAAGCACATTGAAAAAATCGCTGGCGCTTCTGCTCTGCGCATTGCTGACGCTGGGCGCGGTTTCGGCGGCTTTCGCCGCGGACGCTTCAACGGCGGACGCCACGTCATTTGTTTTCACCGACGGCG
>CAMOVW010000096.1 GCA_946627725.1 uncultured Clostridia bacterium
TTACTTGGGGTTTCGAGGTCTCGTTTCTTACTTAACTGTCAAAGACGGGATTATAGTACAACCATCAGAAAAAAGCAATATCCAAAAGAAAAACAGCGAAAAAACGCTGTTTGTTTCTTTTACCGCATATTCTCGATTTCAGTGATCTGGTCTACCCTTCTCTGATGGCGGCCGCCTTCAAATTCCGTATTGAGAAATACGTTCACGAGCTCGATTGCAGCGCCGGGGCCGATTACTCTGGCGCCGAGGCACAGAGCGTTGGCGTCGTTATGCAGCCTGGTATATTTTGCGCTGAAATAATCGGTGCAGCAGGCGGCGCGGATCCCTTTTACCTTATTGGCAGCCATAGAAATACCGATACCCGTACCGCAGCAGAGGATGGCTTTATCTGCTTTGCCCGCAACAACCAGGTCGCAGGCTTTTTTCGCCTGATAAGGATAATCTACAGAATCGGTATTATACGCGCCGCAATCGGTATATTCAATACCGTTGGCGTCAAAATAGGCCCGGATCTCTTCTTTGAGCGGAAAGCCCGCATGGTCGGAACTGAGTGCAATCATTGTTTTTGTTCTCCCTTCAAACGTTCTCTTTCTGCCTGCGGCAGCCTGAGGTAACGCGGCTGCAGCATATCGCCGGGCTGCCCCGTTTCACCTTTATTATAACGCATCCACGCGGCAAATGCAACACCGGAGGCATGTTGATATTGAAAAATCTCGGGAAACATACAAAATTTGACGTCGCCCTTTTCTTTCAGAAATGCACCTGTCAGTTTTGCGCCGTCTCCAATCAGCAAAACCGGAAGCTTCTTCGCTTTCATTTCGTTGTAAAGCTCATCCAGACGCAAAGCGGTATCTTCCCTGATACGCAAGAGCGCGCCCTGTTCACAAACAAACGACGCCGTATATACCTGCCGGCATCTTGCGTCCATCACGGGCGTGATCAGATACCCATCTACCATTGCGCCGGAGGCAAGCGCCTCCAGTGTGGATATACCGTAAACGGGAACGTCCTTTTCAAATACAAGCCCCTTTACGGCGGAAATGCCGATACGCACGCCGGTAAAAGATCCCGGCCCGGCTGCGACCGCATACGCGTCCACATCCGCAGGGGTAAGCTTTACGCTTCTTAAACAGCTTTCAACCAGAGGAAGCAAGGTTTCGGAATGTGTAAGCCCCGTATTCAGATAGGTTTCTCCGATCAGCTTTCCGTCTTTGACAACGGCCGCCCCGGCGGCGACGGCCGAACTTTCAATACCGAGTATAATCATGCAAAAGGTCCTCCGCTCACCGCAAATATACGTTCATTTTCATTATCCGTTTTTTGAATATCGATCGAAATGATATCGCATCCGAAGGCGTCTTCGATATCAGCGCGGATGTTTTCACTCCATTCTATAAACAGAATGCTGTTTTCCCCCATATAATCGTAAAATCCTGTAGAATAGAGATCGTCGGAATTTCTGACCCGATACATATCAAAATGGTAGATATGAGGCTCTCCGCCGTAATCGTTTACAAGGGCGAACGTAGGACTTGACACAAAGGATTTGTTATCGTACGCACGCAGCGCGCCTCTTACAAATGCCGTTTTGCCGGCGCCCATCTCTCCGGAGAAAAGAACGATACTGCCGCCGCGGATCTTTTTGCACAGCGCCTCGGCAAGGGCCATGGTTTCATTTTCGCTGTGGGTTACAAATTTCTGCATTTTTTTCAACTCCCGAAAAGAAGGTATTGAAATCACATCCATAAAATTATATAATAGAAATATCTTTACGAAAGAAAAACCTTATTATGAGAAATATTTTTTTAAAAATAAAAACCGTGATCAAAGAAACAGATCTGCTTCTGCTGTTTCTGTGTTTTATAACGTCTTTTTACGGAATATTGATGGTATACAGCGCCACTCGCGCAACCATTGAAGAAGGAAGCGTAATCTCCCGCGACGCCCGTACGATGCTGCTTGCCGTTGCGCTTGGCGGAACGCTTGCGATCATCATCTCGTTTTTCGACTACAACTTTATCACAAAAATGTTTCCGGTGATCGGCGGCGTGTGTATATTGCTGATGCTCTCGCTCTTTATCTGGGGCAAGGGACCTGCTGAACGGCCCGACGCAAAGACCTGGCTCTCACTCGGCGGCAGCGGCTTGTATTTTCAGCCATCGGAGCTTCTGAAAATCGGATTCATTATCACATTCGGTATGCATCTGGAACTGGTGAGCGACAAAATCACGCATCTTTTTCATGTACTTTTGCTGTGCGCGCATGCGGCGATCCCCATCGGGCTTGTGGCGCTTACCGGCGATATGGGCAGCGCGCTGATCTTTATTGTTATTTTTTTGATCATGATGTTCTGCGCAGGGGTCCAGCTCAGGTATTTTCTGATCGGCGGAGCGCTTGCTGCAGCTTCGCTTCCCGCTATATGGTACTTTGTTTTTGATGCGACGCAGAAAAACCGTATTCTGGGATTGATCTACCCGGACCGTTATGCGGATATCATGTACCAGCAGACGATGGGGATCAGGGCGATCACCTCCGGCGGATTCACCGGGCAGGGGCTGTTCAACGGCGCTTTGACGCAGGTTGAAAATGCGATCCCGGAAGCGGAAAACGATATGATTTTCACCTGTATCGGCGAGGAGCTCGGCCTGCTGGGCTGCGCTGCGGCGATGCTGCTGATTCTTGCGATCATAGTAAAAGTGATGTTCACGGGGCACCGTTCCAGATTCGGCGCGACAAAACTTATGTGTTACGGCTTTGCGGCCATGCTTGCGGCGCAAACCGTTGTAAACGTCGGCATGTGCCTGCGGGTTCTGCCCGTAATCGGAATAACGCTGCCGTTTTTCAGCGCAGGCGGTTCCTCTAATCTCTGCATCTATATCGGCGTTGGGCTGATATTGAGCATCTACAGGTTCGATAAAGAGAAGAAAGCGGTCAGTTTCAAGCTGATCAACAACACCCCGTTTTCAGACTTTTAACGGAATCAGATTTTTTCAAGGCGCGCAGCGTTCTGCATCAGTTTTTTGGTACCGCAGGTATCGAAGGCCACTTCAAGCAGAACGTCGTTGCCGAGCGGTGCGGCGGAGAGCACCAGACCGTCGCCGAATTTTTTATGATGAACGGAATCGCCGGGGCAAAGCTTTTCACCTGCCTTCGGCGGTTCTTTTTTTTCAGGAGCCTTGTAAAAAGGCGTAACGGATGCTGCGGAGGGGTTGGACGCTCTGTCGACAGGCTCGCTGTCTTTTGTAGCTGAGTTGCCGAAAAAGCCGCCGCCGGTATAGGACGTACGCTCTCTTCTGCCGTATACGCCTGCGGTACCGCCGAATCCCCCGTAACCGCCCCCGTAAGAGGAGCGATAACCGCCGCCCCCTGCGGGCGAGGTATTATTCAAAAGGCTGCGGGGAATCTCCTCCAGAAATACGGAAGGCGGATTTACCACGGTTTTGCCGTATTGCAAACGCGAGAACGCGTTGGTAAGGCAAAGCTCTTTTTTGGCGCGGGTGATGCCGACGTAGGCAAGACGGCGTTCCTCTTCAAGGCCGTGTTCATCCTCAATCGACTGCGCGGACGGGAACAAGCCGTTTTCCATACCGGCAAGGTAAACCACGGGGAATTCGAGCCCCTTGGCAGCGTGCAGCGTCATCAGAACAACGGTATCCAGCTGTTCATCGTAATTATCGATGTCGGAAAGCAGGGCAACCTCTTCAAGAAAACCCTGCAGCGTGGCTTCATCGCCGTTTTCCTGCTCATAACGGGAGATTGTGGAATAAAGCTCATCCAGATTTTCGATGCGTTCTTCTTTTGTATCTTCATCCTGAGAAAGGGATGAGATATAACCGGATTCGTTCATGATCATACGGAATCCGTCGGCCAACGTACCGGTTTCAAGACGATCGGTAAAATGATCTATCATTTCTGTAAACAGCTTAAGCTTTGCAGCGCTGCGGGTAAGGGCGCTGTATTCATCGGCACGACGCATAACGTCAAACAAACTCTCCCCCAAACCGGAGGCGATCAGACCGACGTTGTTCATCGTAGTTTCACCGATACCCCGTTTGGGTTCGTTGATAATGCGGCGCAAACGAACGTTATCGTTATGATTTACCACAACAGACAGATATGCGATGGCGTCGCGGATCTCCTTACGGTCGTAGAAACGGTGACCGCCGATCACGCGGTAAGGAATGCCGCCCCGTACCAAAGCCCGCTCAATATTTGCGCTTTGTGCATTTGTGCGGTACAATACGGCAAAATCCGAAAAATTACGGCCGTCGGCGCTTTTTTCAATGATACTGTCCGCAATAAAACGGCCCTCTTCCGTTTCATCCGTACAGGTGTGCAACTCGATTTTCTCTCCCTTGCCGTTTGACGTCCAAAGATTTTTGCCCTTGCGTTCCGTATTATTTGCGATCACGGCGTTTGCAGCGTCAAGGATCGTACCGGTGGATCGGTAATTCTCTTCAAGCCGAATCACAGAGGCGTTTTCAAACTGTTCTTCAAAACTGAGGATGTTTTCGATATTTGCGCCTCGAAAGCTGTAAATGCTCTGATCGTCGTCACCTACAACACAAATATTCCGATGCGCAGCAGCCAGGAGAGAAACCAACACATATTGCGCATGGTTCGTATCCTGATACTCATCCACCATGATATAGCGAAAACGGTTCTGATAATACTCTCTGCACTGCGCGTTGTTCTGCAGCAGCCGCACCGTATTTACGATGATATCGTCAAAATCCATCGCGTCCGCGTTTTTGAGCATCTGCTGGTAGAGTTTGTAAATATTTTTGATGTCTTCTTTTTTTCGATCATAACCACGGGGGCCTTCCGTGTTATATTCCTCCGGGCCGATCAGCTCATCCTTCGCTTTGCTGATTTCGTTCAGTACCGTTTTCTGTGAAAGATATTTATCGTCGATATTCAGTTGCCGCTGGCAATCACGGATCAGACGCTTGGAATCGTCGGTATCATAGATCGTGAAATGCGACGTAAAACCGATGTTTTCGCACTCTCTTCGCAGGATACGCACACAGGCGGAATGGAACGTGCTGGCCCAGATCTCGTTGCCGGGTTCCCCCAACATATCAACCAAACGCTCCTTCAGTTCGTTTGCAGCCTTGTTTGTGAATGTTATGGCAAGGATCTGCCACGGCTTCGGCGCGCCGACGCTGAGCAGCGGACGGATCTCCTCATATACGGAGGCGTCCCCCTGCAGATACCTTCGCATCAGCGCTTCGGCGTCTTCGGAAAAATCGGCGTAGATCTCATCGGAATCATAGGCGCAGCCGTACTTGATCAGGTTTGCGATACGGTTTACGATCACCGTGGTTTTTCCGCTTCCTGCGCCCGCAAGAATCAAAAGCGGCCCGCGCACACCGGTAACCGCCTTGAACTGCATGGGATTCAGCCTGTTAAAATCCTTTTCAATAATCTGCCTTCTCAGGGCAAGCAGGGTATTTTTATCCATAGTCAGTTTTTCTCTCTGTCAAATATACTACGGCCGCATGCGTCCACGCCCACGATCAGCGGGAGATCCCGCACCTCCAGTTGTTTTACGCTTTCACACCCGAGCTCCGGAAATGCAATCTCTTCCATAGCAACGATGCTCTTGCTGATCAACGCGCCGAATCCGCCGCCGGCGCAGAAGTATACGGCGCCGTTGGCCACGATCGCGTCGATCACTTCTTTGCTGCGGTTTCCCTTACCGATCATGCCTGCAAGGCCGAGATTCAGCAGCCGCGGAGAAAAACCGTCCATTCTGGCAGAGGTGGTGGGGCCGAAAGACCCGATCTGCCCGTTGGGTTTCTGCGGCGTGGGGCCGGCGTAATAGATCACGGCGTTTTTGATTTCAAACGGCAGCGGTGCATCGGCGTCGAGCAGTGAAAAGATGCGCGCATGCGCGGCGTCCCGCGCAGTAAAAACCGTGCCGGACAGGAAAACCTTCTCTCCGGCACGCAGCGTGGGTACTTCATTTTTCAGGGAATCGGTATGTAATCTTTTCTCTTCCATCTCAGCGTTTCACCTTGCGAACGGTAATTCTGGGATGGGAAGTGTTTTTATTACCCTCGGGGACGGCAGATTCTTTATGGGAATCGGAAACATGCTCATCATAAGACGCGCCTGCCCGCGCAGCCGTCTCTCTTTCTTCTTCATGGGATTCGACGTCGTCGCCGTTTTCGGATTCATCGAAATATACCGGATCCTCGGCGGATGCAGAACCATCTTCCTGTACGTAATCATCCTCATCGAAATCCTCATATTCGGCGTCGTCGTAATCGGCGGATTCCTCTTCAGAGGCGGGTACGCGCCAATCTTTTAAGATCTTCTCTCCTGTGGCCATGCGGCTGAACTCCTGCATCATCCCATCCATAACGAAGAGTTTGCCTTTGATCTGCTCGATCGCGTCGTCTATAAAATCCGACGTGTTGCCGATCTCCCGAACCAAATCGCCGATCTGTTCAGATAAGCCGTCGGCTGCGTCGGCAGCGTTGTCCATCAGCGTATTGGCTCTGCCGGTAGCGTCCTGAACCAGTTCGTCTGAGAATCTGCGGGCATCGTACAATGCGCGCCCAAGCATCTGTTCATCTTTATGATGCGCTTCAATATCATTGATCTGCAGCTGAAAAGCGGCGATCTGCGCAGCATTTTCGGCAAGTTCCTTTCGCGCGGCTTCCAGTTCAGACGCAAGCGAAGCTTTCTCGTCAAGAAGCTTTTGCACGTATTCAAGCACATCCGTACGGTTAAAACCGTTCAGTGACGATCGAAAAGAAGGTATCTGAGCCATAAACAATCTATCTCCCAAACAAAGTAATTTTATTTTAGCATAAGAATATAATAATATCAATATTTATTTTATAAGTTTTTTATTTGACACGCGCCGAAAATCGCGCTATAATTCAACTATAAACCCGAGAGGAAATGAAAAAAATGCAAATTGAAATTTTTGATTCTGAATTGAAGCTTGCCGAACGTGCGGCAGACCTGTTTGAGGATACCATACGCAAAAACCCCGCCGCAGTGCTGGGGCTTGCCACAGGCGCGTCGCCGGTAAACACTTACAATGAACTGATCGAAAGGTACCGCGCAGGAAAAATCAGTTTTGCGGATATCACAACGTTTAATCTGGACGAATATTGCGATCTGCCCCGGGACGATAAAAACAGCTACTATTCTTTTATGCAGCAGAATTTGTTCGGCAAGGTGGATATCCGCCCCGAAAACGTGCATATCGAAAACGGCAACGCCGACGATTTCGACGCGGAGGCCGCCGCTTACGACAGAGCGATCGAAGCAGCCGGCGGCATCGATCTGCAGCTGCTCGGCATCGGCACCAACGGGCATATCGGCTTTAACGAACCGGCGGACGCCTTTACCGACGGCACCTTCCGCATAAAGCTGACCGAGAGCACGATAAAAGCCAACAGCCGCTATTTTACGGATTCCGAAATGCCGCGTTATGCGCTGACCATGGGCATCGCCTCTATTATGCACGCAAAAAAGATTTTGCTCATCGCTACAGGCAAGGCAAAGGCGGAGGCGATTTACAACACCGTTAAAGGGCCGATCACACCAAGGTGCCCCGCTTCCGTTCTTCGGCTGCATCAGAATGCGATCCTGTTATTGGATACCGAAGCTGCTTCCCTGCTTTGATCAGCCGTTGATATAATTCAGCCAATCGATATAAAGCTTGCCCCATTGGTTCGCCAGTGGGGTATTTTTGGCCAATCCAAGCCCGTGTACCCCTTCAGGGAACATATGCAGCGTACACTGTTTGCCGCTGCGGATCAAAGCGGAAGCAAAGCGCAGAGAGCACTCGGGCGGTACGGTTTCATCCGCCGAAGTATGCCACAAAAAGAAGGGCGGCGCGTCGTCGCGCAGCATGTTTTCGCCGGAATATTTTTCCGCAAGCGCCTCATCATTTGCGCCCAAAAAATTTATACGGGTACCCATATGCGTAATGGCAGGATCAAGGCTCAGCACACCGTAGCACAGCGCGGCGAAATCCGGACGGCATGACACGCGGTCGATCTCATCGCCCGCATCAAGGCCGTAATCAAAATCAAGCGAAGCGCACATGGCAAGATGGCCGCCCGCACTGAACCCGATCACGCCGATGTGATCGGCAAGGATATTCCACTCCTTTGCAAAATACCGCACGGTACGCACGGCGCGGTGCGCGTCCAGCTGCGGCGCCGGATACGCGTAGGGGTGAACCCGGTACATGAGATTTACCGCAGCGAAACCGTTTTCGTTCAGCAGCTTGCAGATCTCGCGGCCTTCATGTTCAAACGCAACGCCGCCATATCCTCCGCCGGGAATAACCACCACGCAGGGGGCGGGATTTTCTCTCTGCGGAAGAAAGAGCTCCATATAGGGCTTAAAATCACCGTATTCGCTGTTATACAGCGGAATGCGATCGTCTTCCCATAAATATCTGATTTCAGTCATAACTACCTCCGAACAAAAGAGAGCACAGCCGGATAAGACTGTGCTCCCGCAAAATCGTAGAATTACTTAACCATGCTGGCGATCTCAGCCGCAAAGTTATCTTCTTTCTTTTCGATGCCTTCGCCCTTTTCAAAGCGCACGAAACCGGTGGCTTTGATCTCAGCGCCGAGGGCTTTTGCAACGTTAGCGATATAACCGCCAACGTTGCCCTCGAACACGTCGGAACGGACAAACGCCTGCTCGAGCAGACAGATCTCTTTGATCTGCTTTGAGATACGGCCTTCGATCGCTTTGCCGAAGATGGGATCTGCGGCATATTCTTCCTTACCGGCAACGGCTACCTGCGCGAACGCGGCAACAGCTTCGGAAGAGAGGAAGTTGAAGAGGAACTTGTTGTTCTTCTCGGCTTCGTAAGCGGCGAGATCGGCTTCGCTCAGCAGACCGTCCGCGATGGCCTTGTTGATCACCTTCACAAGAATGGGCTTGGGAAGGGTATCGGGCTTATTGAGAGCGCTCTCTACGGTGATGTTCTTCATCTTGGCAAGCTCATCGGCAGAGATGTCGTCTTTGCTCAGATATTCGGGGTTCATAGCGGCAACCTGCATGGCTACGTTTTTACCCATCTCGGTGAATTCGGCCTTATCGGCAGCGTTTGTATCAAAGGAAACGAGAACGCCGACGGAACCGCCGCCGTGGATATAAGAAACGGCAGTGCCTTCCACAAGGGCAAAACGGCGGACCTTCATATTTTCACGGATTTTGAGGAAGAGCTCCTGTACAGCCTCGTCAACGGTTACGGTACCGTCGGCGATGGTGGCGGCTTTCAGCGCGTCAAGATCGGCAGGACGGGCAAGAACCACGGTTTTTGCGATTCTGGTGGCAAGCTCTTTGAATTCGGGGTTTTTGCCCACGAAGTCGGTTTCGCAGTTCAGTTCCACAAGGGCGGAAGCAGAACCGTCGGAATATACGCCGATGGTGCCTTCCGCGGCAACACGGCTGGCCTTTTTCGCCTGAGAGGCAAGTCCTTTTTCGCGAAGGATCTCAACAGCCTTATCTACATTGCCTTCGGCTTCAACAAGCGCCTTTTTGCAATCCATCATACCAACGCCGGTCTTTTCTCTGAGGGCCTGTACGTCTTTAGCGGTAAAATTCATATTATTTATCCTCCTGTAATTATTTCATTATCAAATGAAAGCCCGCACGGGGTACGGGCATTTCAAACTCTGATTATTCAGCTTCGGCAGCGGGAGCTTCGGCGGCCTCTGCGGGGGCTTCGGCGGCTTCGGCGTTCTGCTCGCCCTGACGGCCTTCGATCACAGCGTCGGCCATAGCGCCGGCGATCAGCTTAACGGCGCGGATAGCGTCGTCGTTGCCGGGGATGACGTAATCGATCTCATCGGGATCGCAGTTGGTATCAACGATAGCTACGATCGGAATACCCAGCTTTTTCGCCTCAAGAACGGCGATGCGCTCTTTGCGGGGGTCAACGATGAACATGGCGGCGGGCTGACGCTTCATGTTTACGATACCGCCCATGAACTTTTCGAGCTTTTCTCTTTCAACTCTGAGCTTGCTGACTTCTTTTTTGGGAAGCAGATCGAATGTGCCGTCTTCTTCCATGGCCTTGAGCTGCTCAAGACGTTTGATTCTGCGCTTGATGGTAACAAAGTTGGTAAGCATACCGCCCAGCCATCTGGCGTTAACGTAAGGCATACCGCAGCGCTCGGCCTCTTCTTTAATGGAATCCATCGCCTGCTTCTTGGTGCCTACAAAGAAGATTTCGCCGCCGTTTGCAGCGATCTCGCGTACAAACAGATAAGCTTCGTCGAGCTTCTTAACGGTTTTCTGGAGATCGATGATATAGATCCCGTTGCGCTCCGTAAAGATATAGGGAGCCATTTTGGGGTTCCATCTTCTGGTCTGATGGCCGAAGTGTACGCCTGCTTCAAGCAGCTGTTTCATTGATACTACTGACATTTTTTATTCCTCCTTAGTTGTTCCTCCGCAGGTTTCATGTTATTTCGGGACGCGGTTTTCACCGCGCACCTCCGCAAAATAATCCGCCCGCGTGCGTAGTACTGCGAAATTATATCACAGTAAAATAACGAAATCAAGTTTTTTTTGCTGTAAATTCAAAAATTTCATCAATATTTTTCTTGTTTCATCGCTTATCTGCCGAACAGGATATCCGAATACCCTTTACCGCCGAAATACTTCAGCATAAGATCGCTGAAAAACTTCAGGATCTTTGTGATCACCCGAAGGAATTTGCTTGAAGAATCCTTCGGCGCTTCGCCGTTTTCGATCTGATAAGTGATATTGTAAAGATTATCATAAACGGCGTCATATTCTGCCTCGGGCATCACGGTACCGGCGATGGCAGAGGCTGCGTCGTCCAGCGCGGCGGCAAGGGCTGCCTGCTGCTCGGGCGAAAGCGCGGAAGCGTCATAATTCTTCCACTGATTATACAGGCCGTTCAGCTTTCTGGAATCACGCCCGTAGTTGAACTGCGGAAACGCCGGATCGCTGTGCACGTCGATAAGGGAATCATCCCACAGCAAGCGGGAAGCAAGACGGATGATCACATCGTTGCGCGCGGTGCTTTCATGATTCTGGCCGTAGAAATAGAAAGTGGTCTCGCACAGGATACCGGTTGAGGCGTCCAGAATACCGGCGGGGTCGATATGATCGTG
>CAMOVW010000097.1 GCA_946627725.1 uncultured Clostridia bacterium
TGCTGATCGGCGTCGGTCTGCCATGCGCCGGGGGTATGGGCGGCAGCGGTAAAGCCGGCGGTGATTTCCTTATCCTCGGTGACGTTTGTATAATCGGCGGGAGTCCAGCCGTTGAACTGATAGTGATACGTATCATCCGCATCTCTGGTGGGATCGGTCTCGGGCGGGGTGGCGGAAGCGCCGTAGGCAACGGATTCGTGCTTCAGCTCCGTGCCGTCCCAGTTTTTGAAGGTCACGGTAAAGGATTCAAGCTTCCAAACGGCGTAGAGCGTAGCGTCCGCATTGGCGGTATAGCTGCCGCCTGCCGCATATTCCGCCTGCGTTGCGGTGCTGCTTGACGCCCATCCTTTGAATACATAATGCTCGCGCGTGGGTTCAGAAGAAGAGAGCATAAGCGTTTTTCCGTAATACTTGGTTTGCGCTTCCGGCGCGCCTGTGCCGCCGTTGGCGTTGTAGTCGACTGTATATTCCTCTTCCAGACGGAACGTATAGCTGCCGGTTTGAAGGTTCAGCTGTTTTACGCCGATCAGATACTGTGTTCCGGCAGCAAGCTCCAGCTCCAGGAAGAAGTTCCGGTTGGACGTGCCTACAAAATCGTGGTGGTTGTTGCCGCCGTCGTCGTCGGTATAGAGATTGGAAGCGTCGGCAGCATAGGCGGTTTTATTATAGACCAGCACGGCGGGATCCATGACAGAAACGTCCACGGCTGTACTGAACAGCAGATATTTTCCGCTCTTTGCGGGCGTGAAAGCGTAGAACTGGATCTGCGACGGTGTTGTGATATTGCATTCGGTATCGGTGTTCAGGGAGATCGCCGGAGCGTTATCGGGCGTCCAAAGAGCGTAATAGGTTTTGTTTGCGGTGGGGGTGGTAATGGCGTCTCCCGCCATATATTTTTTGGGCTCGAAATGTGTGCCGTCCTCGCTCCACGCAAGCAGCGTATGGCCGGTCCGCGTGGGCGCGATCTTCGTCAGCTTGAACGACGTGCCGGAGGGAACGGTTTTCTCAATGGCCTCGCTGCCGCCGGTGGTGTTAAAGGTCAGCGTTACGGGCGTGGAAAGCATTACGGGGTAGCTTCCGGTCCGGTCGCCGTAATAATGCTTTGTATACATATAATAGGTCTGGCCGGCGGTAAGCTCATACGCAAGATAATGCTGGTTGGGCTGACGATCCAGCAGATTCATCATATCGGAATCGCCGTTGTCGTGCCGGATATCGTCCTGATACATGAGCTGCTCGCCTTCGGCGTTGTACAGGTACGCGCACGGATCCCCGCCCTGTGCTTCGGCAAGCGACTGGAAGATATAGGTTCCGGTGGCAGACGGGGTAAAACGATAGCAGTAACCCTCGCCCGCGGTGGAAATCGTGATATTATATTGGGTGTTCAGGCTGATGGCAGGAAGCTTGGAGAGGATCGCCTGTGCAGCGGCGTCCACCTGCGTCTGATTATAGGTGTCGCTGTTCGCATTTACGGAATCCAGAATCGTTTTTCCGTTCGTTACCGCGGCGCTGAGCCCCGAGATGCTGCTGCCGCCGTTATCCAGCGTGGCCTTGCCCATCGTATACGCCCAGTTCAGGAACGTGGGATCGGCGCTCCATACGGCATAAAGCTTAAGATCGGTATCGTCTGTATAGGTATACGTTACATTCGCACCGTAATTTACCGTTGTTGCCGCGCTGGAAGTACTCCAGCCGCGGAAGATATACCCTTCGCGCGTGGGCGAACCGGTAGAGAATTCCGTATCGCGCCGGAAATACTTTTTCACGTCGGCAGGGGCGCCGGTTCCGCCGCGCGCGTCAAAGCTGATTTTATAAACGGCCTCAAAGCGGAAGGGATAGCTGCCGGTGGGAAGATTGCCGTTATCCGTTGTATTGTGGTACGCCTTGACGCCCACAAGGTACTTTGTTCCGGCGGTCATTTCCACTTCTTTATAAAAATTGCGGTTGGATTCGCCCACAAAATCGTGGTGGCTGTTGCCGCCGTCGTCGTCCGCATATTCGTATGTTCCGGCGGATTTGTAAGTGCTGTCTTTATAGATCAGCACATAAGGATCCAGAGAGGTTGCGGTGGACGTGCTGTAAACAAGATAGGTGCGCGTCTCGGCGGGCGTGTAATAATAATACTGAATCTCCGACGGCGCGCTGATAGTGGCGGTGTGATCGCTGTTCAGCGTGAGCGCGGTGGGGGCGGTGGGATACCACAGCGCGTAGTACGTGGTGGCAGAAGACGGAATCGTAATGGTTTGCGACGCAAGGCAGGTTTTATCCTCCGGGCCGGTACCCGCAAGCGACCACGCAACAACGTTGTGGTTCGACTTGGTCAGCCCGCTCTTGCTCATCTTCATCGTATGCCCTGCGGGCATCGTCGCCGTAAACGTGGTTGCGCCGCCGGTGGCGTTAAAGGTGATATTCACTGCCTTGCAAACCTTCATCGGCCACGTGCCGGTGTAATCTGAGGCGGAAAAGCCCTGATACTCGGTGCCGGAGTAATACCGGTTTGTTTTGATCACATAGGTGGTGCCCGCCGTGAGCGAAACGATGGCATAGGATTGGTTGTTTGCGGCGCCGATCAGATCCCTGATGACCGTGCCGTTCGTTATGTTGCT
Organism: uncultured Clostridia bacterium; assembly: GCA_946627725.1. Lineage (GTDB taxonomy): Bacteria > Bacillota > Clostridia > Oscillospirales > Acutalibacteraceae > RUG806. The sequence goes on from CAMOVW010000097.1 coordinate 2,607, forward strand.
GTTGCCGTAATCGTCGCTGTAGCCTGTTTGTGTGGAAGAAATACAGGTGGCGGTGGAGGTATCCTTCGGATAAATCCAGATACGGGAATCCACGGAGGTGGAAGAATAAGAGAACACGATATAGTTACCGCTCTCGGTGGGAGTGAAGGTGTAATATTTCACGTCATAGGGGACGGTAATGTTCACCGTGGTTTCGGTATTCAGCGAAAGCGCGGGCGCATCCAGCACCAGCACGGCGGTGAGGGCGTTGTTCAGGCTGTTTGCCAGCGTATTGGGGTCGGAGATGGTGCCGTCCACCTTCGTGAGCGCCGTATACGCCGCGGTAAAAGCGGAAGCAAACGTGCTCCACTTGCTGTTGGAGCTCAGCGTGCGGCTGGTGATGCTGCTGCCGCTGATGCCGTTGACGTTCAGCAGCGGGAAATGCCGGATCGCGTTCTGCACGGCGGTGCGGAGGTTCGTTTTATCGTAGTGCGTAGTTACAAGGTCAATGAAGCAGTGGTTGAACGCCCAGTCGTTGGTGCCGGAGGAATCCTCTTCCGTGCCGAAGAAGCCGTGCATCACGTAAGTATAGCTGCCGGTGGTCGTCTGCAGCGTTCTGGGCCACGGGCCGGCGTATTTCACGCCCTCGTCCGCATAATCGTGCGAATCGGTAGCGCCGGAAGTACCCTGCCCGGCGATCACGTAGTTCTTGGCATTGTAAAAGTTGCCGCGGGCATCGGAACCGTCGTAAGAGCCGGTGGTGATATAGGTGGAGCTGCCGCCGGAATAGTCCGAAACGTACCAAAAATCCCATGCGCTGTGCTGATCATCCGTCGCCATCAGGCCGATGGAGAGGTTCGGGATATACTGCAGGTCGCTGTAGCGGGAGGTATCCACGGTGAGCAGACCCTGCGGGCCGGGATGCAGCACGGAAAGCACGTTGTAGGCGTCCTGATTCTTATACCAATAGTCGAAGGATTTTACGTTATAAGTACTGTTGTTTGAGGAGGTAGAACCCCAGCCGTCAGCGCCCTTGTTGTTGAAATCGGTCACCTGAAAATGAACGGAATCGGTGCCGGTGCCGGTAAAGAGCGTGTACCATTGGGCCGCGCCGCTCATAAAGGTTTCGTTATCGTTGGAGGTATTCGGCGAGATCGAAGGAACGGTAGCGGAAGTGATCCGTGTTCCGCCCACGTAAGCGACGTTGTTTTCGCTGGCGAAGCAGGCAAGGCCGCGGTCGGTGGTATATTTCGGGTAATAACCGCCGTTGTCGTGGTAGCTGACGCCGCTGGTGTTGATGCCCTGCATACCCACGATCCAGCTCATGGACTGCGCATAGTGAGAAGTACCGTCGGTATTTTCCACACGGTTAAAGCCGCCCACGGGCACGGTATAGGGCTTGTAGACGTAGGTATAGGCATAGGCCTTTTCCGCCGCGCCGTCCTTGGGGTCGGTGTAACTGAGCGTCCAGCGGATATAGCAACCGCTGGTGGTCGTGCCAAGCGACGGCGAGGTACCGCCGGTAATATTCACGCTGCCGCCGCTCGAGATCGAAGTGCTGCTCAGCGTCACGGAGCCGCCGCTGATCGAAGAGAGCGACGTATTGAGGAACTGATAGCTGATGGTGGCGTTCCCCGCCCCGGAGAGCGTATAGTAGATTTTACCGGTGGTATCTTTGGTGTTTTTCGTCACCGTTCCGTTGGAATTATTGTTAATATAATACTGGAACGGTGTGGATACGGCCTGCTTCCATGAAAGGCCGTCCGGATACAGATAGATCGCCTCCGGCACCACGAAGGTAAGCGGGTTGCTCTCGCTTGTTGCCGCCAGCGCCTGTACGCCGAAGATCGCGCTGCCGAAGGAAACCGCGCCCAACACCATGACCAAAGTCAGAACAACGATGAGCGCTTTTTTGGAAAAATGCCTTAGTTTCATAAAAACATCCTCCTGAACAAAATATACACATTTAATTATATAGAATAACATATAATATTTCAATTATGCACACTGAATAAAATTTTTGACCGTTTTTCGTCAAAATATCAAATTAATGATCAATATATTCCGCGCCCGGATTGCGGCTGCAGCGCAGGCAGCCCCGGGCGGTTCCGAAAGCCCATTGACAGGGCGGCACAGATGCGATACAATAAAAACAGGCGGCTGCGGCCGCGAATTTGATTTTTACGGAGGCTTACCTATGGAAGAAAGACGCATTGGTACCGTGGCGCGCGGCGTGCGCGCACCCATCATCCGGCAGGGAGACGACATTGCCGACATCGTAGTGAACAGCGTTCTGGCGGCGGCGGAAAGCGAAGGGCTTGCGCTGCGCAATAAAGACGTGGTGGCCGTTACCGAGGCCGTGGTGGCCCGGGCGCAGGGCAACTATGCCACGGTAGATCAGATCGCGGCGGATATCCGGGCCAAATTCCCGGGCGGCGAATTCGGCGTGATCTTTCCCATATTATCGCGCAACCGTTTCGCGGTGTGCCTGCGGGGCATCGCCCGCGGGGCGAAAAAGATCGTGCTGATGCTCTCTTACCCCTCCGACGAGGTGGGCAATCCCCTGATCGATCAGGACACGGCAGACGCGGCGGGGGTGGACCCCTATACGGAAGTGCTCACGGAAGAGAGATACCGCGAGCTGTTCGGTTATACAAAGCACCCCTTTACCGGCGTGGACTACATCAGTTATTATAAAGAGCTGATTGAGGCGCAGGGCTGCGAAGCGCAGATATTGCTTGGCAACAACTGCCGTAAAATACTGGACTATACGGACTGCGTTCTCACCTGCGATATCCACACCCGCGCCCGCTCCAAACGGCTGCTGAAGGCCGCCGGGGCACAGGCGGTTTACGGGCTGGACGAGATTTTGAACGAGAGTGTCGACGGCTCCGGCTATAACGAAAATTACGGTCTTCTGGGCAGCAACAAGGCCACGGAAGAGAGCGTGAAGCTCTTCCCCCGCGATTGCGCCGACGTGGTGGCCCGCATCGCCGCGGGGCTGAAGGACGCCACAGGCAAAACCGTGGAAGTGATGGTATACGGCGACGGCGCCTTCAAGGACCCCGCAGGCAAGATCTGGGAGCTGGCGGACCCGGTGGTATCCCCCGCCTATACCCCCGGCCTGGAAGGGCAGCCCAACGAGCTGAAGCTGAAATACCTTGCGGATAACGACTTTAAGGATCTTTCAGGCGACGCGCTGAAGGCGGCCATCAGCGAGCGCATCCGCACCAAGGGAACGGATCTGGTGGGCAGCATGGTATCGCAGGGCACCACGCCCCGCAGGCTCACGGACCTGATCGGCTCGCTGTGCGATCTCACCAGCGGCAGCGGCGATAAGGGTACCCCCATTGTATGGATCCAGGGGTACTTCGACAACTATACCGTAGAATGAACGGGCCGAAGATCCACGTCGCCTATGGGTTCCACGTGAACTGCTACCACTCTTACCGGGGCGACACAAACGATGAAAACGGCTTCGGCTCAGATATCCGCATCATACGCGGCATTATCGATACGCTGGACCGGCTGAATGACGAAGGCATCCCGGTGAAAGGCACCTGGGATTTTGAAAATTTCTTTTCTTTAGAGCAGATTTTACCCGCGCACGCCCCCGATATCATCGAGGGCGTTTCCCGTCGTGTGCGGGAACGGGGCGACGAGAACATCATCATGGGCTATTCCAACGGCGCCCACGGCGCTATGACGGCGCAGGAGCTGGAGGCTTCCGTAAAGCTGGCGGTACATAACCCGCAGGGCTCGGGGCTGAAAGATATCTTCGGCGATTGCGAGATGATCGTGCGCCCGCAGGAGGTGATGTTCAGCCCCTCGCAGGCTGTCTCCTACAGCAGGCTTGGCGTGAAGGCGCTGTGCCTTTACTATTCCTGCGTGCCCTTTGACGCGTTCCGCACGCTGGTGCCGCAATTGCCCGTAAAAGAGGCCTTCAATCCCCTCACCTACCGGTATAAAGAGGGGGCGGTCACCGTGATCCCCACCTACTCCAACGCCGACGTGTGCGACGCGGGCTGCCTGCGGGCATGGGTGAAGGCGCTGCGGGCAAAACAGACCTCCGGCGAAGCGGATACGGATCTGTTTCTGTTTATCAACATGGACGCGGACGCCATCTTCTGGGAGAGCCTGCACCTGCCGCTGATCGGCAGCCGCCTTGCAAACACGGACGGCATCAACGGCCTTGTGCGGGAAATTGCCGATCTCGATTACGTGGTGTTCGATACCCCCGGCGGCTATCTGCGCACACACGCCCCCGTGGGCGAGCTGCGGTTTACCGAGGATACGGCGGACGGCAACTTTACCGGCTACGCCAGCTGGGCGGAAAAGCCCTATAACCGCAAGATTTTTACCGCCGTGGAGCGGAGCCGGGCGGCAACCCGGATATATCCGGACGAGGAAGCCTTTCTGAACCGGCTGAAGCTGCTCTCCACCACCCATTTCGGGCTGGCGACGCCTGTGCTGAACATCCGGCGGGAAGAGACGGCAAACGAACTGGCAAAGGCGGTATGCGCCGCGGCGCAGCGCACAATGGGCCCCCTTACGCTGCATACCCCAGCCGAAGAAGATCTGCTGTGCGCCCAGCTCAGCGTAACGCCCGGCGCGGACGTAAACCGGCTGAAGCTCTCCTCCCCCGGGCTGCGCGCCGCAGCCCTTGTGCCCATGGGGGAAGACAGCGTTTTTGCGCTGCTGAGATACGGCGGAAAAGAAAAAAGCCGCCTGCTCAGGGCGGAACAAACCTGTAATATGCGGGGCGCGGCATGCCACGGCGCCAAATTGCGCTCCGGCGATACGGAGATCCTTTTTTCAGCCGCGCACGGCATAGAGCGCATTACCTGCCGCGGCGCTCTGCTGGGCGGCAATGATTTTTTGCGGAGTTACCTCACCTACGGGGGCAAACAATACCCCTTTGAGATCCGGCGGCTCACTTCCGCGCCGCTTAACGGGGGCAGGCAGGTGATACTGGAGGGCGATATCCCCCTGCCGGGCACGGCGCCGGGGCGTTTCCGCTTTACCTTTTTCACTTGCGGCGCGGCGGAGGGCATTTTTGTGCTCACGGACGTACGTTACCCCTGCACCCCGGAGCGGGACGCCATCTCCACCGAGAACTCAACGCTGGGCAGATACACGGATATGCGCTGGCAGGAGGCGGTACCTTTCGGCATCACGCCCCGGCTGAAGAACGTAACGGTGATCAAGCGCAACTACGAGGGGGATATCTCCCGCTTTGCGGCGGCGGATTTCGCAAGAGCGGAACCGCGGAATAAAACGCTGGCCTCCTTCAACAATCAGCTCACCGCCGGGCTTGTGGGCGTTACGGACGGCGAAACGGGGCTGCTGCTGGCCCACGCGCGGCAGGCGCTTACAAGCATGGCGGTTTGCCCCATGCGGCTTTACGCGGACGGCAGCGTAACGCTGAACCCCTTCGGCACCTTTTACGGCCCGCAGCGCCGCCACCCGAACCGCTCCGGCGACCGGATACCGGATACCTATACGCTGATCGCCCCGCAGGGCAAGAGCCTTGCCCCCGCCTATAACGGCGCAAGAGAGCGGACCGTGATGTGCATATCCGCCTATAACGGCGAAATGCCGCCCGAAGAAACGCTGCGCGATCTGCTCGCCTTTGCGGACGGCGCTTACGCCGCCGGCAGCGACGGCATTCTGAGCGCCGCCGGGTGCGATAACGTATGGCTGAAACCCGCCGACGCAGCGGGAGATGTAAAAATGCGCTCTCCCCTGTTTACCGGCATTAAGGGCAACCTCGGCAAATACGTCGTACGGGGCGTGCGCGCCGTGGCATACATCGCAAAAACGCAGCACAATGCCAAAAAGGGTTGAAAACTATACAACAGCGTGATATAATATCAAAAAACAGCGGCAGAAACTGCCGATCAAAACAGAAAAGGAGAGCGATTGATTATGGAAAGAACCTATCAGAGCTGGCAGAACTGGGCCGAACCCAGCAAGCAGACCGAATATACGGAGCCTACGCCCCTTCTGGGCGCGGACGGAACCCTGCTGGCAAAGGGCTGGGCAAGACACAACGTGTTTGATTACGACCGCAACAACGTAAAAAAGGTGATGCGCCGCAAAGAGTGGGATTTCTATCAGCTCTCCAACGGCAAATACATGGTGCAGATCAGCTTCGCCAACATTTCGCTGGGCGGCTATGCCTCCGGCGTGCTGGTGGATCTGGTGAACGGCAAGGTGATCGCACAGCAGATGGGGCTGTTTCTGGGCGGCAAAGATAAATACATACTGCCCCCCAAGGGCGATCAGCCCCACGAATACACCTTTACGCCCGGCGGCGCGGTATTCAGTGTAAAGGCGGGCGAAACCAGCCGCACCATCACCTTTAAGAAGGGCGATATCGAGGCAGAATTCACCATGGAAAACCTGCCGGGGCAGGAGAACATCACCACCGTGCTGCCCTTCAAGGGCTTTCCGGACCGGTACTTTATGACCACGAAAATGAACTGCATGCCCTGCGAAGGCGTATTCAAAACCAAAAACGCGGAATACAAATTCTCGAAGGACGATACCTTTGCCGTGCTGGACTGGGGCCGCGTGGACACGCCCTATTCGCTGGTATGGTACTGGGGCAACGGCAGTGCGTGGATCGAAGACGCCAAGGGCGAAAAACACCTGTTCGGCTTTGAGATCACCTGGGGCATCGGCGACGAGAGCAACGCCACCGAGACCTGCATCTTTTACGACGGCAAAGCCCATAAATTCGGCGCGGTGGACGTGGAGACCTTCCCGAAGCCGAACAAGTATATGGAGGATTGGCGCTTCATTTCGGAGGACGGCCGCTTCGATATGACCATGAAGCCCTTCTACGATCACCATTCCGACCTCAACGTGCTGGCCATGCGTATGCACTCCCACCAGGTGCACGGCCTGTGGAGCGGCAAGGTGACGTTGGACGACGGCACGGTGTTGGAGATCAAAGATATGTACGCCTTCTGCGAATACGTGGAAAACCGCTGGTAAAAACCGGGGCAAATGTTTCAACATAATGAATACGCCGGAAGAGGAAACCAAACCTCTTCCGGCGTTTTTTTGATTCACGTTCCACCCTGTAGGGGCGGGCATGACCGCCCCCGGATTATCCGGGCATGACTGCCCCTTAAAACCTTTGTCCTTTATCCCGGTATGCGGGTGAACACCATGCCGTGGCCGGCGTTTTCCTGTTCGTCCATCCAGGTAAAGCTGTCAAAATCGGCGTACTGGAAGCGGCCCATGCCGTCGGTGTAAGTTACGGTCTCGCTGCCGTCTACGAACTCTTTGCGTACGCAGTCGCCGTAGTTCACGCGCATCACGTCCGGGATCAGGGCGCCGGTCATCTCCCACGTGGTGGTATCGCTTGCGCCGGAGGACCAGCTGACTTCAAAGCGCAGCTCGGTATCGCTGACGGCGGTTACGTGAACGGAGCAGCGTCCGCTCTGGAATACCCCCGCGAATGCGGCGGCGGTACGGGCTTCATCGGGAATATCAACAGCTTCGGCGCTTTCGCTCGCCCGGGTGGCCTCGGTTTCGGAAGGCTGCTCCGGGGCGGCGGAGGTATTTTCCGCGGCGGCGGTTTCGGTGGAAGCGGCGGTTTCGGTTTTGGTTTCGGATGCGTCGGCGGCGCTTTCGGCGGCGGTTACGGTTGTGCCGGACGTGCTTTCGGTTGTGCCTGCGGCGGGTTGGGCGGGGTGTTTTCCGCAGGCCGCCAGCAGCAAAACGCAGGCGACTGCCACCGGTAAGGCGGCGAGGATCTTACGGTTCATAGTTTTTGCTCCTTTTCAGGTGTTAAGAGGCGTTCCCGTACAGCAGGGTAAAGCTCTCGTAATGGTCGCCCGTGTAATAGATCAGGCCGTCGTTGGAATATACGATGCGCTTTGCCCCGCGGCTTTTCGCCCCGAGGGTATCGATATCGCACTCATAATAAACCCTGCCGGGGGCGGTGGGCAGAAGGCCCTCGTAATTGCCGAACTTGCCGCCGCCGATGCACTTGCCGGGGGCGTATTTTTCAAGGCTGCCGCCGGTCCAGCCGAGGGCTTCGGCCTGCTTTTTGGTGATGAAATTCTGCGGCAGCTCGCCGTAGGTGTAAATATACAGCGCCACGTCCTCTTTGCTTGTATAGGAGCCGTCCGCATCAAGGGCGGCGGCGGTCTCGGCATCGGTGGGCGCGTCGGTTTCGGCGTCGGCCTCCGCCGTGGTTTCCGGCGGGGAGGTAGTACGCTCCTCAACGGGGGCGTTATCTGTGGGCGCGTCGGTAACAATACTCAGCGGCGCTTCGGTTTCGGTGGGCTCCGCCGACGGCTGCAAAACCTGCTGCCCCGGCGCGCACGCCGCAAACAACAGCAAAACCGCCAGCAAAGCGGCAAATATCGCGGTCAGTTTTCTGGACATAACAGAATCCTCCGGTAAATATGCGAAAAAAACGGTGAATCGGGGAAAGCAGGTTCAAATAATGTTTTATCTGTTCGCTGCGCGAACGGGCGAATGCACCTTCGGTGCGGGAGGATGCGC
>CAMOVW010000098.1 GCA_946627725.1 uncultured Clostridia bacterium
GGCCTGCAGGCGGGGGTCTACCGTTTTCTGGAAACCTTCTGCGGCAGAAAAGTGTATACCTATGATATAATTGTTCAGCCCGCCGTGCGGGAGATCCGCGTCCCGCTGCCCACAGACATTGTATATGAGCCCTATTTTGAATACACGGATACGGACTGGCTCAGCCCCTGCGATATGGAATACAGCATGGCAAACGGCCTGAACGGCGGCACCTACCGCAGCTTTCCGCAGGAGATGGGCAGCACGGTGGATTATCTGGACGGCTTCTGCCATACCATAGGCGGCCTTTGCGAAACCGCGCAGCGGGCGCAAACCGATCCCCTGCAGCTGGCGCTGCATAACGGCGAACGCACAACGGACCAGCCCTGCCTTACCAACCCGGACGCGCTTGCAACCGCCGAAAAGAACGTGCTGGAGATCCTCTCGCGCAGGCACGACCCCGCCGCCGGGCTGCAGATCGTTTCCGTTACGCAGAACGACAACTATAACTACTGCGAATGCGAAAACTGCCGCGCTTTTGAGGCGGCCCACGGCGGCGTGCAATCCGCCACGATGATCAACTTTGTGAATCAGATCGCCGATGCGGTAAAGGAAGCGGGCTACGATAACGTGGCCATAGACACCTTCGCCTATCAGTATACGCGCAAAGCGCCCACCGGCATCGTGCCCCGTGATAACGTGATCGTGCGCCTGTGCACCATAGAGTGCTGCTTCTGCCACCCGCTGGACGACCCCGACTGCCCCGCAAACGTGGAGCTGATGCAGGACCTGCGGGATTGGGCGGCCATCTGCAACCGGATCTACGTATGGGATTACACCACAAACTACAGTAACACCTGCTGCGTTTTTCCCGATTTCAACGTGATACAGCGCAACATTCAGGTGTTTTACGAAAACAACGTAAAGGGCGTGTATGAAGAGGGCAACTATTATATCCGCTCCTGCAACACGGAATTCGGCGAACTCAGAGCCTACATGATCGCAAAAAGCCTGCAGGATCCCTACCGCGATCTGAACAGCGAGATCGACGGCTTTCTTGCCGCCTATTACGGCCCCGGCGGCGAGAGCATAAAAGCCGCCGTAGATATGTTCTGCTCTCATGCGGGCGGAACCGAAGGCGGGCACGTGAGCATCGGCGAAGCCCCCTCCGCCAGCATGCACTTTACCGACCGCGAGGTGATGACGATAGACGGGTTCTGGGAAACGGCAAAATCCGCCGCGCAGACGGCGGAGCAGCTGGCAAATATCGAGCGCTCGGAGCTGTCGTGGCGGTTTTGGAAGGGCAGCTTGAACGTGGGCGAGTTCTCTGTGCTGAACCCCAACCGCTACAAAGAAAAAATGCGGCTGTACGAAGATATCAAAGCCAGCGGCGCAACCACGATCAGCGAAAGCGGCAGCGGCGATTATCTGGATTGCATCTGCCCGCAGTACGTGAACGTAAACGAATGGAACAGCTACGAAGCGGATGAACCCGCCGCCCACGGCAGGCTGCTGCTGTTCCGCATCATCGATTTGTTTACGCCGCTGCTCTCCGCCTTCGGCCTGTTTTACGCATTCTTCCGCATCTGGAACAGCCCCGCCAACCCGGCGCCGGGATGCTGAGGAGTGTTGAGTGTTGAGTGTTGAGCGTTGAGCGTTGAGCGTTGAGCATTGAGCGTTGAGCGTTGAGCATTGAGCGTTGAGCGTTGGGCGTTGAGTGTTGAGTGTTGAGTGTTGAGTGTTGAGCGTTGGGCGTTGAGTGTTGAGTGTTGAGTGTTGAGCGTTGAGTGTTGAGCGTTGGGCGTTGGGCGTTGAGCATTGAGCGTTGATGTGTTGGGCGTTGAGCGTTGGGCATTATCCCAGCCTTTGTAACTTGCTCAACGCTCAATGCTATACGCTCAACGCTTTAAAATACACTTTCTCATTCCATTTTTTCCGGAAATGTATAAAAAGGGCGGCTCCGCGGGGAGTCGTCCTTTGTTGATTTGCATATATTATTTCTTCGGAACGATCTTTTCCGTGCCGCCCATGTAGGGACGCAGGGCGACGGGGATGTTTACGCTGCCGTCTTCGTTCAGGTTGTTTTCGAGGAAGGCGATCAGCATACGGGGCGGGGCCACCACGGTGTTGTTCAGGGTGTGGGCAAGGTATTTGCCGTTTTTGCCGTTCACGCGGATCTTCAGGCGCCTTGCCTGCGCGTCGCCCAGATTGGAGCAGGAACCTACCTCGAAATATTTCTGCTGGCGGGGGCTCCAGGCCTCCACGTCCACGCTCTTGACCTTCAGATCCGCCAGGTCGCCGGAGCAGCATTCCAGCGTGCGCACCGGGATATCCAGCGAACGGAACAGGTCTACGGTGTTCTGCCACAGCTTATCGAACCACATTTTGCTGTCTTCGGGCTTGCAGACCACGATCATCTCCTGCTTTTCAAACTGATGGATGCGGTAAACGCCGCGCTCCTCGATGCCGTGGGCGCCTTTTTCTTTACGGAAGCAGGGGCTGTAGCTGGTGAGGGTATAGGGCAGTTCCTCTTCGGGCAGAATGGTATCGATGAATTTGCCGATCATGGAATGCTCGCTGGTGCCGATCAGGTACAGGTCTTCGCCCTCGATCTTATACATCATGGCTTCCATTTCGGCAAAGCTCATAACGCCGGTAACCACGTCGGAGCGGATCATAAAGGGCGGCACGCAGTAGGTAAAGCCGCGGTCGATCATAAAATCGCGGGCGTAGGAGATCACGGAGGAATGGATGCGGGCGATATCGCCCATCAGGTAATAAAATCCGTTGCCGGCTACCCTTCTGGCGGCGTCCAGATCGATACCGTTGAAACGCTCCATGATCTCGGTGTGGTACGGGATGGGGAAATCGGGGGTAACGGGCTCGCCGAAGCGCTCCACCTCTACGTTTTCGCTGTCGTCTTTGCCCACGGGGACGCTGTCGTCGATGATATTGGGGATCACAAGCATGATCTTGCGGATCTTTTTGGCGTATTCCGGCTCTTTGGCTTCGCATGCCGCAAGCTCGGAGGCCATTTCGGCAACCTGCGCCTTTACCGCTTCAGCGCCCGCTTTATCGCCCTTGGCCATCAGGCCGCCGATCTGCTTTGAGAGCTTATTGCGCTCGGCGCGCAGCTCGTCCGCGCGGGCCTTGTTCTTGCGGCTTTCCGCATCCAGCGCAATCACTTCGTCCACAAGGGGAAGCTTGGCGTCCTGAAATTTCTTTTTGATGTTTTCCTTCACTACGTCGGGATTTTCTCTTAAAAATCTGATATCAAGCATTTTTGTTCTCCTTTATTCTTCATCGAAAGCCGCGATCAGCTTCCGAAGGTCATCCTTGTTAAAAAATTCAATGGTGATCTTGCCGCCCTTTTCGCCGCCGACCACCTTCACCTTGCGGGAAAGCACGGTGGAAAGGGAGCACTGCACCTCGTTAAAATAATTATCTTTGTTCAAATGCTCTGTTTTCGGCTTCGGCGCTTTTTGCATCGCCTTTGCCAGCGCTTCCGTCTGCCGCACCGAGAGGCCGCCCTCTATGATACGCGCAAGCGCCCCCGAGACCATCTCCGGCTGCGACAGCGAGAGCAGCGCCCTTGCGTGCCCGGCGCTGATCGTTCCCTCCGCCAGCGCGGCGCGGGCGTCCTGCGGCAGGCCCAGCAGCCGAAGGCTGTTTGCCACGGCGGGGCGGGATTTGCCCAGTTTTTCCGCCGCCTGCTCCTGCGTAAAGCCGAATTCTTCGATCAGGCGGCTGATGCCCTCCGCCTCTTCTACGGCGTTCAGGTCCTCGCGCTGCAGATTTTCGATCAGGGCGATGGCGCAGGCCTCTTCTTCCGTTAACGAGCGGATCACCACCGGCACTTCGGAAAGCCCTGCGGCCATGGCTGCCCGCCAGCGGCGCTCGCCCGCCACGATCTTATAGCTGCCGTCGCTCATCGGGCGCACCAGCAGCGGCTGAAGGACGCCGTATTCACGGATGCTGTTTTCAAGCTCCAGAAGCGCCGTTTCGTCAAAATCTTTACGGGGCTGCATGCGGTCCGGCTCGATATCCGTTATTTTCAGGGTGACGGCGCCGGAATCCGAAAGGGCGTCGGCGGCGTTATCCAGAAACAGAGAATCAAAGCCTTTGCCGAGGCCGGATTTCTTTTTCGCTGCCATATTTTACCTCCGTTTCACTTGTTTTTGGATAAGAACTCTTCCGCCAGCGCCATATAGGCAACGGCGCCTTTGGAGGAACGGTCAAAATACAGAATGGGCTGCCCGAAGCTGGGGGCTTCAGAGAGCCGCACGTTGCGGGGAATTACGGTGGCGTACACCTTTTTCGGGAAAAACTTTTTCACCTCGGTGACCACCTGTTGGGTCAGGTTCAGCCTGCCGTCGTACATAGTCAGCAGAACGCCTTCCAGCTCAATATAGGGATTATACAGCCGTTTGATCTGCCTTGCGGTGGCCATCAGCTGTGAAAGGCCCTCTAAAGCGTAATATTCGCACTGGATCGGCACAAAGAAGGTATCCGCGGCGGTTAAGGCGTTCAGGGTGATGAGGCCCAGCGAGGGCGGGCAATCCAGAAAGATATAGTCGTAATCATCCCAAACGGGCACAAGGGCGTTTTTCAGCAGCCGCTCTCTGCCCTGCCGGTCGATGATCTCCAGCTCTGCGCCGGCAAGATCCATTGTTGAGGGCAGAAGATCCACGTTTTTGAACTCGGTATGTACGATCGCTTCCCTTGCGCCGCAATCCCCGATCAGCACGTGATAAGAGGATTTTTCCGTTTTACGCTTATCCACGCCGAAGCCGCTGGTGGAATTCCCCTGCGGATCGATATCGCAGAGCAGCACGCGCTGATCCAGCGCACCGACGCAGGCGGTAAGATTCACTGCCGTGGTGGTTTTACCCACGCCGCCCTTCTGATTCAGGATCGCTATCGTTTTTGCCATAATCCGCTCCCCTTTCCGGTTACCAACATAGTATAATACAGGCGTGTGAAAAATACAAGCACTTTTTTATAATGTTTCACGTGAAACAGCCCGACCGGGGCTGGGTAAACCTCGGTCGGGCCGTTTCTGGGGTGTGAAAGAGAAAGATATGGGCTGTATGATAAAAGGGCTTTCGCCCGTTTATCCAATGGGCTGTTCGGCGGGTTTCGGGATGCGGATGGAATATTCCACCGATTCCGCCGTTTCCGTTTTTTGCACCTCCGCGTTTATGCCGCCGGTATGCATGGAATCGCAGATCCGATCCAGTGAATTGATAAACACTGTAACATCTTTATAAAATGTGCGTATCTTTGCGTTTCCCCCGCGCAGCTCCGCGGAACGCTTACGTGCTTCCCGCAGTGAGAGATGTTCGGTTACGATCTCATTCAAGAGGCGTTCCTGTTCCTCTCCCCTGTGGCGCAGCAGCAGTTTCGCATAGTTTTCGCTGAGGGAATGCTCAAGGATCTCTTTGCGCAGCTTCGGCGGAATCTGCAGCAGGCGGACCTTTTCAAGGATCTCCGCCGGGTTTACGCCCAGGCGGAATGCGGTTTCCTCATACGTAAGGCCGAAATAATCACGCAGCTTTTCGTAACACATGGCTATTTCAAAAAAGCTGAGCGGATCATGCGTGAGATGGGTAGATAAATTTGTGAATACCGAGCTTTCGGCGTCGCTTTCGATCAGTACGCACGGTACAAAATCATAATTCAAGGCAATGGCGGCCCTGAGACGCCGTTCCCCGGAAATCAGGATGTAATCTCCGTTGGAGGCTGCGCATACCGTAAGCGGTTCCACAATACCGGAGGCAGCTACGGAACGGATCAATTCATCGATGCGGTTATCATTATAATACACTCTTGCGCGCAGCGGGTTTTCCACAATGGAACGCACCGGTACCAGCAGGATCTGGCCGCCGCTTTTCAATCTTGTTTTATTCATACGAAAACGACCGTTGATATTCTATGGAGCGGATCTTTCGTCCGTCTGCAAACATAGAATACCACGGTCGTTTCAAATATTTTGCCGAATGGTGCAGGGCATTTATATAATGTTTATATTATATTAAAGGAGATTTTGCGATTTGCGCGGAAACGCGGGGGTATTTTGCCGAAATGTGCGATTCTTTTTTATAAAGAATGATCTCCCGTGCGTCGCCGTTGGGCAGGTTATAAGAAATCGACTTCCCTATTCCCCCGCCGAGGATCTTTGCGGCGGCGCTCCCCTGCCTGCGCTCTTCTTCCTGCACAGGCGCTTTCAGCGGCGCGAATATCCCGCCCACTTTTACAAGCGGCAAACAGTATTCGCAGAGCTTGTTCAGATTTGCCACGGCGCGGGCGGTGGCGAGATCGAACTTTTCTCTGTATTTTGCCTTTTGACCGGCATCCTCTGCGCGGATATGCACGATTTCTGTCGATAAGCCCAGTTCCTCACTCAGGAACCGAAGAAACTCCAGTTTTTTGTTTACGGAATCAAACAGAGTTACCTGCAGGTCCGGCCGCGCAAGCTTGAGGCACATTCCGGGGAACCCCGCGCCGGTACCCACGTCGCAAACAGCGGCGCATTCAAGTGGCGTAACAAATTTCAGCAAAAAGAGGCTGTCCGCAAAATGCTTCACTACAATATCATCGGGATCGGTAATGGCGGTCAGGTTTACCTTTTCATTATATAATATAAGCTCTTTTGCGTAGCGATCAAAAAGATCAAAGGCGTTTTCGGGCAGATCGATACCGATATCGGCAATACAGCGTTCAAACAGCTCCTTGGAGATCATATGCCGGCCTCCTTCAGATAGATCAGCAATACGGAGATATCCGCCGGGCTGACCCCGGAAATGCGGGACGCCTGCCCGATGTTCTGCGGGCGGATGCGGGAAAGCTTTTCGCGTGCCTCCAGCCGCAGATTCTTAACGTCATTATAATCGATATCCGGCGGGATCTTTTTGACCTCCAGCCGCTGCGTTTCGGCGATCTGGGCGTACTGCCGTTTGATATAGCCCTCGTATTTCAGGCTGATCTCCACCTGTTCAAAGATCTCATAGGGCAGATCGGGCCGATCCGGGTCAAAGGGTGAGAGCGCTTCGTAACTCAGCTGCGGGCGGCGGATCAGCTCCGCCAGTTTCACGCCGGTAGCGAGGGGGGATGTTTCACGTGAAACAAGCATGGCGTTCAACGCTTCATTCGGAGCCAGCACGGTGCTTTCGGCCCGTTTGCGTTCCCGGTCGATCAGCGCGATCTTCTCCTGCAGCTTTTGATATCTCTCTTCGCCGATCAGGCCCAGCGCGTACCCCCGTTCGGTCAGACGCAGATCGGCGTTATCCTGCCGCAGCACAAGGCGGTATTCCGAACGGGAAGTCATCATGCGGTAGGGTTCGTTGCAGCCCTTGGTTACAAGGTCGTCGATCAGCGTACCGATATAAGAGCTGGCGCGTTCCAGCACAAAGGGCGGTTTGTTCTGCGCAAGCAGAGCGGCGTTGATACCGGCAACAAGCCCCTGCGCGGCTGCTTCTTCGTAACCCGAGGAGCCGTTGAACTGACCTGCGCCAAACAGGGCGGGGAGGTTTGTAAACTCCAGCGTGGATTTCAAAGAGAGCGGATCTACGCAATCATATTCAATGGCGTAGGCGTTGCGCATCACTTTGGCGTGGGTCAGGCCGGGAATGGTATGGATAAACGCCTCCTGCACGTCTATGGGCAGGGAAGAAGAAAGCCCCTGCAGGTACATCTCTTCCGTATCCAGACCGCAGGGCTCAATAAAGATCTGATGCCGTTCTTTTTCGGCGAATCGAACCATTTTATCTTCAATGCTGGGGCAATACCGGGGACCTACGCCCTCGATCATGCCGCCGAACAGGGGAGATCGATCCAGATTCGCCATGATCACACGTTTGGTTTCGTCATTCGTATAGGTGATATAACAGGGGAGTATGTTTTTCGGCGCGGTTTCGCCGCTGAAGGAGAAGGGGGTCACCCGTTCGTCGCCGTATTGCGGCTCCAGCAGATCAAGATCCACGCTGCGCTTGTTCACGCGGGAGGGAGTTCCGGTTTTGAACCGGCGCAACGCCACGCCCAGCTCTTTCAGCGAAGCGCTCAGGCCGATGGCCGGAAAGGTACCGTCCGGGCCGGAGGAAAAACACTTATCTCCCACGTAGATCTTGCCGTCCAGAAAGGTACCAGTGGCGATCACGCAGCATTTCGCGGTATATTCGCAATCCAGCCGGGTGCGCAGACGCCAGCGTCCGTCCGTACCACGGGTGAGGGAAGTGATCTCCGCCTGCACAAGGTCCAGCCCCTGCTGCCGTTCCAGCGCGTGCTTCATATAAGTGGAATAGGCGCGCCGATCGATCTGGGCGCGCAGAGAATGCACCGCAGGACCTTTGCCGAGGTTCAGCATACGGTTCTGCAGCGTGTTTTTATCGGCTGCAATGCCCATTTCGCCGCCGAGGGCGTCGATCTCCCGCACCAGATGGCCCTTGGAGGTGCCGCCGATGCTGGGGTTGCAGGGCATATTGCCGATCATATCAAGGCTGATGGTAAAAACGACCGTCTTTGCGCCGAGCCGGGCAGCGGCAAGCGCCGCCTCGATCCCCGCATGACCGGCGCCGATCACTGCAACATCATAATCCCCGGAAAAATAATACATATCTGCACCTTAAAAAACAGGGAACCGGAAAGGAGCGAAAAAGCACAGCGCCTTTTATTGTCGCGCGACTGTTTCATGTTGTCTTATGACCTTGTGCGTCGCGCCGCTCCGTTTCCGATTCCGATTTATAAAACGATCAGTTTCCGGAAAGCCTCTCACGAAGCTTTTCGTTTTCTCTTTTATAGCGATCCCGCTCCGTCATGGCGCGTTCGGCGTCTTCAAGATAATCGGCGATCTCGCTTTTGTATTTATCTGCAAGGGTTTTGTATGTTTTCGCCTTATCGGCAAGATCAAGCGCCGCCAGCACCAGCGCCTGGGTCAGCGTCACCTTGCCGGAATCCATAATGCCGTCCAGCATGGTGTTCAGCCCGTTTGCAAGCGCAAGCACCTTTTCGGGCGCGTCGTCCGTAATAATGGTATAATTCTGGTTTCTTACGGTGATTTCAACCTTCGATTTTTCCATAGTTTAGATCTCCTCCGATATTTGCTCAGCTCTTACGGAACTGCTGCTTCATGCGCTGCTCCTTCGAGAGGATGGTTTTGCGCAGACGAAGCGATTGGGGCGTGACCTCCAGAAGCTCGTCGTCGCTCAGAAATTCCATGCACTGCTCAAGGCTCAGCACGGTGTGCGGGGTAAGGCGCAGGGCCTCGTCGCTGCCGGCGGCGCGGGTATTGGTCATCTGCTTTTTCTTGCATACGTTGCAAACGATATCCTCGTTTTTGGCGCATTCGCCCACGATCATGCCCTCGTACACCTGTACGCCGGGGCCGATGAACAGCCTGCCGCGGTCCTGCGTGTTAAACAGGCCGTAGGCCGTGCTTTCGCCGGTTTCATGGGCGATGATGGAGCCGTGCTCGCGGGTCTGGATCTCGCCTTTATAGGGTTCGTACCCGGCAAACAGATTGTTCATGATGCCGTAGCCGTTGGTATCGGTCAAAAACTCGGAGCGGTAGCCGATCAGGCCGCGGGCGGGGATCTTGAACTCCAGATGGCTGGTTCCGCCGCCGCGGGTACCCATATTTTCAAGCTCGCCGCGGCGCGCGCCGATTTTTTCCATCACGGGGCCAACATAATCGTTGGGCACCTCAACGATCAGCAGCTCCATGGGCTCGCAGCGTTTGCCGTCTATGGTTTTATAAATCACCTTGGGGCGGGAAACGGCAAATTCATAGCCCTGCCGCCGCATGGTCTCAATTAAAATGGAGAGGTGCAGCTCGCCCCTGCCCGATACCTTGAACGCATCGGTGGTATCGGTTTCTTCCACCCGCATGCTCACGTTGGTTTCCACCTCTTTGAACAGCCTTGCGCGGATATTGCGGGAGGTGACCATCTTGCCCTCGCGGCCCGCAAAGGGGGAGTTGTTCACGTGGAAGGTCATGCTCAGGGTGGGCTCGTCGATCTTTACGAAGGGGAGCGCCTCGGGGTGCTCCGGATCGCACAGCGTTTCGCCGATGTTTAAGGATTCCACGCCGGAAACCGCCACGATATCGCCAACGCTGGCCTCTTCCGCTTCCGTACGGCCGAGGCCGGTAAACTGATACAGGCGCGAAACCTTCACTCTTTTCTCTTCGCCGTCGGTTTTGCACAGCACGGCCTGCTGGCCGCTCTTGATATGGCCGCGCTCGATGCGGCCGATGCCGATGCGGCCAACGTAATCGTCGTAATCCAAACTTGAGAACAGCAGCTGCAAAGGCCCGTCCGCATCGCCCTCGGGGGCGGGGATCTCGTCCAGGATCGCCTGCAGCAGCGGGCGCATATCGCCGGAGCGGGCTTCTTTATCGAAGCTGGCGTAGCCCTCTCTGGCGGAGGCGAAGATCACGGGGAATTCGATCTGGTCGTCGTCCGCGCCCAGCTCGATAAACAGGTCGATCACTTCGTCGATCACCTCGTCCGGTCTTGCGCCGGGGCGGTCGATCTTATTGATCACCACCAGCGGGGTCTTATGCAGCGCAAGGGCCTTTGAGAGCACAAAGCGGGTTTGGGGCATGCAGCCTTCAAAGGCGTCCACCAGCAGCAGAACGCCGTCTACCATCATCATGATGCGCTCCACCTCGCCGCCAAAATCGGCATGGCCGGGGGTATCCACGATGTTGATCTTAACGCCGTTGTAATTCACGCTGGTATTTTTGGAAAGAATGGTAATGCCGCGCTCCCGCTCCAGATCGTTGGAGTCCATTACGCGGTCTTCCACCACCTCGTTTTCGCGGAACGTGCCGCTCTGCTTCAAAAGCTTATCCACCAGCGTGGTCTTGCCATGGTCTACGTGTGCGATGATCGCGATATTTCTGATATCTTCTCGTTTGCTCAAAATTTCACCTTCAGAAATAAAAATTTTAACAATTCAAATATATATAATATTAAATAAAATAAAAAAAATCAACCGATTGCGTGAAAAAAGTTAAAAAACGGAAATTGCAGTTTGGCGCTGTGTTTCAAACGACGCGGCGGCATTGATACAGGGGAC
>CAMOVW010000099.1 GCA_946627725.1 uncultured Clostridia bacterium
GCAGGACGCTTATCAGCAGAATCAGTACCAGCCGCAGCAGGACGCTTATCAGCAGAATCAGTACCAGCCGCAGCAGGACGCTTATCAGCAGCCACAGTACCAGCCGGTGCAGGATGACTACCAACAGACGCAGTACCAGCCGCAGCAGGACGCTTATCAGGATAACAACTATCAGCCCCCGCAGAATTTCTGATAACGCAAACGCATACATACAGAGACGCCTTCCGGATGGAGGGCGTCTTTTTTTGGTTATCATGGAGAAGAAGCTGATAGCTGATAGAATTTATCTGTGCGTTTGCAGTATGGCTCCCTACCGTTGCGGCGTCGCGCCTTTTTTCGTAACGCGGAGATTTCTGCGAACGGCGGTTGCGGCGCAGACGTGAGAAAGGGCAATTTAAAAATCAACGTTATTTTTGCGATATGCGGCTGCGCCGCGCGATAGAATTTGGCGATATATGCAGCTGCGCCGCATGCGATATGATATGGCTCCTTACCTTATCACGTGCCGAAGGCACATATCGCGCTTTTTTGCATATCTCGCCTACGGCGAGGATGCAAAAGCATATCGCGTCCATCGGACATATCGCGGATCCGTCAGGAGACATATCGCTGCCGCGCCGGAGGCGCGGCAAAGGGCTGCCGTGCCCGGAGGGGGTACGGCAGCCCGGTGTGGGCTGATGCCCGTTGGGTTTAATTGGCTTTTACGCCCCATTCGGGGTCTACGAAGTTTACGCTTCTACGCAGGATCAGGCGGGCGTCGGCGGAGGTCACGCGGCCGTCCATATCCACGTCGCAGGCGATGAATTCCGGCGAGCCCTCGGCGTAGGTTTCAAGGTTTACGCTGCGGCGCAGCGCCAGACGGGCGTCCGCGGAGCTTACGATGCCGTTGTTATCCACGTCGCCGAGCAGGTAGCCTTCCGTGCCGCCGACGTCCTTATAGGTGGCCTTCACTTCCACGTCCGCGTCGCCCATCGTAAAGGTGGTGGCGGCGGCGGTGGCATTGGCAAGGGTGATGCCGCCTTTTACAACCTCCCACTTATCGAAGACCTTGCCTGCGGGGGCGGCATTGGCGGTGATCGTTACGGTGGCGCCCTTTGCGGCAGCGGATACGCCGGCGGTACCGCCGGTTACGGTGATACTGTGCTGCGACGCGGGCAGATCCTTATAGGTGGCCTTCACTTCCACGTCCGCGTCGCCCATCACAAAGGTGGTGGAGGCGGCGGTGGCGCTCGCAAGGGTGATGCCGCCTTTTACAACCTCCCACTTATCGAAGACCTTGCCCTCGGGGGCGGCATTGGCGGTAATCGTTACGGTGGCGCCCTTTGCGGCAGCGGATACGCTGGCGGTACCGCCGGTTACGGTGATACTGTGCTGCGAAGCAGGCAGATCTTTATACATGGCCTTCACTTCCACGTCCGCGTCGCCCATCACAAAGGTGGTGGTGGCGGCGGAGGCGTCCGCAAGGGTGATACCGCCTTTAACAACCTCCCACTTATCGAAGGCTTTGCCCTCGGGCGCGGCGGAGGCGGTGATGATGATCGTGGTTCCCTTCGCTGCTGCGGCGGCGCTGGCGGTACCGTTCACAACGGTGACGCTGTGCTGCACGGGCGGCAGATCCTTATAGGTGGCCTTTATCTTAACATCCTGTGTATAACTCGTGCCAATGGTAAAGGTGGTAACCGGATTGGCGGGATCGGCGATCTTGATTTCGTGTCCGCTTACAATCTCCCACTTATCAAACGTCTTTCCGGCGGGAGCAGGCCGCGCAGTGATCGTAACCGTATCGGTAAGATAAGCCAAATCGATATCCGGATAGCCGTTCTCTACCGTGATATCGCAATACACAGCACTTCCTGGATCAACGGGACGTAACATCCACCAGCCAATGGATTCGAATTCCGCAACCTTGGGTTCTCCGTTGGAGCGGATCATTCTGAACTTATAATCATACTTGCGCTGATATTGAACATCATAATCGTAAAAATCCGTTCCGGATTCCGAACCGAGCAGCTCCCATTCGCCGGTTTCTCTGTTTTTGCGGTAGACTTCGTATTTTTCCGCCTCGGGATGGTTGCTCAGAACGATTCGAGAATTCAACAATTTGCCGGCATTATCTTGCTCCGGATCGATAAATACATTTTTACTTGTGATCGCAAACGGAGAGGTATCCATTTCGGTTGTCTCGCCGCAGCCTTCACAGGTCATGCGCACCTTGCCGCCTTCGGTGGCGGTTGCGGACTTGATCACGACCGTATCACCCCACGTATGGCGGTGGTTATTCAACTTAAGAGACGCGTACCATTCGCCGCGCGTGCCGTCTTTGATATACGTGGCGATATCGGTTCCGCTCATCGGTACCAGCTTGGCACTCGCTTCGCTTGCGCCGACACGGAGTTCCGGCGTACCACCCGAAGCGGGGAATTGCATGAGAATCATAGGTCTCATGCCATCTATTTTTATGATGCCGTATTTATTGGAGAACGTATGCTCTTCCCCGTTCGGGTCTGTTGACGTCCACGGGCCGTTATCTGACGGATCAAAGAGAGGCGTTTTTACCGTATACGCAATTTCTCCGGAATTTAAGTACGCACCCGCGTCCGTTGTTGCGTTCTTACAGGAAAGCATAACAATATAACCGTAGGTGCTGATTGCTGTGTAAGAACCAAGGATCCCCGATTCATACTTAGCTACAGCTTCAGCAAGAGGCCAATCGTTATCAAGCGCGAACGTGATTTTACCGGTATGATCGAAAACGATACGGTTGGCATAAATACATCTCATTGAGCTCCTTGCATCAAATGCGCGCTGCGATGTATGTTTGAGCTTCATCGTAAGATTACCATCACCAACAAATCTCAGGCTGTCTGCATTCAGCAATCGTTCCTCGTCTATTCCCCAATCGGCATTCGTATAATACCGCGACAGGAAAGTGATCTCATTCTCTCCGAGAAGTCTGACGGTTGCATCATTCGGCAACTGGATATATCTAAACATATTGGCATTTTTACTTGCGTTAGTACCGGAAGATCTGTTTGGGGTTATGGAACCCTTATAATTCTTAAGCGTCAGCGTATTGGTGGTTTTATCCCAATGCCAGCCGTCTCTTTCCAGATTTCCGTAATCGGTCATTCTATCATCAAAAACATTCTCCATTCCGAAATAGTACTGCGGCGTTACGGGAATCAGATGATATGGCTCCATATACAGATCAAGGTTTTCTTGATAAACATAATCGTGACCGGGTTCAACATATTTTTCTCCGTTATAAAAGACCTCAATCTTGAGCCAAACTTTACAGCGCAGCGTAATCCCTTCCTTAATGTTTATGAAATTAACACTATTTTGCTTAAGATAATAAGCATTATTCGGCCTGTAAAAATCATTCTCGTTGTCCAGTTTCTGCTGCCATTCCCGATGAACACCGATAGAGCAGGAATATTTATTATTTTTAGACGCGTTAACAGCGTTGCGCCGCGCCTGTGTCGCGTTTATGTCTCCACCCACATGGGTTTCGGGGTTGTACTCATCAAGCGTCCAGAAGAGAGAATCTGCCGAAGTACTGTTCTCTGCCAGAACGCTGTCCGTTTTCAGCTGTTTCTCTTCGGCTTCGCTTGGCACTTTGCCATTCGCCTCATAATTCCAGCGGTAAAGGGCATCCTCCATCAGCGGGATTACGGAAGAAGCATAGAGTTTGCATTCCGACCCGGTAATGAGATAATTAGATCCCTCAGGGACATAAACGTCCGTTGCGGGCGTATTTCCTCTCGCCGCCCAGATCAGAGCATCCTGCCTGTTGGATTTAATGGTAACGCGTTTGGTTTCATAGGTACACTGCTGTACCGTCTGGCGCACGTCAGAGGCGGCGTTATCGGCAGCATGCGTGGCGTCAGCCACCGGCGGGAACTCGATGATCGGCAGGGTTTTGATCGCCTTTGCCCAACGGTAGTAACACAAACCGTAGGTCACCTTGCAGTAGATCTGCTTGCCCGCTGTGGAAACGCTTGAGCCGTTCACCGTAACGTAGGAAGGAATCTTCACTTGATCGGAACCGCCCCAATAGGGCTTGATGGAATTGGCAACGCCGCGGTCGGTAAATTCCGTTAAGAAATCGGGGTGGTACTTATGCTGATACTCCCAGTCGTCGTAAATATGGCCCTCAATCGTGAAGGGGGTTGTAATGCCCTGCTGCTTGCGCGTGGCGGTAAGAAGAGGCACGTCAAACGCTTTGCCGTTATTGGTACCGGCGATGCGCCAGTTATACTGCACCGTAAACAGCTTTTGGCCGTAGATATCCACACGGCCTACGCGCGCATTGAGGAAAGTGACCTCAGCGGTATCCTTCTGGCCAAGATTTTCAGACGTGAAACGGATGGGTGTGTATTCTTCATCCGCAGCATCCCAGCAGCGGATCAGCAGCGAGGTGGTGCCGATCGTAGCCACGCGCTTGCTTTCGCCGAACGCATCGCGCTTTGATTTATCGGGGCTGCCGATATCAAGGATCTCATCCACCGCCATGGTCACCTTATACATACCGCCGGGCTTCCAGCCGTCGTACAGGTAATAATCGTTGCCGTTGGAGGTTGTATGCGGGATCAGATAGAGCTGACCGGTAAAGATTTTGGAGCTGGGCACGGTTTTCACCGCCAGCGGTGCGCCGATCTCCTCCTGCGTTACGGGGTCGAGCTCGTGCAGCGTGTAGGTATAAATGCGCAGGTCAGAGATATAATCGTATTTTTTACCCGCCTTAAGAACGCCATCGATTATCTGGCGGTCGTCCATGCGCAGGTTTCTGAGGAAGCTGTTTTTTGGATATTTATAATACCACGCCTCGGAATCGTAGATGGCGTCTTCCAGCTCGCTTTCGGTTGCGGAGGTGCCGAGCACCTGCCGCAGGTTTTTACTGTTGACCAACGGCGCCACATAGGCGTGCTCAGCAGTCATATCGCCGATGGTGAAGTTGATGAAATGGCTGCCGTCAAGCACGTGATCCTGCGAGGCGTTGCCGATCAGCTTGAAGGTATTCGCCATATACTGCGACTGCCCCGGGGCTACCTTGAGCTCGTTCAGATGCGGCAGATCCTCTTCGGCGCAGTAAAGCGAATAGGTGATCTCATTCTGGTTGATGCTGCGGTTCTTTACCACCAGATTGCCTACGCCGGTGGATTCGATCAGCTGGATGCGGCCGTCGCGGATCAGATCTTTGCCGTATGCCTCCACGGGCAGGTTCACCTGACCCTTGGTACCGGCGATACAAACGGATTTATCCTTATCCTTAGGCTCCAGACCGCGGATCCTGTTTACGGAGGTGCAGTTGAAGTAGCCGCCGCGCACGTGGATCTTGGTTCTGTTGGCGGGTAAATTCAGCGGACCGGCGTTGAAAATATTTGCGCCGCACATACCGTAGAATTCGCCGCCCATGATCCATACCTCGCCGCCGAGGGAGCAATCGATGACTTCATCGCGGATATCGCATTCGCCCTTTACCCAGGACAGGGTTTTTCCGTCTACTACTTTATCTTCGCGTTCTTTTACCCCCTGCCCGTAACCGGCGAATTTACCGTCCAGAATCACGAGCTGCGCATCGCCGCGCAGATCGAAGCAGGTGCCCCAGTGCACCTGATACCATTTTGCCGTATAGGTTTTTACGGCGTTCACCACGCCCATAACGGCGTTCTCAAGCACCTTGGCGGATTTCTTAACCATATCCATGCCTTCGGTACCCGCTTCGATAATGCCGCTCCAGGAGGACTGCCCTTCGCCGCCTTTTTCGGTTTCTTTTTTAAACGTTTGTACGGAGGCCTTCAAGCCGTTTTCCAGAATATTGCCGGTGGAAGAGATCTGCCCGGCCGTAGCCACCGTTTTAAAGCCATCCGGCTTTACGTAGGCCTCCTGATCTTTATATTTGATGAGGTACCACTTTACGCCCTCGTTCTCTTTTTCTTTCAATACGTCGATCTCGTCGCCCTTTTTCAGGGGATTATCGCCGTTGATCCGATTGGCGGTGGATTCGATCATCTTGCTGTACACGTAAGTATTGCCCGTGGTGGTTTTTACGTAAATACCCAGCGAATCCATTGCAATGGAGGGGCCGGTGCCGCCCTGCGCGGCGGTATCCGCCGTGCCCAGACTTGTTTCGGCAGCAGCCGCGGCAGAACTCAGGCCCGCGGAGGTATTGGCGGTACGGCCGTTAAGGTCGTCAACCTCGGGCTCCACGTTCGCCCCACCCGCAAGCGGGTTGGTGATGGTGGGCGCCTGCGCGCCGGTTTTGCCGCCGTCCTTGTTGCCGGATACCTTGCTCACCATATTGGAGAGCACGCCGCTCACGTTGGTGGAATCCATGCTGAAGGCGTCTTTAATGCCGCTGAGTATGCCGCTGGAGCCCAGCGTGCCGCCGCTGGTGATGGTGGTGTAAACGTCCAACGCCTGCGAGCCGATGCTGATGGCGCTTTTTACCACGGCGCTGGCGATACCCACAAATTTCTCCCAGCCGGTATACACGTCCTGCTGCTGCGTTTTACCGGCCTGATAAATGCCGCCCAGCACGTATACCGTGGCGTCGTGCACCTGAAACAGATCCTCTACCGAGGCGTGTCTGAATACAAAGCTCGCTCCTACGATATCGCTGTGGTACCAGATCTTACCGGTCTGCTCGGCGCTGGAATCCAGCAGGATCACCGTGGTATCGGGCTTGATCACGTAAAACAGGGCGCTCTGGTGGTCGTTTTTATAATCCTCCACCTCAAGCTTATGGCCGTTGAGATCGAGCACCTTATTGTTTTTGATCAGGATACAGTGATTGTAGATCTTGCCGACGCCGTCGGGTTCACGCGACTGGTCGTTGCTTTCAAACTTTCTATAAATATCCTTGGAAAGGCGGATATAGGACGTTTCATCCTTTTGTAACTCCGTTTTCAGCGAATCGTAATTGTCAACAAACTTCCAGTTGTGAAGGTCGGCCGCTGTTGCCGATATATCCTCCACGTGTTTCGCGTTGCGGATCTCGGTTTCCAAATCGAAATCGTCCGCTTTTTTGTTGAGCGGAACCGGATCGGCCGCGTTCGCGGTGACGGCGGCGCCGATCTCATCAACCAGCACGCCAACGCCGGGCAGCGACGGGAACGCCACGGCCACAACCATGATCACGGCGAGGAACAGAGATAATAATCGTTTTCCGTGTTTCATAATGATTCTCCCTTATATTAATGTTTTCTCCGTTGCCGGAGGGATCTATGTAAACACCGCGCAAAGGCAGTGAGAAAGCGCATTCGGTTACTTCAGCGCCACGGGCTGCGCCGTGTGCAGCCAGGTATCGGCCGCGCCGTTCAGCGTCATAAGCCAGCCGGAGCCCTGCGGCGTAAGCTCGCCGAAGCCGAGCGCGCCGTTTTGCTGCGGGAAGGTGAATTTACCGGTTTGCAGCAGCAATATCAGCAGGTTCGTCTCCTGCGGGTCCCCCTCGGCGGGGGTGAAGCGCAGCGCGGCGGTCAGTTCGTAGCTCTCGGCGGAGGTGATCTCAAGCTCGTAAACGCCGCCCTCGGTTTTGCCGGAATACTTGCGCGATACAAGGCCGGAATAATCGAAATCCAAAAGCTTTGCGCCGTCGGCTGCCGCAAGGGAGCCCGCCGCGCTGCCGTAAGCGTCGCGCAAGGGCACGAATTCATCCAGATACTGATTGCCCGGTTCGCCGGTGGGCAGCTGCGTTACGATATAGCGCTCTTCGCCGCCCCGCAGATACCGGCGGTAAACCAGCCGGTTGTTGTTTTCGGCAACATTCAAGGCCTCTTCGGGCGAAAGGCAGGCAAAGCCGAACAGAAAACCGCCTTCACCCGCCTCTTTGGCGGCCTTTTCGTAAAACAGCATTTCGGTTTCGGTTTTTTCGCAGACATATCGGTCTTTGAACATGCCGGGCAGCGTGACCGAAAACAGATCGCAACTCTCCGTGATCGGCTCGTTGCCCTCGGCGGGCGTTTCGGCAAGCTCGCACGCATACAGAAGCGCCTCGGAAAGCGAGAGCAGCCGCAGCTCGTTCCCGTCCGTTTTCATCAGCGTTACGCGGCCGAAATCCGCCAGCCCGAAGCGGGCAGAATACCCCGGGAAACGGCACAGCTCTTTGGTTTCGGGGTTTGGCTCGTCGGCAAAAAAGTGATCCAGCGGCGCCGCCGCCAGCACAACGGGGTCGCTGCCCTGCAGGCAGTAGAGCGTGCGTTCATACAGCTCCATATCGTATACGTCCGGGTAGGTGCCCAGCAGACGGCAGTCCTTATCGAACACGGCCACCTCGGAGCGCTCGGCCTCGCCCTCATACAGGGCGCGCAGCAAAAAGGTTTTGCCCAAAAAGCGGATCTCTTCCGCCCGGCCGATGAAATCGAGGGTCTTTTTTGCGTTATCATAATAATAGAAGGCCTCGCGGTCGTTTTGCTGCGGGATCACGCCGATCAGATAGCGGTTATCATGCGTAAAATACAGCGAGAGCATGAATACGCTCTGGTTTTCCTCCGGCGGGGCATCCATGGGCACGCGCAGAACAACGGTAAACAGATCGTTGTTTCTCTCGTCGGCAATGCGCAGGCGGATATCGCCGGTCACCTCCGCCGTATCGGCCCCGTCGCATACGAACAGGGGCAAGTCATCCTGCGCTTCAAACACAAATTCGTGATAAATATAGTGCTTGCCCTCGTTGAGCCCCAGGTCGGGAGAAACGATCGGCGCGGCGGATTCGCCCTCGTCCTTCCACGGATCCTCCACGGGGTT
Organism: uncultured Clostridia bacterium; assembly: GCA_946627725.1. GTDB lineage: Bacteria > Bacillota > Clostridia > Oscillospirales > Acutalibacteraceae > RUG806. Next base: position 8,749 of record CAMOVW010000099.1, read on the forward strand.
CGCCGGGTCCGTTTCGCGGGCGGGATCTCCCCCGCGGGCGCAGGCGGCCAGCGGCAGCAGAAACAGAACAGAAAGAAAAATTGCCAACGTTTTTTTCATAGCGGGATACTCCAAACAAGATGATGATACCCATACGTTTTAGGATGCCTGAAACAGCAAAAACAAAAACCGCCGGGCGCAGAAAGGAAAAACCCTCAGCGCCTGACGGTGGAATTAAGCAATATAAAAGCTACGCTTGCTTGCTACAAGATTATCGCAGATCAACATGTTCAAGTCAACCCCAAAACCTATAGTTACAATTATTGTATCATGTTTTTTTCAAACGCACATCGTCACAAGTGATGGTTTTTGCCGGTTATCGGACAAAAAAAATGGGGTTCACGAAAAAATGCGGGATCAGATGATAATCGCCGTTTGCAAAAAGTCGCCGGGACATGGGGACGGATTCTATGTCTTTGAAGTTTGCAAAAATCAGCAAGCCGGAATCAGAAAAAGACATAGAAGCCGTCCCCGTGTCAGGGAGCCGCTGAAAACTGCACAAATCTCATTGCGGCAGGGGAAGAAATTATAATTTATCGCGCTGTTCGCGCGATAAAGCCGATAGCCGATAGCTGTCAGCCGATAGCATATATCTGAGCGTCCGCAGTATGGCGCCCTACCGTTGCGTAGCCGAGCCCTGCCGCGCTACCAAAGTTACTCCGCACCAAACTGTATTTTGAAAAAACAACGTTGCTTTTGCGATATGTTGCTTCGCAACGCGATATAATTTACTTCGTAAATTGCGATATATGCAGTTTCACTGCATGCGATATGATATGGCTCCTTACCATATCACGTGCCGCAGGCACATATCGCGCTTTTTTGCATATCTCGCCTACGGCGAGGATGCAAAAGCATATCGCGTCCAACGGACATATCGCGGATCCGTCAGGATCCATATCGCTGTCGCGCCAACGGCGCGACAAACTGCAACTTTACACAAAAATCCCGCCTGCGGCAGGCGGGATCTGATGTATGCGGTTGTGTGGGGCGGGAGGGTTATCCCAGAACGCCCTTCAGGCCGATGGCTTTTACGATGCGGGCGATATACTCGATGAATCTGGTATAGATCCGATAAAACACCCCTGGAATACTTACGGTGTGACGCGGCGGGGCAACGTAATAATCGGAGGTATAATTGCACAGCCACGAGATCATGCCGTGGGGATAGGTGAGTTCCACCTCGTTATAATTGCCGTCGTAGGTCACGCTGCCGGTGAAGGGCTCGTTATCGTACATAAACATATCGTAGGTGGCGGCGTACCAGGTATCGTGGGTGGTGCCGGGTTTTGTGCCGTCCGGCTTCAGGGCGGTTTCAAACACCGTCCAGCGGAGGTCGTCTTTGCAGCGGGAGGCGGTTACAACCCGGTCCCAATCCCGGCTGATCCAGGTGCGGAAGGGCATATACACGTCCCTTTTGCTGGAGAGCTGCCAGATGGGGGTGTTGCGCACGTCGTAGGCCATGGAGCTTGTGATCACGAAATAGGGGCTGCAGGGAAAGGCCGCCGCAAACATCTCGGGGTAGGCGGCGATCATTTTATACACCATTTTTGCGCCCATGGAAAGCCCGCCGATATAGATGCGGCTCAGATCCACACGGTCGTAATTATCCGCGATGAAGCCGTCGATCAGCGATTTCAGGGGCTTGATCATATCGTCGGTCCAATCCGCCACCACCTCGGTGGAGCGGGGCGCCAACAGAAACGCGCCGCCGTTTGTGAACCGGGCCTGAAATTCATCGGACGCCCAGTAAGAGATATCGTTTTTTGTGATCTGCCGCCCGGGATACCCGCCGGAAACCAGCCCGTGGAGCCACACCACCAGCGGGAACTTGCCCTCCCCCTCGGGGGCGAAGGCGTAATAGTCCATGGTAGCGCCCTCGTCGTCCGGCGCAACGCCGAAATAGAATTCATCCCGCAGCGCGTCGATCCCGGCGCTCAGAGGCAAAGCCCCCGCCGCCGCGGAAAACACCGGCACAAGCAGGCAAACGCAGAGAAATACGGCAAAAAACTTTTTCATCGTTCAAGTCAGACCTTTCATAGTTTACGGTTCAATTATATATGATTACACATAAAAATGTCAATCGGTTTCGGGAGGAAATTGCAGTTTGTCGCGCCGCAGGCGCGACCGCCGTTCGCCGTTTGCCGTTCGCCGTTCGCAAGAATCACAGTTTCCGCAATAAAGCTGCCACCCCGGTAGCGCGGTTCCTCAGAACCGCCACCGCCG
>CAMOVW010000100.1 GCA_946627725.1 uncultured Clostridia bacterium
AATAGCGGTAATCCATAACGTATACATATTTATAATTGTATATCAGCAGCGGCGCAATGGCGTTGCCGAAGCTCTCTTTGATCAGCAGGCAGCTCTCGCCGGATTCCATATTGTGGTTTTCGATCACCGAGAAGGGATTATCGCCCCAGATAAACGCGCCGTATTTGTTATAAGTGCTGTTGTTGGTTTCGTCGTAGATCACGGGGCCGGAGAAGGTATTGCCGTTGGAATCCGTAATGGTGATATCCGCGTTTACTTTCGGCAGCCAGGTCTCAACCACGTCGGGATTGTTGCCCAATGCCGGATCGTTGCCGGAATCGGTATAGAAAGAGCCGTGGAAATTATCAAAGGCCCGGTATTCGCAATCCTCCAGCGCAACCGGGGTTACCCCTTTCGCCTCGCAGAACTTCACATAAGCGTAATACGCGCCGAGGCCCGTCCAGTGGTGATCCGTGCGGAAATAGATATATTCGTTTTTGTGTTCTTTCAGCGTATCGAAGATACTCACCTTCTTTACCAAAGGATTGAGCAGCGCTTCCATATAAGATATGGCCTTGGCCTGATCCGATACGGAGATGGTTTCGAGCACGGAATCCGGCAGAAGGATGCCGGTGCTGGTGGGGATGATCATATCGTAAACCGTGGCTTTGCCCGCCAGCAGCTCCGCCGCCCGGTTGACCGCCGAAACGTACTTTTCGGAAGGCTCCTGCGAAAAGTAATAATATTCGTAGCCCGCGTCGCCGTATACCAGAATATTTGAGAGCTGCTGCATCTCTTCGGTAACCTCTTCGGTTGGCGCCTCGGTTGTGGTTTCTGCCGTAGTCGCCTCGGAAACCGGCGCGGTATTTGTTTCGGTGCTGATCTGATCCGGCGTGGGGATATCGGGGATATCGTCTCCCTTTACGCCCTCGCTGAAGCCGGAGCGCACCGCGCCCGTGCCGAGCAGGTGCTGCAGCCGGGAGCTGAGCCCCGTAAACAGATCGCGGAAGGGAACCGTATCGGAATACCAGGCGGAAATATCGGAAAAATACTGCCCGCTGAACAGAGCTTCCATACTGAAGGAGGGGAACTTCGCAAGCTCGCGCTTCTCCGCTTCGGAAACGGTAGGCCGCAGCGGCAGTATGAAAGACAGAAACGTCATGCTCAGCACCACCGCGGCGAGCACGCCGAGCTTCAGCCGAAGATAACCGCGGCGGGGCTTGTCCTTGCCGGGGTGATCGCCCTCCGGCACGCTCTTTTCGGGCGCGTTATTGTTTTGCGCGCTGTTTTCGGGCGCGCCGTTCAATTTGTTATTATCTATAATTTCCATTTTGATCCACCTTTTTTCAGAAACGGAAGTAAAGGAAGGGGTTATAGGAATCGCCGATCAGGAAGAGCACCGATACCGCCAGAAGGCATACCGGCAGCACGATGTTCACGGCGCCCGTAAACACCGCGACGGCGCCGCCGTTTTCGCTCTTTTTGCGCAGATATGCGGATACCGAACGCACCAGCGGCGTGCAGGCAAGCACGCACAGCGCGAAGAACAGCACGTAGTGCATAAGGAAATCTTTGCTTTCAAAGGTGGAAAGCGGATTGCCGTTGCGGCAGAACATACCTTTTACCACCGCCCCGACCTCGGAAAGCGAAGTAAACTTGAACAGCACCCAGCCGAAGTAAACGACGATCAGCAGATAGACGTGCTTGAGCACTTTTGTTTTTTCAAGCAGCTTGCCGAACACAAACTTTTCGAGCACAAGGAACACAAAGAAATACAGGCCCCAGAGCACAAAATTCCAGCTGGCGCCGTGCCACAGGCCGGTAAGAGCCCACACCGCAAACAGATTCAGTATCTGGCGGGCCTTGCCCTTGCGGTTGCCGCCCAGAGGAATGTAGACATAGTCGCGGAAGAAGGTACCCAGCGAGATATGCCACCGGCGCCAGAACTCGGTTACGGAACCGGAGATATAGGGATAATCGAAGTTTTCTTTGTAATGGAACCCGCAGATCAGGCCCATGCCGATGGCCATATCGGAATAGGCGGAAAAATCGAGATAGATCTGCAGCATATAGAACGCCATGCCCGCCCATAAGGTAAGCGCGCTGCGCCCGGAGAGCAGGGCAAGGTTTTGCGTAAGAAGGCCCGCGTCCGATATCGCGGCGTCGGAGAGCAGAAGGGCGTCCACGGCAGCGCCGCAGCCGTTGGCAAGCACCGCCTTTTTCGCAAGCCCGCAGATGAACCGCGTTGCGCCGCGGCCCGCCTCGGTGAGATCGGTATGCCGGTTGGTAAGCTCGTTCTCGATATCGCCGTAGCGCACGATGGGGCCTGCCACGCACTGGTGGAACAACCCCGCGTACAGCAGAACCCGCCAGAAGGACTTCTGCGCGGGCACGTCGCCGCGGTAAACGTCCGCCACGTAAGTGAGCAGCTGGAAGGTATAAAACGAAATACCGATGGGCAGCGAGAGCGCAGGCACCGCCAGCAGCGTTCTGCCCGCCAGCAGGTTGATATTTTCAACCAGGAACCCGGCGTACTTGAAAAACCCGATGGAGCCGATACATACGGCAGCGGAAAGGAACATCAGCAGCCGCCTGAGCCCCACGCGGCCGCCGGCCCGTTCCAGCAGACGCGAGAACAGCCAACAGAAGAAAGACATGCCGATGAGGATCAGCACGTATACCGGTTCGCCCCATGCATAAAAAACAAGCGAAAACACCAGAAGAACTGCGTTTTTCGCTTTGACGGAATCAACCAGAAAATAGAGGAACAGATTTGCCGGCAAAAACACCAGCACAAAAAGCAAACTTGAAAATACCATTTCTTTCACCGTACAATTATTTCTGTTTTATTATCCACCCGAAGCGAAAAAAAAACAAGCTTTTTTTATAATTCTGTTTTTTTTCAGTGAAATATACAATTTTCGGTTTTCTTTTTTTAATTATTTAAAGGTGTTGTATTAAAATTAAGCTATTGTATTTTTTTTCGGGGTATGGTACTATAAATAATAATGTTGAAAAAAGGAGACCGAAAATGAAAAAGGTTTTGAGCCTGCTCGGTCCGTATAAGTGGCTGCTGACACTGTCGATCGTTCTGGGCACCGGTTACACGGTACTGCAGCTTCTTCTGCCATACTATACGAAAAATATAATGCAGGCGATCCTCGATTCCGATATACAGGGGATCTTGCACATGGGGCTTATTATGCTGGCGTTTACGCTGGCGGGCGTAGCAACTTCCATCCTCAACACCTACTTCTCCACCAAAACCTCGGTGGGGTATTCCATTGCGCTGCGCAATTATATCTTTAATAAGGTATCGCACCTGAGCCAGAGCAGCATAGATAAAATCGGCGTATCCTCTCTGGTAACGCGCACCACGAACGACGTGCGCCAGATCCACGATATTGTACTGAACACGCTCAAATCGCTGCTGCCCATCCCCATTATGCTGGTGGGCGGTATTGTGATGGCGTACCAAACCAGCAAAGACGTGCTGATGATCAGCCTCAGCGTGATACCGATGCTGCTTGTGCTGGCGGTGGCGATGATCATTATCATTATGCCCATTTATTCCAAGGTGCAGAAACTGCTGGACAAGGTAAACCAGATCATGCGCGAAAAAATCAGCGGAATCCGCGTGGTAAGGGCCTTCAACCGCACTCAATATGAAGACGACCGTTTCAACGAAACAAATAAAAAGCTTACGGGCCTGTCGCTGCGGGCCGCCCGGCTGATGGCAGGGCTGATGCCGTTTGCCACGCTGTTTATGTACGGCCTGATCGTGGTGATCATGAAAAAGGTGCTGGATAATATCAACGACCCCTCCGCCACCGCCGAAGAGATCGCCGCCACCATCCCCAGCCTTTCGGCTTTTATCGCCTATTTCTCGCTGATCCTCTCTTCCCTGCTCTCGGTGGTGAGTATTGTGGTATCCATCCCCAGAGCTTCGGTTTCGGGCAAGCGCATCAAAGCCATTATGGAGGCGGTTTCCGATATCGAAGAGCCCGCCGCCCCCGTAACGCCAAAAGCGGAGGATATGGGCAAAATCGAATTCCGCGGCGTGGGGTTCAGATATCCAAAAAAAGATCCCGAAAAGAAAAAGCGCCGTTTCGGCAAGAAAAAACAGGATGAAAAGCCGAAAAAGGAAGCGCCGGAATTCATGCTGCAGGATATCAGCTTCGCATGTGAGCCCGGCCAGATGACCGCTATTATCGGCATCACCGGTTCCGGCAAATCCACGCTGCTGAACCTGATCCCCCGGCTGTACGATGCCGCAGAGGGCGAAGTGCTGGTAAACGGCGTAAACGTAAAAGAGCAATCCACCGAAGCGCTGTGCGAATCCATAGCGATGGTGCCGCAGCAGGCGTTTCTGTTCAGCGGCACGGTGGCGGATAACATCCGCTTCGGCAATCCCGACGCCACCGACGCCGACGTATGGCGCGCGCTGGAAATCGCCCAGGCGAAAAACTTTGTGGCCGCCATGCCGGAGCAGGAGCAGAGCATGGTTTCGCAGGCGGGCAAGAATTTCTCCGGCGGGCAGAAGCAGCGGCTTGCCATTGCGCGGGCCGTGGCCAAGGGCGCAAAGATCATTCTGTTTGACGACAGCTTCTCCGCGCTGGATCTGGCCACCGACGCCCGGCTGCGCGCCTCGCTGAAAGAAAACCTTACAGATACGAATATGATCATCGTGGCGCAGCGCGTTGGCACCGTATTGAACGCGGACCAGATCATCGTGCTGGATAACGGCCGCATCGTGGGCAAAGGCACCCACAAAGAGCTTCTGAAAACCTGCGAACTCTACCGCGAGATCGTGGCAACGCAGCTGAGCGAGGAAGCGCTGAAGGAGGCGGACGGCGATGAAGAATAAACGTATGGACACGATCCCCGAGGCGGAGTACAGCAGCAAATACGCCGCCTACCGCAAAGAGCAGAAAAACGAACAGAAGCCCGAAAACGCCAAGGGTACGGTGCTGCGCTTTTTTGCGCTGATCAAGCCCCACGCCTTCGCCATGAGCATAGTGGTGTTCTGCGCCATGGCCTCCACCGTGTGCAACGTGGTCGCCCCCGAATTCATGAGTCAGGTGATCAACACCCTGCAGGATATGATTTCAAAACGCGCGTCAGGCGCAATACAGCAGGTTACGTTTGACGGCGCGCGGCAGGAGATCATCTATCTCGCCGTAACCTACGGCCTTGCGGCGCTGTTCTCTTTTATTCAGGAATTTGTATCGGCAGGCGTTTCGCAGCGGCTGGTGTGCTCTCTGCGCGCCACAATGAACGACAAGCTCTCACGCATGCCGCTGCGCTTTTTCGATAAATACACCAAGGGGCAGATCATCTCCAAAGTGACAAACGATATCGATAACGTCAGCTCCAGCCTGCAGAGCAGCATTCTCACCGTGATGACCAACGCGATACAGGTGGTGGGCAGCCTGTTTATGATGCTGCGCACCGGCAGCGTATGGATGACGCTGGCCTCCATCGTTCTTGTGCCGGTTTCCGCTTCCATCTCTTATTACGTATCCAAAAAATCGAAGGTCTGGTTCCGGCGGTATTGGGATACCATGGGCGACCTCAACGGCCACATCGAAGAGATGTACGCCGGGCACACCATTGTAAAGATCTTCGGCCATGAGCAGCAATCCATCAGCGAGTTCAGAGGGATCACCGAGCGCCTCGGCAAAAACAGCTTTATGGCGAATATGATCGCCGGCGTGCTCAGCCCCGTGCTCACCCTGATCAAAAATATCAACTACGTAAGCCTTTGCCTGCTGGGCGGCTATCTGTACGTAGGCGCGAAAACGGGCGGCGCAGCCGCAGGCATCGGGGGGATCGGCGATATCTCAAAATTCCTGAGCTACTCCAGCTATTTCTCCTCCCCCATCATCAATCTTTCCAAGGTTATCAATAATATCCAGAGTTCCCTCGCCTCGGCGGAACGGGTATTCGCCCTGATGGACGAAGAAGAGGAATCGCCGGACAATACCGAAAACGACGGAAAAACCGACCTCAGGGGCAAGATCGAATTCAAAGACGTTTCTTTCCGTTACAAAGAGGACGTGCCTTTGATCGACGACCTGAACCTGACCGCGCTTCCCGGTTCCACCACCGCCATCGTAGGGCCCACCGGCGCGGGCAAAACCACCATAGTGAACCTGCTGATGCGCTTTTACGATATCGATAAGGGCCATATCTATCTGGACGGCACCGATATTTACACCATGAGCCGCGACAAGCTGCGCTCCAACTTCGGTATGGTGCTGCAGGATACGTGGCTGTTCAAGGGCACCATACGCGAAAACATCCGCTACGGCAACGCCGATGCCACGGACGAGCAGATCGAAGCGGCGGCAAAGAGCGCTTTTATTTACGATTTTATCATGCAGCAGCCCAAGGGCTTCGATACCGAGCTCACCGAAGAGGGCACGAACCTCTCGCAGGGCCAGCGGCAGCTGCTCACCATCGCCCGCGCCATCGTTGCCAACCCAAAAGTGCTGATTCTGGACGAGGCCACCAGCTCCGTGGACACCAAAACCGAACAGAACATTCAGGTTGCCATGAACGAACTGATGCAGGGCCGCACCAGCTTTGTGATCGCCCACCGGCTTTCCACCATAAAGAACGCCGATAATATTCTTGTGATGAAGAAAGGGCATATCGTGGAGCAGGGCACCCACGAGCAGCTTCTTGCGGCGGACGGCTTCTACGCGCTGCTTTACAATTCGCAATACACCGACGGCATTCCGCCGGAAGACTGAATATAATTCGGAATGCGGAATGATTTGAACTATACCGAAAGGAGATTTATAAAATGTTAAAGGGAATACCTGCGGAGATCTCTCCGGAGCTTTTGAAGATCTTATGTGAAATGGGGCACGGCGACGAGATCGTGCTGGGGGACGGCAACTTCCCCGCCGCCTCCAACGCAAAGCGCCTTGTACGGGCGGACGGACTCGGCGTGCCGCAGATGCTGAAAGCCATACTGCAGCTGCTGCCGCTGGATACGTACGTAGCCTCCCCCGTGATGCTGATGGCCACCGGCGAGGGCGAAGATACCCCGGAGATATGGGCGGATTACGAAAAGATCGTAACCGAAGCCAACGGCGAAACGAACATTTCGCAGATCGAGCGGTTCGCTTTCTATGAGCGGGCGCGCCAGGCTTACGCCGTGGTGGCCACCGGCGAAACCGCCATTTACGCAAACATTATATTAAAGAAAGGCGTGGTCAAATGAAACGGGTATTGGCATTTGATTTCGGCGCATCCAGCGGCAGAGCCATTCTGGGCAGTTACGAAAACGGAAAAATCGAACTGAACGAGGTGCATCGCTTTTCCAACGACCCGGTTGAACTGAACGGCACCTTTTACTGGGACGTGCTGCGGCTGTTCCACGAAATAAAGCAGGGCATACTGAAAGCGAAGGCCGCCGGGGGCTTCGACAGCATCGGCATCGATACCTGGGGCGTGGATTTCGGTTTTATCGACAAAAACGGAAAGCTGCTCGCAAACCCGGTGCACTACCGGGACGCCCGCACCCGCGGCATGATCGAACACAGCGAAAAATACATCTCCAACGACCGGCTCTATGCCATATCCGGCATTCAGTTTATGGAGTTCAACACCGTATTTCAGCTGCTGAGCGTAAAAGAGAAGGATCCCACCCTGCTGGAGCAGGCGGATAAAATGCTGTTCATGCCGGATCTGCTCTCTTATTTCCTCACCGGCGAAAAGGTGAGCGAGTATTCCATCGCCACCACCTCCGGTATGGTGGATATCCACACCCACGGCTGGAGCGACGAGATCCTTACCGCCTTCGGCTACCCGAAGCATATCTTCTGCGATATCGTAAAGCCCGGCACGGTGATCGGCCGCCTGACCGACAAGCTGGCGAAGGAGCTGGGCGTACCGCAGACCCCGGTGATCGCCGTTTGCGGCCACGATACCCAGAGCGCCGTTACCGCGGTGCCCACAATGGAGAAGGATTTCGCCTTTATCAGCAGCGGCACGTGGAGCCTGTTCGGCACCGAGCCGGACGCCCCCGCCGCCGGAGAGCGCTCCCGCAAGTGCAACTTTACCAACGAGGGCGGCTTTGATTACGCAACCGCTTTTCTGAAAAACATCTGCGGGCTGTGGCTGATCCAGGAGAGCCGCCGCCAGTGGAAACGGGAGGGGAAAGATTTCTCCTTTGCCGCACTGGAAGAGGCCGCCATGCACGCAAAGCCCTTCCAATGCTTCATCGACCCCGACGCGCCCGATTTTGTACAGCCCGGCGACCTGCCCGGCCGCATCCGCGCTTACTGCGAACGCACAGGCCAGGCCGCGCCGCAGACGGAGGGCGAGATCGTGCGCTGCATTTACGAAAGCCTTGCGCTGAAATACCGCGCCGTGCTGGAGCAGATGCGGTACTGCACCGGCAAGAATTACGGCAGCATTTATATCGTGGGCGGCGGCTCGCAGGATAACACCCTGAACCGCATGACCGCCGATGCCTGCGGCGTACCGGTATCCGCCGGCCCCACCGAAGCCACCGTGCTGGGCAACGTGGCGGTACAGCTGATCTCTCTGGGAGCAATGAAGGACGTAAGCGAAGCCCGCGCCGCCATAGGGCGCAGCTTTGCGCTGATGCGCTTTGCCCCGCAGGACAGATCCGTATGGGACGCGGCTTACGAGGACTGCAAAAAGAAGATTTATGGAATATAATTTAACCGACATTCAGACCGTGCGGCGGCTGCTCTCCGCCGCCGGTTTTACCTTTTCAAAAGCGCTGGGGCAAAATTTTATTACCGACCCCGCCGTTTGCCCGAAGATGGCTTCCCTTTCCGGCATCGGGCCGGAGGACGGCGTATTGGAAATCGGCCCCGGCGTGGGCGTGCTGACCGTGGAGCTGGCGAAAGCGGCGCAAACCGTGGTTACCGTGGAGCTGGACCGGCGTCTTCTGCCGGTGCTGGCACGTACGCTGGACGGCAAAAACAACGTGTTTGTTGAAAACGCGGATATATTGAAAACGGATATCCCCGCGCTGGCGGAAAAATACTTTACGCCGGGGCAGAAGCTGCACGTGTGCGCAAACCTGCCCTACTATATCACCTCCCCCGTGCTGATGCGGCTGCTGGAATGCGGCGTACCTTTTGAAACGCTGACCCTGATGGTGCAGAAAGAAGCCGCCGAACGCATCACGGCAAAGCTGGGGCAGCGGGACGCGGGCGCGCTGACCGCCGCGGTGGAGTATTACGCGGAGGCGGAATTGCTGTTCGTGGTGAAAGCGGGCTCCTTTACCCCGCCGCCCAAGGTGAACAGCGCCGTGATCCGCCTGACCCGCCGCGCCGCGCCGCCGGTGGAAACAAAAGACGAGGCGTGGTTCTTCCGTACCGTGAAGGCGGCCTTCGCCCACCGCAGAAAAACCGCGGTCAACGGGCTGTGCGGCGAGCTGGGGCTTTCAAAAGAGGCGGTAACAAACGCGCTTGCCGCCCTCGGCCTGCCGCCGGATACCCGGGCGGAAACGCTGGATATGCCCGCCATGGCCGCGCTGGCGGACCGCTTATATGAAGCGAAAGGATAACTTATGAAAAAAGGAACCTTTATCGTATTTGAAGGGCTGGATGGCACCGGCAAAAGCACCCAGCTGAAGCTGCTGGCGGAAGCACTGCGGCAAAAGGAACAAACCGTGTATACGGACGCGGAGCCCTCCGCCCTGCCCACCGGCAGATTTCTGCGCAGAAGGCTTGCAGGCGAATTCGGCGGCTCCCCCTGGGCGGACGCCGCTTTGTTTCTGGCGGACCGCATCAACCAGAACGCCGACCCCGAAAACGGAATTCAAAAGCATCTGGCGCAGGGCGATACCGTAATACTGGACCGGTATTATTATTCCACCTTCGCCTATCAGGGCTGCGGCACGGATATGGATTGGGCCATGGATATGCACTTCCGCTGCCCGGAGATCGCGCGGCCGGATCTGACCCTGTTTCTGACCATGTCCCCCGAAAAGTGTATTGAGCGCATCACCGCGAACCGCAAAGCGGAGGAGCTGGAAATATTTGAAACGGTGGAGACCCTCTCCGCCGTGGCACGGCAGTTCGACCGGGTGTTCGACGCTTTGAAAGGCAAAGACAACATCGTATATATCAACGCGGACGGCACGCCGGAAGAGGTGCACGCCCGCATTCTTGCCGCGGCTGCGCCGCTGCTGCGGGAGGCGTGACCATGGAAGGAAAAAAGCTGCTGCTGTTTGATTTTGACGGCACCGTGATCGACAACAGCGAGGGGATCTTCAACTGCGTGCGCTATGCGGCGGAAAAATACGGTTTTGCGCCGCCGGACGCCGAAACCCTGCGGCGGTTTGTAGGCCCGCCGCTGTACGACTCTTTTATGCGGTTTTTCGGCGCGGATCATGAAACGACGCTGAAGCTGGTGGATGCCTACCGGGAGCGCTACCGCCCCATCGGCACCACGGAGGCGGTACTTTACCCCGGCGTCAAGAAGGCGCTCTCGCTGCTGCAAACGGCGGGATATACGCTGGCGGTGTGCTCCGGCAAACCGCTGGAATTTGTGGAAAAGATCGCCGGTCTGTTGGAGATCAAAACGCTTTTTTCCGGCTTCTACTGTACGTCGCTGAAGGATACGGCGCTGAAAAAATCGGATTATATTCTGCGGGCGGCGGCGGATTTCGGCATACAAAAGCAGGATACCGTGATGATCGGCGATACCAAAAGCGATATTCTCGCCGCCAAAGAGGCGGGGGTGGATTCCATCGGCGTAACTTACGGGTTCGCCGCCCCCGGCGAGCTGGAAACCGCCGGCGCCCACGTGTTTGCGAACAATGCGGACGAGCTTTATCCCCTTTTGACCGGCCGCCCCCTGCCGCAAACCTGTGTGATCTTCGGCGCGGGAGAATACGACGCTTACCGCCCCATTTATAACGATACCTGTTTTTATATCGCCGCGGACGGTGGTCTGCGGCAGATGCAGGCCTGCGGC
>CAMOVW010000101.1 GCA_946627725.1 uncultured Clostridia bacterium
TTTTCGGGATTGGCAAGGGCGCCGTCGCTGTTATCCAGCCGCAGCGTGACCTCGGCAAAGCCCTGGGGGCGGCGGGCGGCGGTACCGGAGAAGATCACGTCTTCCATTTTGGAGCCGCGCAGCTGCTTGGTTGATTTTTCGCCCAGCACCCAGCGGACGGCGTCCGCAATGTTGGACTTGCCGCTGCCGTTGGGGCCAACCACGCCGGTGATGCCGTGCTCGAAGGTGAGCACCGTTTTATCGGGAAAGGACTTGAAGCCCTGTATTTCCAATGCTTTCAGGTACATAAATTTTCCTTTCGGGAAAGGTCAGATTCGGTGATAAAGGGTTCGTACGCCGCGGCGTTCGGGGTTTCGCGGATCTTCAGCCGCAGGCCGCGGGTTTCGTAAGCGATCAGGTTTGCGCGTTTCTGCCCCGCCGCCTTTGAGGCGTGCCCGGGGGCGACGTGCAGCGTGTACGCGCCGGGCGGCAGAGAAGCGAGCAGCGCTTCGGTTTTCTGCCGGTAGATCTCGTTTTCACACAGTTCACAGAAGGCGGGATGATAGGGCCCAGCCATATAGTTCTCATCCACGTTTCCGCCGGAGTGGAGCCCCAGACGGATCACAGGGATACCGTTTTCATGAAACGAGAGCAGCAGCTTTGCGCAAAGAGAGACGCTCTGCGAAAGGGCGGGCGGCGAATATAAGCCGCTTTCGTACAGCTTTGCCAAAGCGGTATTGCGGAGAACCACGGTGGGATAGATGCGCACGGTATCCGGCTGCAGTTCGATAAACGCCCGGGCCGTGGCAAGGTCGGTTTCGCAAGCACTGCCGTAAAGGCCGGTCATCATCTGCAGGCCGAGGGAAAAACCGAAGGAGCGGATCAGCCTGCAGGCCGCGGCGGTATCGGCGGCGGTGTGGCCCCGTTCATTGAGAGACAGAACGCGGTCGTCCATGCTCTGCGCGCCCAGCTCGATGGCGGTTACGCCGCGCTCTTTCAGAAAGCGGAGCGTATCGGCGTCGATCGCGTCCGGCCGGGTGGAGATACGGATGCCGGAGAAGCCCTTTTTGAGATAGGGCGCCGCCGCTTCAAGGCACATGGCCTGTACCTCACGGTTTACGGCGGTAAAGCTGCCGCCGAAAAAGGCGATCTCGGCGTTTTCGGGATCGTGGGGCGAACGCAGCGCCGTTTCACAGGCGGAAACGATCTCCTCTTTTGTGATGGGCCTGCCCGCCCCGGAGATGGCGGTCTGATCGCAGAAGATGCATCTGTGGGGGCAGCCCAGGTGCGGCACGAACAGACTCACGTTTACGTGCTTCACAGGCGCACTCCCATCAGTTCCAGCGCTTTCTGCGCGGCGGCCTGCTCGGCCTTTTTCTTGGAGTGGCCCTCGCCGGTGGCGATACAGTTGGAATTGAGGTAGACCTCAACGGTAAAGGTTTTATCGTGATCCGGCCCCGCCTCGGCGGCAAGCACGTAGCTCAGGTGCTCGTCCGGATTCTGCTGCACGATCTCCTGCAGCTTGGTTTTGAAATCGGTGACCGCGTCCACGTTCCGTTGGGCTTTGGATATAAAGCGCAGCACAAAGGTTTTTGCGGCCTCCATGCCGCCGTCCAGATAGATGGCGGCGATCACGCTCTCGAACGCGTCAGAAAGGATGCTGGGGCGGTCCGCCCCGCCGCTGTGGGTTTCGCCCTTGCCGAGCCGGAGGTAGCTGCCCAGATCCAGCTCCCGGGCGAACACCGCCAGCGATTTTTCGCACACGGCGGCGCTGCGCAGCTTGGTGAGCTCCCCTTCCGGCGTGCCGGGCATGGTGGTATAAAGGTATTCGGCGGTGATAAAGCCCAGCACCGAATCGCCTAAAAACTCAAGCCGCTCGTTATCGTGATGCGCCCCCTTTTCGTTGGCAAAGGAGGAATGGGTGAGAGCAAGCTCCAATAGTGAGGGGTCGTTGAAATGATACTGTAATTTCGATTGAAGTGATTTCATATATAATTCCTTTTCAATTCCGGATCCGTTTTACGGTTCCTTAATTGAATCAAGCGCTCTCTGCGCCAGCATGGCGTAACGCTGTTTTTTATCGCGGATTTTGGTATCAAGGGGCGGCAGAAGGCCCATGGCGGCGCCCATCGGCTGAAAATCCTTTACGGAGGTATCGGCGATATAGCGGGCCAATGCGCCCAGCATGCTGATCTCCGGCGGAAGGAAGGGTTCTTTGCCCAGCGCGCGGTTTGCGGCGTTGATCCCGGCCAGAATACCGGCGGCGGCGGATTCCATATACCCCTCCACGCCGGTGATCTGCCCGGCGAAGAAGATATCAGGATGTTCTATCATATTGAAATGGGACGTAAGCAGCCCCGGGGATTTCAGAAAGGTGTTGCGGTGCATTACGCCGTAGCGCACGAACTCCGCGTTTTTCAGCGCGGGGATCAAAGAGAACACCCGCTGCTGCTCGCCGAATTTCAGGTTCGTTTGAAATCCCACAAGATTGAACAGCGTGCCGGCGGCGTTTTCTTTGCGCAGCTGCAGCACGGCCCAGGGGCGGTGCCCGGTGGCGGGATCGCGCAGGCCGACCGGCTTCATGGGACCGAAGCGAATGGTATTCTCGCCCCGCTTTGCCATCACCTCGATGGGCATGCAGCCCTCGTAGATCCCATCCTTTTCAAAATCGTGGAGCACGGCGGTTTCGGCAGAGATCAGCGCTTCATAAAAGGCCTCGTATTCCGCTTTGTTCATCGGGCAGTTCACATAGTCGTCGCCGCCCTTTTCGTAGCGGCTCTGGGTAAAAGCCCGGGCCATATCGATGCTTTCGGCGGTCACGATGGGGGCGGCCGCGTCAAAAAAGCTGAGGGGCGCGCCGCAGAGGTTTTCGATATCCGCGCTTAACGCCTCGCTTGCCAGCGGCCCGGCGGCAACGATCACGATGCCGCTGCGGGGCACCGAAGCGCATTCCTCCCGCACGATCTCGATCAGGGGTTCGGCAAGTACCGCTTTTGTTACGGCGGCGGAAAACAGATCCCGGTCCACGGCCAGCGCGCCGCCGGCGGGCACGGCGTTTTCTTTGGCGTATTTCACGCACACGCTGCCCAGTTTTTCCATTTCGGCCTTCAGCAGCCCCGCGGCGCTTTCCACCCGGGCGGCCTTGAAGGAATTGGAACACACCAGTTCGCAAAGGTTTTCGCTTTTATGGGCGGGTGAATATTTTTTCGGCTTCATTTCGTACAGCCGCACGGGTACGCCCCGCTTTGCCAGCTGCATTGCGGCCTCGCACCCGGCGAAGCCGCCGCCGATCACGGTTACCGGCTCAGTCATTTTTCTTGCCCTTGGGGGCTTCGTAGCCGCAGCCCTCTTTCAGGCAGTGCACCTTGCCGCCGCGGCTTTTGAACAGGGTGGAGCCGCAGGAGGGGCACTTCTCGTCCGTAGGCTTATCCCAGGTCATGAAATTACAGGTGGGATAATTGGAGCAGCCGTAAAAGGCGTGGCCTTTTTTGCTCTTTTTGCCGATCACGTTGCCGCCGCACACGGGGCAGAGGCCGGCGGTATTGGTAACAAAGGGCTTGGTGAATTTGCATTCCGGGTAATTGGGGCAGGCAAGGAATTTGCCGTAACGGCTCACCTTAACCACCATATTGGCCCCGCACTTTTCGCAGGGGATATCGGTTTTATCCGCTTCAAGGCTGATCTTGACGCCCTCCATGGAGGATTTCGCCTTTTGCAGCGTATCTTCAAATTCATCGTAGAAGCTGTGCAGCATTTTGGTGTAATCGTAGCCGCCGGCTTCGATCTTATCCAGATCCGCCTCCATGGCCGCGGTAAATTTGGTATTTACGATTTTGGGGAATTTTTCTTTCAGCAGCGAAGTGATGGCGGTGCCCAGCTCCGTGGGTTTTAAGGTCTTTTTGGATTCCCGCTCCACATAATCGCGGTCCAGAATGGTGGAGAGGATGGAGGCGTAGGTGCTGGGGCGGCCAACGCCGGTTTCTTCCAGCGTTTTGATCAGAGAGGCCTCGGTATAACGCATGGGGGGCTGAGTGAAGTGCTGCTCATCCTTCAGATCGCGCAGCTTGAGAACCGCGCCCGCGGTGAGCTCCGGCAGAGAGGTTTTGCTCTCTTCATCGTCGCCGGTATTGTCGTAAAGCGCGGTATAACCGTCGAACCGCACGGTATAGCCGCTGGCGGTAAACAGGCAATATCTGCTTTCGTCGCCGTTCTGCACGGCGTGGATCTCGGTTTTTACCGTATCCTGCACGCTGGAGGCCATCAGGCTGGCAAGGAACCGCCGCCAGATCAGGGAATAGAGCTTGAACTGCTCCGCGGTGAGGGAGCCTTTGGCGCTTTCCGGCGTGATGAACACGTTGGAGGGACGTATGGCCTCGTGGCCGTCCTGCGCGCCGGCGCGTGATTTATAATAACGGGGTTTTTCGGGCAGGTATTTTTCGCCGAACTGCTCGCTGATATAGCGGTTGCCCTCGGCGCGGGATTCCTCGCTGATGCGCAGCGAATCGGTACGCATATAGGTGATCAGACCCACGGCGCCGTGGCCTTCCACGTCGATACCTTCATACAGCTCCTGCGCCACCTTCATGGTGCGCTTTGCGGTAAAGCCCAGCTGGCGGGAGGCCTCCTGCTGCAGGGTGGAGGTGATAAACGGGGGCGAGGGCTGCTTTTTGCGAACGCCCTTTTTGATATCGGCAACGCGATACACGGCGCCCTCCAGCCGCGCAAGGATCTCTTTGGTTTCGGCTTCGTTGGTGAGTTTTACCTTGCCGTTTTCATCCCCGGCAAAGGCGGCTTTGAACTGCTTCTTTGAGGGCGGCGCGCTGAGGGCGGCCTCAACGGTCCAGAATTCTTCGGGCACAAATTTTGCGATCTCCTCTTCCCTGTCCACAATCAGGCGCAGAGCCACGCTCTGTACCCGGCCGGCGGAGAGGCCGCGGTGGATCTTCTGCGAGATAAAGGGAGAAAGACGGTAGCCCACAAGGCGGTCCAGAATGCGGCGGGCCTGCTGGGCGTTTACAAGATCGAGATCGATCTTTTCGGGGTTGGCGATACCCGCCAGCACGCTTCTTTTGTTGATCTCGTTGAATTTGACCCTGTCGGTAAGGTTCAGATCCAGCCCCAATACCGTGGCAAGGTGCCATGAGATGGCTTCGCCTTCGCGGTCGGGGTCCGTTGCGAGGTAAACGCGGTCGCTCTTCTCGGCGGCGGCTTTCAGCTCCGCAAGCAGCTTTTCCTTCCCCTTGATCACCGTATAGTTGGGTTCAAAATCGTTTTTGACGTCCACGCTCAGTTTGCTGGAATACAGATCCCTTACGTGCCCCATAGAGGCTTTCACCTCATACCCGGGGCCGAGATATTTTTTTATGGTCTTCGCCTTTGCGGGCGACTCAACAATCACCAATGACTGCATTTTTTATCGTTCTCCTATATTAAAATTGTAGTAATTTTCTGTTTTGATTGCCCGCCGGTCACGCGCCGATATGCACGGCGGCACGGTTTCCGGGCAGGGTATCGGCCAGCCCCGCAAGCTCAAGAAAGGTGAGGGCTGTCATTACCGCGGGGGCGGAAAGACCGGTTTGATCGGCGACCGCGTCAAGGCTGCGGGGTTCGCCCGAAAGCGCAAGAAACACGGTTCGCTCATCGCCGGTAAGATGCTGCGCATCGGCAATCTGCATCATCTGCGCCGCGTCCGGCCCGGTATGTTTCGGCGGCGGCGCGGCTTTCACTGCCGGTTTTTCCGCTGCCGGGCGGGATACCGCCGTTTTTTTCACCGGCGTATTTTTGCCGGTAATGCTGTTTTTGATTTCATATGGCGCTGCCGCCGCGGCGCGGCCGCACAGCTCCTCATACAAAGGCAGGGCTTCGGCCTCGGTAACGCCGTTGAGGCGGGCGAATTCCTGCAGGGTGCAAAGCGTTGGGGTGAGCACCGGCGGTACGCTGCCGCCGTTTGAAAGAGGCCAGTCTTCCCCCTCGGAGACGCCGTAGAACGACAGCAGCGCGGCGGCGTTATCCAGCGGCGCGGCGCCTTCGCTTATCAGCTTTTCGCAGCCGGGGGACGCAAGCGCCTCCGGCGACAGCGCAAACAGCTGCCTGCCGTATTGCCGGGCGTATTCCGCGCTGATCATGGAGCCGCCCCGCTCGCCGGACTGCACCACGGTAAGGCTCCCCGCAATGGCGGCGATCAGCCGGTTGCGGCGCGGGAAGGTGGCCACGGTGGGGCCTTCAAAGGGGACGATTTCGCTGAGCAGCACGCCCCGCCGGGCGATCCGGCGGCGCATAAAGGCCTTTTCGGGCAGATACTGGTGCCCCAGCCCCATGCCCAGTATACAAACCGTGCCGCCGGCGGCGGTAAGGGCGCCCTCATGGGCGGCGCTGTCGATACCGAGGGCGCCGCCGCTCACCGTTACAACGTTGTTCTGCGAGAGCACCGCGCCGATATCGTAGGCGGCGCGCAGAGCGGCAGGCGCGGGCGCGCGGGTACCCACCACGGCGGCCTTCTGCCGGTGCGAAAGATAGGTGAGATCCCCCATGGCGTAGATCGCGTAAGGCGGATCTTTCAGATAAAAGAATTCCTGCGGGTAGAACTTATTTTCGGGGGTGAGCACCTGCCAGCCGAAATTGCGGCACACCGCGGCAACCGATTGGGCGCGGCCCCGCAGCGAACGGGCGCGGATCAGCTTTTCGGCGGTGGCTTCGGTGAGCTCGCCGGTTTTTACAAGCAGGGCGGGATCCAAAGAGAAAAGCGCGTCCGCCGTGCGGTATCTGCGCAGCAGCTTTCCCCCTGCGCCGGTGCCGCCCAGCGTAAAGCTGAGCTGCAGCCATAAAATAATATTTTCCATACTTCCCCCGATCCATTCACATTTTCGGGTATCGGATCATGATTTGCGATGCATCTGC
Source organism: uncultured Clostridia bacterium (assembly GCA_946627725.1). Taxonomy (GTDB): domain Bacteria; phylum Bacillota; class Clostridia; order Oscillospirales; family Acutalibacteraceae; genus RUG806. Next base: position 6,877 of record CAMOVW010000101.1, read on the forward strand.
GGCGCCCGCTTCCCTGCCAGCTCCCACAGCAGCACCGCGCCTGCGGCGGCCGCGTTCAGGCTTTCCGCCCGGCCGGCCATCGGGATGATCACGGGGTCCGTACACGCGGAGAGCACGTCTTCGCCCACGCCGCTGCCCTCGTTGCCGATCACAAGGACGCCGCCGCCGGAAAAGGAGACCTCGCGGATATCGCGGGCTTCCGGCCGCAGCACCGCGGCAAAGATGCGCATATGCAGCTCCGAGAAGGGCCGCAGCCCCTCGGCGGCGGTTTCCGCCTTTACCACGGGGAACCGCAGGAGCGCCCCCATAGAGGCACGCAGGGCTTTCGGCGCGTAGGGATCGCACCCGCCGCACACTACCATGCCGGCGGCACCGAAGGCCTCCGCCGAGCGGGCCAGCGCCCCTAAATTATCGGGATTCTGAAGCCGGTCCGTAAGCACGTACAAGCCGGATGCATCGGGAGTAATAGACGCTTCTTTTTGGCGGGCAACACAGAAAAAGTGTTGGCTGGAAGCGGTATCGGAAAGCTTTTCGGCAACCGCCTCGTCAATATAATACACGCTGCCGGCGCATGCGCGCACCGCATCAAACTGCGCGGAATAGGTCTTTGCCGCGGCAGGCGTAATAAACAAAGTTTGTATTTCGGCGCCGAACTGCGCCGCATCGGCGCACAAACGCGCCCCCTCGGCCAGAAACAGACCGGTTTCTTTCCGCCCACGGGCGCTCAGCAGCGCCGCGGCAGCTTTGATTTTCGGATTGGCGCGGGAGGTGATGGTTTCGTATTCTGTCATAGCAGCCCCAGGATCCACTCGTTGAACCCAATGATATCGTTTACCGTGTACCAAAGCAGCCACACCGCGCCTACCAGCAGCGCGGGGGCAAGGAACAGGATCGCCGGCTTTGCGGATACATAGCCGTAAGCTCCGGGGCGCAAACGCAGCGCGAAACGGTTTTTGGAAGCGAACACCGCAACCCCGATCACGCCCAGCACGATACCGCCGTAAATAATAACGTTGGAAGCGATCAGCGCAGGCGCGTCGCCGCCGTAGGTTTGTACCGCAACGGTAACAACCGAAACGGCGTTATTCAGAAAATGCACGGCCATGCTGGTTCTGAGCGAGCCCGAAACAACGGCCACGTAACCGAGCGCGATACCCGCGATGATCGCAAAAGGCACCTGCGTCATATTGGCGTGCATCAGGCCGAACAGCACGGCGCTGGAAACAATGGCGAACCAATCGCCGAACCTGCGCAGGCTTTGCAGGATCACGCCGCGGAACACACATTCCTCCACGATGGCGGGCACCAAAGCGCTGCGAAGCACCATCACAATGACGCCGATCACACCTTCGGGAAGAACCTCGGGTTCCAGCGCCTGCTCGTAAGAATAGAAATCGAAGCCGGCGGATTTCGCAAACGCGGCAAAGTAGTTGGTGGCAAGGCTGCCAACAAAGCAAATGCCGAGCCCCGCGCAAACCAGCAGCAGCGCATGGCTGTTTTCGTAAGGCTTGCCGAAGGGTACCGACAGATCCCGATAGAACCGGGTGCGCCGTAAAAAGACGGCGACGGTGAGAAACGGCAGCCCCACGCAGAGGATGGAATAAAGGATATCCAGCATGTAAGAATACAGAGGCCGGTTCTGATACATATCATAGATGACCGGGCTGCCCCGCAGCACCATGGAAAACAGCGTGCTCAGCAGCAGATACCCGAGGAAGCCGACGCCCAACAGGTTGCCGGCGAAATACAGCGCCCTCTGCGGACGGTATTCCGGCGAATGAAAAAACCGTGAGATTTTTCCTCTCTGCGGCTGTACCGGATAACCTCCGTTTTGATAACCCCCGGGCCGACCGCCGTTCGGATCGTTTCCGTTCGGATAGCCGCCGTTCGGATATTGATCATACATAGGCGAACCCCTTTTTATCTGCCGCAGCAGTGCTTGTATTTTTTGCCGCTGCCGCAGGGGCAGGGATCGTTGCGGCCCACCTTCTGGCCTTTCTTTACCGGCTGCTTCTTCTCGCTGCCGTCGGTAGAACCGCCGGAGGTGGAGGTGATGGTAACCGTTTGCGTCCGCTGCACGTCCTCTTCGGAACGGGCCTGGGCGGTGAGCAGCATCTGCACCGTGTTCTCGCGGATGGATTCGGTCATTTCCTCAAACATTTCAAAGCCCAGGTTGCGGTACGCCACAACGGGATCGTGCTGGGCGTATGCCTGCAGGCCGATGCCGCGTTTGAGCTGATCCATGGCGTCGATATGGTCCATCCACAGCATATCCACGTTCATGATCAGCACCTTGTGTTCGAGCTTGAGAAGCATCTCTTTGCCGAACTGCGCCTCCATATCGTCCAGCCGGCCGAGCGCGCGCTCCTGCATAAAATCGGTAATTGCGGCGGTATTCCTGAATTCGGAGAAATCAACGCCGTCCACAAGCCAGCCGTATTTGGCGGTAAGGCCCGCGATATTCCAGTTTTCGGGAACGCTGTCGGCGCAGTAGAGCGCCACGTTGGCCTTTACGCTGTCCGCAATCATTTTGCGGATGGTAGCGTCCATATCAACGCCGTCCAGCACCTGATTGCGCTGCGCGTAGATCACCTCGCGCTGTTTGTTCATAACGTCGTCGTACTGCAGCACGTTTTTACGGATGCCGAAGTTATTGCTCTCAACCCGCTTCTGCGCCATTTCAACGGCGTTGGAGAACATTTTGGCCTCGATGGGCTGATCCTCGGGCAGGTTGAACATATTCAGGGCGTTATAGAACCGGTCGCCGGCGAACAGACGCATGATATCGTCTTCTGCAGAGAGGAAGAAGCGGCTTTCACCCGGGTCTCCCTGACGACCTGCTCGGCCGCGCAGCTGGTTATCGATACGCCTTGCCTCGTGCCGCACGGTGCCCAGAATAAACAAACCGCCTGCGGCGCGCACCTGCTCGGCTTCGTCCTTCAGCTCCGCCTTATACTGTGATTCCAGTTCTGAGAACACCTTGCGGGCGTTAAGGATCTCTTCGTCGCTTGTTTCGGAAAAACCGGTGGCTTCGCTGATCAGCTCTTCGGTGAATTCCATTTTGCGCATTTCGGCCTTGGCCATATATTCGGCGTTGCCGCCCAGAATGATATCGGTACCGCGGCCCGCCATGTTGGTGGCGATGGTAACGGCGCCCAGCTTACCGGCCTGGGCCACGATCTCGGCCTCGCGCTCGTGCTGCTTGGCGTTGAGCACTTCGTGCTTGATACCGGCGCGCTTCAGCGCGTGAGAGAGCTGCTCGCTCTTTTCGATGCTTACAGTACCCACCAGCACCGGCTGCCCTTTTTCGTGGCAGGCGCGCACCTGCTCGATGATGGCGTTGAACTTGGCCTTTTCGGTTTTATACATCACGTCGTCGTGATCGATGCGGATCATGGGCTTGTTGGTGGGGATCTCTACCACGTCAAGGTTATAGATCTCCTGAAATTCTTCGCTCTCCGTCATGGCGGTACCCGTCATACCCGAGAGCTTTTTGTAAAGACGGAAATAGTTCTGGAAGGTGATGGTGGCAAGGGTTTTGGATTCGCTGCGCACGTTCACGCCTTCCTTGGCTTCGATGGCCTGGTGCAGGCCTTCGTTATAGCGGCGGCCCAGCATGATACGGCCGGTGAATTCGTCCACGATCAGCACTTCGCCGTCTTTTACAACGTAATCGATATCCCGCTTCATCACCCCGCGGGCCTTGATGGCCTGATTGATATGGTGAGCGATGTTCAGATTTTCGGGGGCGGAGAGGTTTTCGATGTTGAAGAATTCCTCCACCATGGCGGTGCCGGCTTTGGTAAGGGTGGCGGTGCGGGCTTTTTCGTCCACGATATAATGCACGCCCTCTTCGATGATATCTTCGATATCCTTCTTGGCTTCCAGCTCGGTAATGCGCTGCACCTTCATACGGCGGGCGCACTCATCCGCCAGCTTATATAAATCGGAGGATTTATCGCCGCGGCCGGAAATGATCAGGGGGGTACGGGCTTCGTCGATCAGGATGGAGCCTACCTC
>CAMOVW010000102.1 GCA_946627725.1 uncultured Clostridia bacterium
CAAAAATATATCACTATAATTTGGCGCGCAGGTGCGCGACAAATTATAATTTACCCATTCCGTGTTTTTCTTCTGCAGTTGATTTTTCTTTTGTTTACTGCTAAAATAAAATTATCATTAAAATTTGGGAGGGATCGTTATGGCGGTTTGCCCGCACTGCGGCTATCGGCTGCGCATTACGGACTGGAAGCCGGAATGCCCCGAATGCGGCGTCAATCTGAATTACTACAAGGCCAATGACCGGCTTCTGGACGAATCCGAAAAGGCCGAAGTGGAGCATGCGAAGTTCCAGCCCAAGGTGGACCGCGCCAAGGCCGCCTACGCCGGCAGCTGGAAGGCGATAATGCGCATCGTGCTCACGCTGCTGCCCGTAGGCGCGCTGTTTCTGCCGCTGGCAAATCTCATCGGCAAAGAGAACGTGCTCGACGTATACAACTATTTTACGAATGACGCGCTCCGTGCCGGCATGCCGGGCGGCAACGTATTCAACGCCGCCGTGCTTCTGCTGACGCTGAGCGTCGCCATGATCCTTGTGTGCCTGATCCTGAACGTGATGTCGCTGGGCAGGCACGGCAAGGGGCGGGCGATTGCGCTGTACGGCGTGATGCTCGCCGCTGCCGCAGGGGCGCTGATCGTGTTTCTGATCGCGGTGAAGGCGCCCGCTTATACCGAAAAATACGGCGATCCCTCGGCCGGTATCGGCGCATATCTCTACATTTTGCTGCAGACAGTAAGCTTTTGCTGGAACCTGCACGTGGTGCTCTCCGGCATTCCTGTGAAATACACGAAATGCTTCATCGGCGGCCTGCCGAGCGAAGAGTATTTCGGTTACGTAAACGACGGCCGGAGCAAAGAGGATATCCGCCGCAAGATGCTGGTGGCGCTGGCGGAGCTGCAGAACGAAGCCGAGAGCGCGGCTGAGGCCAAAGCCGGGGAGGTGCACGCATGAGCAGATTCCAGATGGACGAGATTACCTATCTCGCCGCGCACGGTTCCAATGAGGAAGTCAACAAAAAGCTCGGCCGTATGGTGGAGGTGGACCGCCGCGTGGTCTCGCGCAAAGAGACGCTCGGCTACATGCTGTTCGACGCCAACAACGGCTTCAACATCGACGGGCACAAGAGCCTGTTTACCGACAGTATTTTAAAGATCGACCTCAACCTGCAGTCGTTATTCAACGCCATCGCGGGCGTTTGGGATATCGTGGACGACATGCTGATCGGCAGCGTGATCGAAAAAACGCGCACACGCTGGGGCAAGTTTGTGCCCTACCTGTTTTTGGCAGGCATCCCCAGCGCGCTGTTTTCCACGGTCTACTGGCTGCTGCCCGCGCTGTTCGGCCAGGCGAACGTGGATAACCTGACCTACCTGCCCAAGTTCATCGTGTTCATGCTGCTGGAAATGGTGCTCGAGGGCTTTTCCACCTTTAAGGGCATCTCCGTGTCGGGGTACCTTTCCACGATCACGCCCTATCCCTCAGACCGGCGGCGGCTGCTGGCTATCAGCAAATATTTTACGATCATCTATTCCCGCATCCCCGATATGGTGATCGAATTCCTGCTCGATTTCATCACCAACGGCATCCTGTTCAAGAACCGCGCGAGTGAAGAGATGATCAAGCTCTCGCTGATGACGGTGGGGCCGCTTACGGCGCTCGTCTCCGGCGTGGTTACCACGTGGTACGCCACCATCGCCAAAGAGCGCGTGCACCAGAGCATCGAAAAGCCGAGACTGCGCGATACCCTGCGGGTGGTGTTCACGAACCGCCCGGTGCTGGCTTACATGATCTCGAACTCTCTCGGCGCCTTCGGCACCGGCGTTTCCACCAACAACTACTACCGCTGGGTGCTGTTCATGACCACCTTTGAAACCATCGCGGGCATTCCCTCGTTCTTCTTCCAGCCCATCGGCTTTTCCAAATACAACGAGCTTTCTAAAAAATATTCCACCAAATCGCTGTATATGATAAGCCAGGTGTTCGCAAAGACCTTTTACATTCCGGTGTGGCTGTACGGGCGCTTCCTGAAGGGCAAGGACGGGAAACCCTTATTTACCAACCGCTGGGCCATGCTGCCGGTCACCGCAGTGTGGGAGATCATCTACGCCACCTTCTGGGGCATAAAGAGCATATCGGCGGACGAGGTGGGCAACGAGCTGAACGACTATATCGAATGGAAATACGGCTACCGCAGCGAGGCCACGCTGAGTATGGCGGGCACCATTTTCGGCAAGATCCCCAACCGCGTCAACGGCATTCTGGAGCCGCTGTATAAAAAATGGATCGGCTACGACCAGACCGCCTATCCCGAAAAGCGCCCGCAGCCCGAAAAGGCGCAGCGCTGGATCTTCGCGATGGCTACCATCATCACCGCCGTGGTGGTGCTGATCGGCATGATACCGATGTTCGGCTACAACATCGACAAAGAAATGCGCGACGAAATGTATAAAGAGCTCAACGCCCGCCGCGCAGGCACCGCCCAGAAGATCAACGAAGCATACGAAGAGGAAACCTGGCAATGAGCGATAACAAACTGAGATTCAAAAACGGCGTATTCACGGTGCTGCAGGTGAGCGACCCGCAGGATCTGCAGTACGTGCGCCGCACCATGCTGTGGATGCTGAATAAGGCCTACGACCGGGTGCGGCCGGATCTGATCCTGCTCACCGGCGACAACACGCTGGGCAATCACTTCCGCGACGCGCTTCCCGTGGTGAGCAGGCTGACCGTAAACACAAAAGAAAAAGAATTCCGCGCCATGCAGAAGGCTCTGGCCTACGTGCTGGAGCCCATTGCGGGGCGGGGCATCCCCTTTGCCATAATCTACGGCAACCACGACGATATGAACGAGATCACAAAAGAGAAGCAGGCGGAGATCTACCGGGATTACCCCGGCTGCGTCGGGCTGGATAACCCGGATCAGACCGTGGACGTGGACACCTATAATATCCCTGTTTTTTCGGAGGACGGCAGCCGGGTCGCGTATAACCTTTGGATGCTGGATTCCGCCTGGACGGACCACGCCGAAGGGCGGGGCCGCTGCGAGATCAAGCCCGAAACCACCGCGTGGTACGATAAAACCTGCAAAGCCCTCGCCGCGGAAAACGGCGGCAGTCCCGTACCCGCGCTGCTGTTTCAGCACGTGCCCCTGCGCGAAACGCTGCGGCTGGTGGAGCCCTGCGGCGAGCTGCCCGGCGCGATCAAAGAGAAGGGGCACAGCTACCGCCTGATTTACGGCGTAAAGGGCGAGATGGGCGAGTTCCCCAGCGTGTGCGATACGGACGCGGGCCTGTTCGACGCCATCAAAGCCAACGGCGACGTAAAGGCCGTGGTATTCGGCCACGACCACCTGAACTGCTTTGAGGGCAATCTGGACGGAATCGATTTCATCCAGACCCCGGGGGCCTCCTTCCGCTGCTACGGCAGCCCCGCCCGCGGCGTAAGGGTGTTCCGCCTGTATGAGGACGGGCGCTACGAAACCGAGCACCTGCGATATACCGACCTGTGCGGCAAAAACCCGGTCAGCGCCCTGCGCTACCTGTGGGACGCGGACGACGTATGGAAGCAGAAAGCGGCCGTGCTGGGCGCCCTCGCCCTCGGCGCTGCCGCCGGCGCAGCGGCGTACATAATGAAAAAACAATAAAATACAAACCGAATCACCGTCACACAAAAACCCCCCGAACGAGAAATGCGTTCGGGGGTCGGTTTATATCAGGGGAAAGATAAACGGTTCAGCCTAACGTTTCCAGCCCCACGGCAGCGCGCAGGATCAGCCTTGCGTCGGCGGCCGTGATCAGACCGTTGCCGTCAACGTCGCACGCGATATATGCGGGGGAGCCCTCCGCATAGTCCTCCAGCAGCACGGATCTGCGCAGGGCAAGGCGCGCGTCGGCGGCTGTGACTGCGCCGTCGTTATCCGGGTCGCCGGGCAGATAACCGGCGGGGGAAACCGAGAACATAAAGCTTGCGGTTTTGCTGTCCGCAAGGCCGTCCTTTACGGCGTAGGCGATGATGAAGATATCTTCGGTGATGGGGATCGGCCCGGTATAAAGGAAGCGGGAATCGCTGTCTTCCACGCAGGGGCAGGTGCCGTCAAGCGTGTAATAGATCTGCGCGCCCTCGGTTGCGGTGGAGAGGATCAGCTCCGTTCCGGCGGGCACCGCAGCGCCGTTGGCCAGGTTTGCGGTCACCCTTTCGCAGGCTGCGGGCTCCGGCGGCTCCGCCGGTGCGCCTGTGGCGACGTCGATGGCTGCTTTGATCTGTGTGCCGTCCAGCGCGGCGGTGATGATCGCGCCGCCGGGCAGCTCGCCGACCACGGTCGCCTGCGCGCGGCCGTTTTCATCCAGCGTTACCGTTTCCTCTGCAAGGCGGATCACCTGCGGGCAAGCGCTGGTAAGCGTAATCGTTTTGTTCGCGCCCGCGCCGGCCGGCAGCACGGAGATATCCAGCGTGCCACTTCCGCCGAAATCAACGGGGGAGGAAAGGATAAGCTCTATGGATTCCGGCTTGATCTCCGGCGCGCCGGAGGCGGTATAGGTCCCCTCCATGGGGGCGCCGGCGTAGTTGACCGCGCCGCGGATTTCCGTTTGCACCTCGCCCTGCAGCGGCGAGGCGGGGGTAAAGGCGAACACAGAGGCGTACTGCGCGGTTTCGTCGTAGTTGAACTCCGCGTTCACGGCCTCGAGGGTACCCGCAAGCGGTTCGCCGCCTGCGGTGATGCGCACGGTATCCGTATTTACGGTATCCGGCTGCATGTACTGCGTAAACAGGATCTGAATCTCATTTTCGTATATGTTCACGGCGGCAACGGAGGGCGCCGCTTCAGAGATCATTGCGGTGTTCACTTCCAACTGGGGCGGCGGTACCGGCAGCCATCCGTCCTTGTCCGCCGCGGGGTCAAAGCGGGAATCCGCATCAAGGTAGCCTTCCTTACGGAATTTTACAAGCCATTTTCCTTCGGGCACGTCCCAGGCGAACACGCCGTTTTCATCCGTCAGCAGCGGATTGTACTGATCGTATTCGGCGGCGTCCCACAAAACCTCTTGCGCGGCCGCGTCGTCGTAATAATAGATCTCGGCGGTAACGTCCTTCAGCCGGTTCGAGGGCACGGCCTCGTAAACGTAGCCGGAGGGGTCTATCGTATGCGGGAAATAAATGGGATCGGAGCCGTGGGGCGGCTTCGGCACAGGGGGCTTGGAATCGCAGCTCTTATAAGACGATAAGATCAGATTGGTCAGCTCGTCGTACAAGCTGTTCATTTCATTTTCAATGCCGTATACCTCGCCCCACAATTCTTCCGCGGTACGCACACTCCACTGGTTGGTCAGCGTTTCGCAGCTTTCAAAGAACGTATCCAAGGCATCTATCGGCTTCAGGAAGGGTTCCGCGTCGGGGAATACGTTCACAATTAATTCTCTTGACTTATTCAGATCCTTGAACGGGGCGCGAAAATCGTCCCAGGCGTCAAAAAATTTTTGTACGGGTTCAAAGGCTTCTTTTGCCCCGAACGCCAGAGCGAACCTGAAGGATTCCCACTGAACCTGCGTTAAGAAATTGTTCAGCATTGCATCCATGGAATTCAGCGAGGCGTTTGTGATCGCATAGATGCTGTTCACCAGCAGCGCAGCGTCCTTCATTTGCGCGCCGGAAAGCCGCGTGGATCCGTCTTTACATTTTGCGCCAAGCAATTTATTGATCGTCTGATAACGCGCGATCGATTCGTCTCTTAAGAAGGCAACCTCTTTTTTCATGCCGATATAATTGCTCAGGTCGTTGAACTCGTCGATCAGATGCTTCGGCACGCTGTAAAGATCGCTCGGACTCGGAATTCTTTTCGGCAGCACTTTCTTAAAGAAGACGTCGCTGAGGTCGAGCACCCGACCGATGATATAATCATAATCCGGGTCGCCGGAGGCCTTCATCGGTTTCTTTCGCAAAGCCCTTCCGGCCGTCTCCGCCGCGTCCGCCTCAAGTGCGAGATCGACGGCCAGCACAGACGCGTATACCGTAAGCTCTTCTTTTTGCGGATCTCTTACGTAGACCAGCGTTACGGGGCCGTCGGCCGCGGCGGCGGTCTCTTTGCCGTCCTGCGCGGGCGCAAAGACGAGATCGGAAAAATCGAAGGAACGGTAATCCGGATGATATTCCGCGCGTATCCCGAGCACCTCTGAGGTTGTAAGGTCTGTTGCGATCTGAATGGAATAATCGTCTGTTGTTTCCGCATCGGTGAATTCCAGATCGTTTTCAACATACGCGGCCACGGCGTTTTCGTACGCTTCGTATTCGACGCGCATGCGTTCGGCGTTTTCGGCGTCGAATACAATGCCGGGCAGATTGTTCCATTGGCAGGAGATGCTGCTGGGAATGTCATAGGTGGAATTATAGGTATACGTACCGAGCCAGCAGCCTTTTTCGGCGCTGTATGCGCAGGGGATCACGGTTTCGGTTCCGCTGCCGCTCACCGTTGTCACGTTTACGTCAAATACCTCGGCAGGGTCTGCGCATTTGAAATCAACCAGGAAGGTGAAGTACAGCGCGCCGGGATTTACGGAAAGGGATCTCACCGGCGCCGGGTTCAGATAATCGTATGCAACGGTTTGCCCGTTGTGGATCACCGTGATTTTTGACAGCTGCACCGCCTGCGGGTTGTACTGAACAATACAATGCGCGGTCTGCGCCTTTGCGTCGGGGTATTTATCGTTGGCGAGCAGCGCGTAAATATCGTGATAAGATGCGGACCAATCGGTCTCAGGCAAAACCGTAAAGCTCCATGTGCCGTTTGCGTTTGCCTGCGTGCTGCCAACGGCCCTTTCGTTGTCGTATATTTCAACCGTGCTGTGGGGAAGGGCGGTCCCGGTGACCGGTATCTCCATCGCTGCAACGGTTCCCGGGGCTTCGATTTTTGAGAGCTCCGCGGTGAATACCGCCGCGCCGAGGGGCTGCGTCACGGTATCTTCCCCCAGGCGGTACGCAAGCTCCGCCGGGATCTCGAGCGCGCCCGCGGTGGTGGGAACAACGTAAAAACGGATCTTCGCCTGCGGATCGCTCAGCCGGATCGTTAAAATGTGATCGGTATAGCTGAAGGTATGCCCTTTGTCGGAAACATACAGGCTGCTGATGACCGGTTCCGCCTGCGGAGGGATCGCAAAACGCACCGCTTCGGCTTCGGCGCCGGAGGCGGGATCGAGCCGGTAATCGCAGCAGACCATCACCGTGCGCCCCGCAGCCACGGACGCAGCCGCGGCGATACAGAAGGTATCCTCCGGTACGGTACGGTAAAACAGGCTTTCATCGAAGGACGGAACCTGCCCCCCGGTAAGCAGGGTGATCTCGCCGCTGCGCACCGCCGCATGCAGCAGCAGATAATCGCTGCCCTCGGCAAGGCCGAAGCCGTTCAGGCGTGAGAGGGCGCTTACGCTGCGCAGCAGACGCGAATCCTGCAGCAGGGCGATCTGATAGTCGCCGTCCGGCAGCGGGTCGCTGCGATATTCCTGCGTTACGGCAGCGGCGCACAGCGTGTTTCCGTGGGCGTCAAACAATATCGCTCTGCACGCGTCGCCCATGATATCCGAAACGAGGATCCTGCCGTTTTCCGTAAAGGTCATCTGCGCGCTGCCCGACAGGCGTTCGTCCGTTGTTGCCGTAACGTCCTGCGCCGTATACCGCCCCGCGGGGTCGCTTACACCGATGCGCAGCGTGTCGCCGGGGGCCGCGGCTCCTTCCGGCAGGTAAATATAGGGAAATACGGCTTCAAAGTCCGTGATCGGCGCATCTGCGGTAAGGTTAAAAAGCGTAAAGGCAAGCCCGCCGAAATCATCCGCCTGCGCCGTAAAGGGCGTTTCCCCCGGCGCAGCGGCGCTGATACGGGTCAAGGACAGGTGTATACGGTAATCCGGCAGCGCTTTCAAAGAGACGTCGAGCTGAACGTCGCCCTCCGCCGGAAGCGTTTTTGTATAAGTAAAATGACGGTCCAGAGACACGCGCAGCACGGCGGGCGCATCCGGCAGCGCGCCGCGGAAAACGCCGTCCGCGTCCGGGGTCAGTTCAACGGTTCTTACCGCGCCGTCGGCCGCAGGCAGCTCTGCCGTTACCGCCGCGTCGCTGCGGCGGTTTCCGTCGGCGTCGGTCACCGTAACGGCGATCTCACGGGCGATAACGGGCGACAGGCGATAAACGATACTGTTCACCGCTTCCTCCGCCTGCGCCTGCTGCGGCTCCGGCTGCATGTAAACGTCCGCCAGCGCGCCGCCCGGGACAATTTGATAAGTGATATCCGCGCCGTAAGCGCTGCTGACGTAAATTTTTGCGCCGGTACCGAGAACTCTGCCGTCGCTACCCGCGTACCACGTGACCGCACATTCCTGCGTCACGTCGGCGCCGTCCGGCGTAAGCACGGTCAGCTGAAGGCATCTCTGCGTTCCCAGCGTCTCAAAGGGGATATTGTTCTTTTCGGCATATTGTTCGCTTGTGCTGCCTGTGTATCCCCAGATGGTAAGGCTGTCGCAGCCGGAAAACGCTGCGGAACCGATATTTACCGCAGCGTTCATGATCAACGCCGCCTGCAGCCCCGTACAGCTTCTGAATGCGTATGAACCGATGCCTGTCACATTTTCGGGGATCGTGATCTCGACAAGGCTTGTGCAGCCGGAAAACGCATATTTCTCGATCCCGGTTACGGAATTGGGGAGCGTAATACCGGTAAGGGCTTTGCAGTCCTGAAACAGATACTGCCCGATATACGTCATCCGGTTTGAAAGCGTAACATCGGCAAGCCCCGTGCAATTTTGAAAAGCGTAATTGCCGATCTGTTCCACACTATTCGGGATCGTGATTCCGGCAAGGCTTGCACAGCCGGAAAACGCGTAAGCCCCGATGTTTGTTACGTTATCCCCAAACAAAATTTCCGTAAGGCTTACGCAGTTCGAAAACGCTTCGTTCCCGATCCCGGTTACGGAATCGGGGATCGTGATCCCGGTAAGGCTATTGCAGTCGTAAAACGCTGCGCTCCCGATCCCGGTTATGGAATCGGGGATTGTAATATCGGTAAGGGCCGTGCAGCCCTGAAACAGATACTGCGCGATAGACGTCATCTGTGTTGAGAGCACAACATCGGCAAGCTTTGCGCAGTTCTTGAACGCCCTGTCGCCGATCCATTCAACGCTGTTCGGGATCGTGATCCCGGTAAGGGCTGTACAGCCGGAAAACGCGTCGTTACCGATCCCGGTTACGGAATCGGGGATCGTAATATCGGTAAGGGCTGTGCAGCCTGTAAACAGATACTGCCCGATATACGTCATCCGGTTTGAAAGCGTAATACCGGCAAGCCCCGTGCAATTTTGAAAAGCGTAATCGCCGATCTGTTCAACGCTGTTCGGGATCGTGATCCCGGCAAGGCTTGCGCAGCCGGAAAACGCGTAGGGCCCGATACTTGTTACGTTATCCCCAAACAAAATTTCCGTAAGGCTTACGCAGTTTTGGAACGCATTGTTCCCGATTCCTGTAACGGCGTCGGGGATCGCAATTTCGGTAAGGGCCTCACAGCCCTGAAACAGATACTGCGCGATATACGTCATCTGCGTTGAAAGCGCAACATCGGCAAGCTTCGCGCAGTTCTTGAACGCGCCGTCCCCGATCCATTCAACGCTGTTCGGGATCGTGATCCCGGTAAGGCTTGCGCAGCCCAAAAAAGCGTAGTTACCGATCCCGGTTACGGAATCGGGGATCGTGATCCCGGTAAGGGCTGTACAGCCCTGAAACAGATACTGCGCGATAGACGTCATCTGTGTTGAGAGCACAACATCGGCAAGCTTTGCGCAGTTCTTGAACGCCCTGTCGCCGATCCATTCAACGCTGTTCGGGATCGTGATCCCGGTAAGGGCCGTACAGCCGGAAAACGCGTAGTTACCGATCCCGGTTACGGAATCGGGGATCGTAATATCGGAAAGAGCCGCACAGCCTGTAAACAGATACTGTCCGATATATGTCATCTTCGTTGAAAGCGTAACATCGGCAAGCCCCGTGCAATTTTGAAAACCGTAATCGCCGATCCATTCAACGCTGTTCGGGATCGTGATTTCGGTAAGGCTTGTGCAGCCCGAAAAAACATAATTGCCGATCCCGATCACGGTATTGGGAAGCGTAATATCGGTAAGACCCGTGCAGCCCATGAAAACGCTGTCGCCGAGCATTGTTACGCTATCCGGGATCGTGATCCCGGTAAGGCCTGTGCAGCCTGAAAACAGATTGTTTGAAAGGACCGTTACCTTATTCGGGATCGTAATACCGGTAAGGCTGATACAGTTCTGAAACGCGTCATTACCGATCCATTCCACACTGTTCGGGATCGTGATCCGGGTAAGACTTTTGCAGCCGGAAAACGCCCTTTCTCCGATTCCGGTCACATTATCGGGAATCGTGATTTCGGTAAGGGCTTTGCAGCCGAAGAACGCGCCTTCCCCGATCCCGGTTACGGAATCGGGGATCGTGATTTCGGTAAGAGCTTCGCAATCCTGGAACAGAAACGGATCGAGGAACATCATCTGATTTGAAAGGGTGACGCGGGTAAGCTCCGTGCAGAGCCTGAACGCGTGATCGCCGATCCATTCCACACTGTTCGGGATCGTGATCTCGGTAAGGCTTGCGCAGCCCGAAAAAGCGTAGCTACCGATCCCGGTTACGGAATCGGGGATCGTGATACCGGTAAGGCTTGCGCAGCCCGAAAAAGCGTAGTTACCGATCCCGGTTACGGAATCGGGGATCGTGATCCCGGTAAGGGC
>CAMOVW010000103.1 GCA_946627725.1 uncultured Clostridia bacterium
TCTTTCCCCGAGAGGTATTTCATTAATGCGTCCGATCCGGCATTATATTCAGTTACATCGATTTTTCCGCTTTCGAGTTCTTCCTGAAGCGTATTCAAGCGTTCATTCGCGCTGAGATATACGGCGTACTCATCATCGATCTTTTTTTGCTTCTCTTCGTTTACAACGCCTGCGAAATCATGAACCCATTGAACATATTTTTCTTTATCTGCCGACGATTGAAAAATCTTGTTCACAGAAATCAGACAGCTTACGATCTCAAATAACAATAAGGCAATAACAATATAGATAAATCCCTTTTTGATAAAGATTTTTTTCAACTCGTTCTTAAGCATTCGCAGGTCTCCTCCATATTGAAACCTTATACGCTATGATACAAAGAACAACACCGAAAGACAGTACGCCGATCATCGTAACAATCACGGAAAAAACAGGATGCCCAAAGATGTTTTCAACATAAAAGCGTTGCAAAAGATTTACCGAAGTAATCAGAGAAATGGGATTTACGTGTTTTAAAACGGAAAACATGCCGTCTGTGTACAGCCCGGAATACATGAATCCGCCGATGCTCAGTAATGAACACAGCAACGAAATATAAGATTTCCTGAATGCGGCTGAAAAGAACATGGAGATGTTGGCAACGGCAAAAACGCCCAACAGTTTTATAAAACAGAGCAACAGGTAAAAAAGCAGGATCGAGGTGTTCAAAGGCGCGTATTCAAAGGCTTTTAACGAATAAATCGGCTCGAACAAGCCCGTCGGTTTTCTGCACAAGCCGAACAGTACGAAATCACTGATAAAAAAGAACGCGCAGGTCTCAACGCAGAATATAAATAAACCGGTGGCTTTTGCAATAAAGATTTTTACGTTTCCGCCCTCGGTGGCGCGTATGAGCGAATTCATCCCGTTTTCTTTTTCGCCTGAGAACAAATATGCTGCCGCAAAACAAGAAAGCAACAGAACACATAATGAAGAAAACTGATAGGTCAGCAGCGGTTCATATTCATTTACACGATAGAAATTTGACAAACTGCGATTCGAATACACTTTTTCTATTAACGCAGCGATTCGATAATTATATTCGTTTTCTGCGCCTTGCGCTTCTGCTTTCAGCATTTCATTGTTTTGGAGCAGCTTTTCAATGCTCTGGGCATCATATTTATAAAGCCGTTCCATTTCATTCAACAGGATTTCAGTCTGCACCATATCTGTATAAGCCAAAGGAAAATACAGCTTTTCCTGTATATCCGTTTTTCCGTCTGTAATGCTCTGACAACGATTGTAATGGGTTTTCAGAGCATTCACTTTTTCTGCGGTAATTGCTCCTGAATAGTCCGTGTCCATACGATATTTCACTTTATCTATGGTGCATACCTCGGAGTTGATTATGTATTCCGTCGGTTTCAGAAGCAGGTCATAGTTTTTATAGATATTAAAAAGGTTTACAAACACCAAAGCAATAATAAACACTTTGATAAACCTGATGTTGTGATTCTTTTTCAATTCAAATACAACCAACCGCTTCATTTTTCTCCCCGCATAAATGAATAATACAGAAAAACGTCTTCAAGAGTGGGAAATACTTCCTCGGCAGATTCCAATGGCTTGTTATCGCTGATAATCCTCAGATCATAAATGCTTTTTTCTGAAAAAATATTGCTGACCTTAAAACGTTTTATATATGCTTCCGCTTCTCTTATATCAGCCTTAACGCTCCATACCTTGCCTGCGATTTCAGAAATCAGCACATCGGGAGAGGCATTCGCCGCAACATTGCCCTTGAAAAGCATAATGATATAATTTGCAATGTACTCAACATCCGGTACGATATGCGTAGCAACGATCACGGTTCGGTCATTTGCAATTTCCGATAAAAGGTTCCGGAGTCTGATCCTTTCAATCGGATCCAATCCGGCAGTCGGCTCGTCCAGAATGATGACTTCCGGATTGCCGAGAAGCGTTTGCGCCAAACCGACTCTTCTGAGCATACCGCCGGAAAACGTACCGATCTTTTTATCTCTGCTTTCATACAGATTCACAAAATTCAACAATTCTGTTATCTGTTGCTTATTCGCCCCTTTGATCCCCTTTAATACGGAAACATACTCAAGGAATTCCGTTGCCGTATAGTTCTTATAGTATCCGGGATACTGCGGCAGAAAGCCAAGTTTGGAAATAAACTTGCATTTTCGATCCGAAACGCTGACGCCGTCGTACAGAACGTCACCGGACGTAGGTTTTAACAGATTGACTATGATGCTCATCAAAGTCGTTTTTCCCGCGCCGTTTGGCCCGAGAAGCCCATAGATCCCTTTGTCAAACCGAATGTTGACGTTATGTAAGACCTCTGTATCCCCATAGCGTTTCGACAGATTTTTGATTTCCAGCATCTGAACGACCCCTTAAAACTTTTCTGCCTGAATACAATATCCTTCATCATCGGATGTTTGGAAATAAACAGTCCTGTTTGTGCTGTCTATAAACACTTTATATAATCCGCCCGATACGTTAGCATCTTGAATCTCAAACGTCTTTACGAGTGTGGACGTTGCGGTTTCATATAATTTGAAGGTAATATCGTTGTTGTACGTCAATATATATTTGCCGTCTTCCGAAACCCTGCACCACTGGTTTTCACGTTTTGTTTCAACGATCACTTCTGTCATTTCACCCGTAATACAGTTCAGAACAGCCGCTTTATTGTTTGAAGAGACGCCGCTTGCATTTGGCTCTTCATAGATTGCTGCATATCTGCCGGTAACGGAAATCCTTTTTGCGTTAGAAAAAGGAATATCTTTTATTTTATTACCGTGAATATCCGTTAAAAAAAATGTGCTGCCCGCATCATTCGTTACAGACGTCAGAATGATACCGTCGGTAAAACCTAAAACCTGTGTAGGCGCATGATCTCCGCTGAAGAAATCCAGCCTTGTTTTAACTCCTGTTGAACACGGTATAAAGTACGTGTCCACCCCGCCTGCGATATAAATCAGATCGCCGTTTGAGCTGTCGATGGCCGCCTTTGTCATTGCATCGTTCATTATGGAAAATGCCCCCTGACTATCCTTTTTGGCAGCATCGTTATCAACATAAATGAAAGATGCGATCTCATTCCCGCTGGCATCGTATTTTGTATATATTCCATCCGTCGTTTTTATGCTATCTGCGCTGATCAGCGTATCACCGACGACAGAAAAGAACTTGGCGTTTTCACTCAGACGTGTTGTGTTAATGATTTTCCCGGATTTAACGTCATAATAAACCGCCGTGTTTTTAGAATCGGCGTCCCGTCAAACGAAACAAATCGTATCCTCATTTATTTGAGAAGAATAAAGGATATCAAGACCACGCAAATCAGCAACGTCACCGGTATTATCTGACACGCCGGTATCAGCGGTTGTTTGTTCATCCGGTATTGCTTCTGTGGTTTCGTTGCCAAAATCGGTCGTTACCACAGGCAATTCACCTTTTATGAAATAGCAGGTTCGTGTTTTTTCAGCGAAGATATAATGGCCGTAATCATCGGAGTCATTATCGTCGCAAAACTCACTGACGATCACGTAAACATGTGAATTATTCGGGATCGTTGAAATATCAACCGGAAAAACGACGTGTGTGACTTTATCATCCGTGTGTGATACTTCGATATATGTAGAACCCTTTTCAATCTCAACAAGATTATTATTGATAAAAACGGAAAAGCGATAGGTTCCAGTTTTTCCGAATACGTCAAACTTCAGATCCACCGTGTCGGTCTCCGGGACAACGATAAGATCCCTCTCAAAGTCATAAGTATCGTAGTACAGCGCAAAAGAATGTGTTTTCTTCCATGTTTCAGCTTTCTTATCATCTTCACTTGATGCCGTCAGAATATCATAGTAGCCGTCTGAAATCTCTGTTTTGCTGACTGTTATATTCTTTGCAGATGGCATACTAACACTGTCGCAGTTCATTTTGACTGTCATTCCGCTGATTCCGCTATAGGCGTGCTCACCATACTTTGAATAACGAGGCCATCCGGAATAGATTGAGGTGTATGACGGATCACTCATGATTCCAACTGCTAGACCTAACACATCGCCGTTGCTGCCGGTATTGGGCGTAAAGCTGAGTTTCAAAACAACGTCTTCCTTTTCAGGAATGTTTACCGTGTGCATATATCCATATTCCGAAGCAGCGTTTTCAGTTGTGGAAAGCGTAAACTCCTGAAATATTCCATTCAACACAAGAAAAACACCGCCCTCAAATTCCCGGCCCATATTATGAATAGCGAAATCAACGTCCATAACGCCGCCGGAATACTCATAATATGATAATTCTTCGGATTCGGTAACGAACCCTGTGCCGCCGAGAAATTCTTTATAGTAGGCGATATCCCCCATGGAATTGGGGTCAAAATCATCGGCTTCACTGTTGTTCGTAAAAATGTCCTCCTTATCGTTCGACGGCACCGGCTGCTTCACGCACGCTGCAAGCAGTATGGAACAAAAAACAGCAATACACATAACCATAGAAACAATTTTTTTCATATCTACTTTCCTCCGAATTCGTTTTCTGCAAGTTAGAATGCCAAACATTTGATGCGGATGATCAAAATACAGGGAAGAAGCACAAAGCCGTGAGCATTGCGGGCTGTTACTTCATCTTTAAGCAGAGCATACCGCTTTCGTCAAATGTCAGCAGTACAGCGTAGCTCATTTCCGAGCCGTCCTTGTATACTGCGCGGAACGTGATCTCATCGGTGATTTGCTCGTAACCCATTTCCGGATGCAGCTCCTTTTCTTTCAGAAGCGCGTCGGAAATGTCGTAACGCACGAACATGCCGATGGGTTCGATTTTTCCGCTTGTTTCATCTACGTCGTTGTTCAAATACACGTCGGTGTATTCCTGTGAGGATACTGTAAGGCTCTGATCCGCCCTCACTGCTGCAAACCATTCCTTGCTGCCCGCCGCAGTCTTTCCGTGCCATGTTGCGGGCAAGAGTACCAACTGTCCGTATGCGCCGCAGTTCATTTCGATTTTTACAAGATCCTCGATATCGTCGGAATAAACGATGAAGGTCCCCTGAAACGCCAAGCTGGCGATATAGTTTTCCGATTCTGCGCCGCCGATGTAATTTGGGATATTCGATAATTTCCAGTCTCTGGAAAACCTCGCATTTAACTGATTGTGATAAAGACTTTTTCCCTCCTCGCTCATGCCGGATACGTTTTCAATAACGAGCTGACCGGAGATCGGGAGTTTCACGCCGGAGGTATGCTCCGCTTTTACGAACACGTCTCCAGGCGCAACCTCTGCCGCAGAGGCAACTAACAGCGTAAAAACTCTTGCCTCATTTTGTTCTGCCGTTTCGGTTCCATTGTTTAAGACCGTTTCGGGGGTATGCGGATTCACGGCTGACGGCGTTTTATGGAAGATAAGAACCGCAACAGCGGCACAAATCACGGTGATCGCCGCAAGGCTGAGGGCTGTGATTTTTCTTGTCTTTCTCATGATTCTTTGTTTTTCATGCGCTTTTTTCAGTATGCTCTCTATCATCTCACTGTCAGATTTCATCGCATGCTGTTTTTCATGGGCTTTTTTCAAAATACTCTCTATCATTTCCTCGTCGGATTTCATAATTGAAAACCCTCCTTCATAAGGTGTTCTTTCAGTGCTTTCTTCGCTCGGTAAATCAAATCATACGTGCTTCTCACGCTTCTTTTCGTAATATGCGCGATCTCTTTTTCGGAAAAGCCTCCAAAATACATCAGTCTCAACGATTCTGCATATGCCGAAGGTATGATCTTCAGCGCGTCATGCAGCGCTCTTTTTGTTTCTTCGGCCAGATATCTTTCCTCTGTGGGGTTTTGTCCGGAGGATAATTCGGCGATTTCTTCCAATGAAAGCTGGTGTTGCCTTTTTTGCTTTCTGTAAAAATCAATCGCCAAATTCCTGCCGATGGTATAAAGCCAAGTCTTGAAGGAGCATTTTTTCTTATTCGAGGGGCGTTTGATATAGAGCCTCACAAAAACGTCCTCCGTGAGTTCCTCGGCCGTATCGAAATCGTGCACAAAAGAAAAAATATAGTACGACAGTCCCAAACGATTTTCCACAACGATTTTCTCAAAAGCGCGCTCATCTCCCTGCAGGAAACGGTTGTAGCATTCAGTCATGTCGTCCATTGCTTTTCTCCTTCCCGAAAAACGTTTTCAATCATTACACGAATTTAAGACGATTTTTTCGCACCAAAAAACAAAGATAATCAAAATTAAAGTCCATCGATGGATTCAAATAGGATACGCGGTTGATTTCAAAAGTCGTTTTTTGAAAAGTATTTCTGAATCAATAATAACAAATCATAAGTCTGCCGCAACGAGAATTGCAAAAGTGCACGATTATTACACAAAACTGCACGTTTTCAACGGAGATGAACGTTTGACCGCAGCAGGATCTCATGGTATAATTTAATTGGTTTTATGTGCTTTCAGAATAGGAGGTATTGGTATGAACGTCGTGATCTGTGACGACGATCCCGTTTTTGCATCGGAACTGAAAGCCTGCGTTGAACAAATCTTTTCAACGCTGCATATGTCCGCTGCGCTGAAAGTGTATACTAACAGTCTTGCGTGCAAAAACGCCGGGGAGCCGGCGGATATCGCCTTTTTAGATATTCAGATGGAGCCCGTTTCCGGCATAGAGCTGGCAAAACAGATCAAAGCGCTGAACGGCGGCGTGATCATATTTTTTATCACGTCTTACGAGCAGTATCTGGACGACGCTATGGATCTGAACGCGTTTCGGTATATCAAAAAACCGCTTGACGCCAAACGGCTGGAAGCGGGGCTGAAAAAGGCGCTGGCGCATTTTGACGCTTCCGTGATCACCTTTACCGTAAAAAACACCAAGAGCACAAAAACGATCTCCGTGACCGATATCGTATATATCGAGATCGTGGGGCGCGATACCAAAGTGGTTACGCGGGAGGACGCCTTCCTTGCCGAGCTTACCATAAGGGAGTGGAGAGACCGGCTCTCCGTGCCTACGTTTCAAACGGTACACAAAAGCTTTATTGTAAACATCAAATACGTTACGGATTATAAGCGCGATACGGTAACGCTGCTTGGGAAATATCAGATCCCGATCGCCTACCGCAAACAGTCTGATTTCCGCAGCTTCTTCTTTGATTATTTCGGAGGACTTTGAAATGGGAATGAACCTTATCGTCATATTTGCGCACGTACTGGAATTCATCATTCTGTGGGCGTTTGCGGACCGCGTATTTGTAAGGAAAAGGCCTTTGTGGCAGGCGCTGCTTGCCGGCATGGGCCTCTATGGTATCTGCGTTGCCGTTTTTATTCTTTTTCATAATACCATTCTGAATACGTCGGTTTCTGCCGTAGCCGTTTTTCTGTTTGTATTTCTGTTTTATAACGCAAAAATCAAAGGCGCGGTTCTCACGTCTCTTTTTATTACGTTATCCGTAATGGCAACGGATCTTATTACGATGAGCGCGCTTTCATTCATACTGGATAAAGATATCACCGCATACGCGCAAAATGAACTTATCTTTTTCCTTATGGTCTGCCTGTGCAAAACAATGCATTGGTTCGTTACCAGAATAGCAATCACGGCAGGCATTTACCTGAAGGGCAGGCAGGAAAAACGCTTCCCGTTGTTTTTGCTTCTGTATCCGCTTTGTTCCATGGCGATTTTCTATATATTGTTCGTTATTGCGCTGGAATACCGCGTTTCCAGAACCATAACGCTGTCCATTTTCATCACCTGTATCGCGATCCTTCTCAGCGCGGTATTAACATACATCTTCTATTCCAGAACCTCCAAACAGATCGACGACCTGTTCCATTCACAGCGCGAGCTGGAACGCGTGGAAACGGATATCGCGTATTATGCACTGCTGGACCGGCAGAACGAGGTATTGAAACAACTGACGCACGACGAGAAGAACCACCTTTCCACGATCAAAGCATTAGCGAACGACCCGAACGTGGACGCGTATATTGACAGCATCTACAATGAAATCCGCTACCACTCCATGTTCGGCAATACCGAAAACAAGTATCTCGATCTGGTGCTGAACAAATATCAGGCGATCTGCAATGAAACGGGCATCACCTTCACCGTATCAGTAAAAACAGCAAATCTCTCGTTTATCGAAGCGGCGGATCTCATCACACTGCTGAGCAATATCCTTGATAACGCCGTGGACGCGGCAAAGGATTCCAAGGAGAGAACGATCGAGCTTTCCATCAACCGCAGAAACGGGTTCGACGTTCTGACTTGCACCAATTCGTGCGATACGCCGCCGCTCTGCGAAGGGAAAAGGTTGTTTACCACAAAAAAAAGCGCCGGATTCCACGGCCTCGGCGTAAAGAGCATAGAAAAAACGGCGGCAAAATACAGGGGTGAATTCGATTGGGTATACGACGGCGCTGAAAAGCAGTTTATCGTTAATATCGCGTTCTTTCATCAAACGTGAATTATTTAATGAGGTTTAATATGAAACAGAAAGAAATCCGTCCGGTCTCCAGAAAAGATGCCCAGTCTTTTGCCAAAGAAGTGCTTGAAACTGTATATAACGCAACCGTTACCGGCATCAAATATATCGGCGGCGGTTCTTTTGGCTTTGTTTTCAAAGCAGATATCGATAAGGAACCGTTCTGCGTTATTTTGAAAGCGTGCAGAACGGAGGGTATGTGTGAACGGGAAGCAAGTGAATTAACCTTGCTCGGTTCAAACAGCCTTATCAAGATTCCGAAGGTATATTTCACCTTTCTTGCCACCGATGCAATACCGATCGACTTTATCGGCATGGAATTTGTTGAAGGCACGAACTGTTTTACGGATTTTATAAAACTGTTGAATACCAAGAAAACCAAAGAGCGCTTTGCAGACGAGATTACTGCAATTATCCACCATTGGCACGAGCAGACAAACGATAAATTTGGCTTGATCGGTAACGCCGTTTATGATAAGTGGCTTGACTTTTATCAGCCGTTTGCTGCCGATATTCTTAATTGCGCAAGGGAATTGACAAACAGCGGTAAACTTGAAAAGAAAGTGCTTTCCGCAATGGAGCGCGCCTGGGCTGCCTTTGATTATATTTTCAGCGATAAGGTTGAAACGGCAAGCCTGATACACGGCGACATGAATGTGATGAACATAATGAGCGATAAGCATTTGCATCCAACAGCGATTATTGACCCGCTTGAAAGCAAGTGGGCCGACAGGGAATACGAGCTTTTCCAATTGCGCAATCTGACGGGCGAGAGGTTCGGCTTATATGAGACATATAAAGCAACGTATCCTGTATCAGAAAAGTGCGATATCAAAACCGCTTTTTATGCTTTATATCACGAGGTTTACGCCTATATCAGTTCCGGAACAAAGGTAAACTTCATTCTTATGCCATTGGTAAAACGGATGAATCAGGAGTTAGATAAATGCAATCTTTAAGCGGAAAAATAGTCAGCAGTATTCTTTGTTAAGTCTTTTATTCACTACTGATCAATAATTCCGAGTTTTCAAACAATGCCGGTCAGAAAGCGAAGAAATATGCAATAACTCTATAAAAAAGAGTTTTATCCTCTATAGGTGTTTTTAGACCGCTTCAATAATGCTGGTAACAATCCAATGATCGTTTTCTTCTCTTTCTATCTCCCAATAACACAATACTTCGTGATCAGGATCTCCTGCACCTTGAACCAGCTCCCCCGCAGAATCAAATCTTTGAACAAAATATGTTGCCCAGATATAACCAGTTTTTTTGCCAATTTTAGCAGTAATTAAGTGTACATTGTAAGAAACACTTTGAAACTGTTTTTCGTCAGTAAAGGCAAAGTATTTGCTTAATTTGCCCACATTATGGCGAGCATCAGCGGAAGAACCCACATAAGCGAATATGCTTTTGGCATCGTTTATAACTGTTTCGGCTACTTGTTTTTCTTCTGTTGTTATTTTATGATCAATAGATAAATAGTGAAAGCCGAAATAATCTTTATAATGCTTGTATAGCTGATAATTTGTTCCTCCTATGCGATTACAACTTGGGAATTGAATTATTATTGATAAAACAAGTAATAATGATAAAACAAAAACCTTTTTTTTCTTCATAAAAATCATTCCTTTCAAATACTCTAATAATCTCATTTTATCAAAAGCAGCACTCTGTTATGGGATGAGTATTCAATGGTTATTATAATCAATCGTTGTCTC
Source organism: uncultured Clostridia bacterium (assembly GCA_946627725.1). Classification (GTDB taxonomy): domain Bacteria; phylum Bacillota; class Clostridia; order Oscillospirales; family Acutalibacteraceae; genus RUG806. The sequence goes on from CAMOVW010000103.1 coordinate 10,216, forward strand.
TGTAACGTTTTTGTTTTCAACATCCCAATAATATATGCTGTCTCCGTCGGTATCCCAATATGGAGCAGATTTGTTTTGCAGCATTGTTATTGTACTATCCTTGAGCACGTAGATCCTGTTTTCAACATCTACTCCGTATATACAACCATTGCGAAACCGAATATCTGAAAACCTTATGCTCCCGATTTCCTTAAAACCACCGCCGTTGTAATCCATCATACAGAGATTTTCCTGTTTTTCAGCATCATAAAAATAGATAAAAGAATCTGTAATAAAAAAATCTGTAATGATGTCGTTAGAGAGCTTTTCAACGGAATGATCCGATAATCCATACCGATAAAGCAAGTTAATGTCATTCAGGAAAAACACATATTGATCTGTAGTCGCATACTTTTCTATGTTTTCCGATACATGATAGGTTTCGTGAATGCCTTCCTTTTGAAAACGCAGATGAATATCAGAAGCGGACAATCTCCCATTTCGGTTAAACCAAATTTTGTTATACATCAGTTGCATAACGTCGTTT
>CAMOVW010000104.1 GCA_946627725.1 uncultured Clostridia bacterium
CCTGTCGCGCCTGCGGCGCGACAAACTGCAATTCATTTCCTTTTCCTCTTCACGATCCACAGGATCAGCAGAACCGCAAGAAGAATGAAGGTGGCGGTCATCAGGGCGCTTTTGAGCACCGTTATGGTGGAGGCAAACCCGGCGAGGGCGGGGGTGGTCTCCATTTTTTTGAGCATGATGATGCTGCACACGTTTTCGGTACAGTCGCACACGGCAAGCGCGGCGGGCAGGGCGAACATCGGAGTGTTTTTACCGCGCAGCGCCCGCAGGGCCAGCATAAAAAACGCCGTATACGCCACCGGATAGAAGAAATCCAACGGCAGCTGAATATGCAGATACACGTTTCTGCCTTGCTCCCCCACCAGCGAAAGAAACCGATTCGCCTGATCGAAGGTATAGCCGAAGCTGTTCATATCGAAGCAGCGAAGCCCCTCGGTATGCTTCTCAATGATGGGGATCAGCACAAAATTCATTACGATACAGATCAGCGCTGTAAGGCCGCCCGAAAGCCAGAGCAGCGTTTTTATTTTTTTGTTCGTCATGGCGAAACACCTCCGGATACGGTTCAGTCTTCTCCCGTGCGTTTCAGGGCGCTCCATTTTTCGCCCCATTTGTTGGCCCAGCTTTCGCAGTAGAGCTTATAGTAGCTTACGTTGTTGCGCTTGCGGTAGCCCTCAAAAAAATTGCACCAAATGGCGCTGGGCAGGCCGATCACCACCCAGTACAGCGGCCCCAGCAGCAGGCACTGTATGGTGTGGCCGTATTCGTGGATGCGGGTGTTGCGGGTCCAGGGCTCTCTGCCGTGGTCCGCCATAAAGATGAACAACCCCATGGATAGGCCGCCGAACTTCCACGGCACATAAGAGATAAAAGCGTTATTGAAACGCTCGTGGCGGCACCTGGGGTACAGCAGAAGATACACAATGCCGCCGATCAGGTTCACCGGCAGGCCCCAGGTCCATTGCAGAACCCAGAACAGCAGCTTGGAAACGCCCTTGACCGCCTTCGGCTTTTTCTGTTTTATCATAATGCGCGACCTCCGTTCGAAATCGGTTTTTGAATGCGACGGGGACGCTGCAGCGCGCGGCGTCCCCGGGTGGAACATATCTCTGTTATACCAGCGGTTCGGAATAATCGAACACGGAATACCAGTTGTGCATGTAGTAGTTGCGGCAGCGGAAATTCACCCCGCTGTCGGTAACCGTCATAATAAAGCCGAGGCCGTTGATGGCGTAATCCTTGGGCCAGTTGGGCATCAGGGACGAGGGCAGGTTCAGGTAATGCACGCCGTTTACCGTAACGTAAGTGGGGGTGGAGATATCGTTGGAAAGGCCCTTGTGGAAGTGGCCGGTAAGGCAGAACACGTTCCGGTATTTTTCCATGGTGGTTTTGATCTTCATGTTCCAGGGCTCTTCCACGCCGCCGCCCACGTAGAAATACTTCTCGCCGTGGATATCCGAAAGCGGCACGTGCATGCATACGAATACGGGCGTGCCGTCCACAGCGTATTTCGCCAGCTCGCTGTCGAGGAAAGCAAGGCTCTCGTCGCTGTATTCGGGATGATCCCAGTTATCTTCGCTCTCATCGTTCAGGCAGATGAAGTGATAGCCGTTCACCTCTACGGTATAAGCGGGCTTATCGATGCCGTAACCGAGATATTCGTTGCACAGATCCATAAAATCGGAAAGGGCTTCGGGGTTCAGGCGCTCGCCCTCCGCCTCTTTGGCGTGGCCGATATCGTGGTTGCCTGAGATGATCACGGGCTTAACGCCGTCCTTCAGCGTATCGGTGGTGATCTTAAAGAATTTTTCGGTGGTTTTGTAATCGCCGTAATTGGTAAGGTCGCCCAGCACGGCAACGCCGTCCGGATCGAATTTGTTCATGTCCCAGTAAATGCTCTTCAGCGCGGTTTTGCCCAAAGGAAGACGGTCGTCGATATGCACGTCGGATACGATGGCCACGGTAAGCTTTACGCTCTCGTCTTTCTCTTCAAAGCCGGCGCTGCCGGAAAACGGAATAAACGCAAGGATCACAGACATGATCACAGAGAAAAACTGTTGGATGATCAGAATGACGTTGCTCATAAAAATTGTGCTCCTTTTTTTACAAAATACGGTTTAAGTATACAACAAAACAAATCGATTGTAAAGCATGAAAACAATTAAATAAATAAATCTTTACATTCATTTCGCAAATATGATATACTGAAAGTTACATTAAGTAAATAAATCTGTCCCCAAAGGAGGGATCGCATTGAAAAAACGACAACCGCGGGAAAAGCGGACCTTCGGCTTCGCCTGGTTCGTGATGCTCGCCGTGCTGCTGCTGTTTGTGCGGCTGCTGGAGGTATCCATGTTTGCCCGGCAGATCGCGTCCGTAAGCTTGTACAGCTTATGGTTTTACGGCATGATACTACTGTTTGAAAAGCTGAACCATGCGGCGGAAAAACGAAAGGCGAAGGAATGGAAGGGTCTGCCCCAAAAGAGATCGCGGCTGAAAACCGTGCTGGCGGCGCTGTATCTTATCGCCCAAACGCTGATATTGCTGCTTCTGGTATCGAACCAGTTTACCGGCAGCGTAAGCGCCCGCATATATTACGACAGCCTGAACAGCTCTCTGCATATCTTTTTAACGGGTCTGAGCGCCGTTGTATGCTTCGTTGCCGCCGCCATGATCGGCCGCAAAGAGAAGCGCGCCGGCAGCGAAACCGCCGTTGGCCTGCTGAAAACCATCGGTACCGTTTGCGCCGTAACCACCCTGTTTCTGATCCTTTATACGGTGCTGGCGCTGCAGTGCCTGAACGTACTCTCGTGGATCGTGCGCATTTACGTGGCGCTGAACGCGATCACCCTGCTGGCGGGGCTGGCGCTGTCCGTGATCCGGCGGCAGGTGCTGGAGGATTTCAACTATCCTCTGCTGTTTGATTTTGTGCGCCGCGCCAGAGGCAAAAAGCTGGCGGACCTGCTGGAGGAATACACCGGCCTTTCGGTAAAATCCCTTTACAGCGTTTCATACGTAATGCGTATTCTGCCCGGGATCGTGCTGGGGCTTATAGGCGTAGTTCTGCTCTCCACCTGCTTTTACAAGGTGGAATCTTACGAGCAGGCGCTGGTGTACCGCTTCGGCAATATCGTGGGCGAGGCCGCCGTGGAACCGGGGCTGCACCTGAAGCTGCCCTGGCCCATCGATAAGGCGGAGATCACGGACGTGCGCCGGGTGCGGGAGCTCACCGTAGGCTACGAGGACGCGGTTTCCACCGATAACCTGTGGACCCAGAACCACGCCGGCGAGGAATATAAGCTATTGCTGGGGGACGGCAACGAGCTGGTGAGCATCAACATGAAGATCACCTACACCGTAAACGACCTTTACCGCTACTCCACAGGGTATTCCGATCCCGCGGCTATGCTCAGCGCGAGAGCGTACGAAGTGGTGATGCGCAAAACCATCAATACCGATCTCACCACCCTGCTGAGCGTTGACCGCAGCTCCTTTGCCGCGGACGTGCGCGGCGTGCTGAACGAATTCTGCGAAACGGCGGGGCTCGGCATTTCGGTGGATGAGATCATTTTGGAAAGCATCCATCCCCCGGTGGATATCGCCTATGTTTATCAGAACGTGGTAAACGCCACAGTGCTGAAAACCACGCTGCGCACCAACGCCGAGGCCGCCGCGGCCGTGGCCATCACGAATGCGGAAGAACAGGCCAACACCGCCGTTATGAACGCAAAAACGGACCAGACCGCCCGTGTGGCGGACGCCGAAGCGGAGATGGAGGCGTTTTTGGCTGCGGCGGAGCAGTACCGTATGCATCCCACCGCCGTTGCACTGGCCAAATATACCGATACCTTTACCACGGTGGTAAAGGACCGCAAGGTTTACGTATTCATAGGCAAAACCGCCGCGCAGAACTTTGTGCTGAACCGCAGCGGCGCCGACACGGTGATCGCGGACGCCGCGCTGCCGGAATAAGGGGAAGGAGAATCAGTTATGAAAAAATGGTATAAATGGGTATTTGCCGGTATTCTGGCCGTGATCGTGATCGCCTACGGCTTCTGCTTTACCGTGCGCGAGGGCAGCTGCGCCATCGTTTCGCGGTTCGGTCAGGTAAAAAACGTGGTCACCGAAGCGGGGCTCTATTTCAAGCTGCCCGCGCCCTTCGATAAGGTGATCACCTTCGATTCCCGCAGCCAGTATATGGATTCCGGCTACACAGAAACCCTTACGAACGACAAGAAAAACATCATTCTGCAAACCTACGTGATCTGGCATGTGGAAGATCCTCTCACCTTTTACACAAGCGTGGGCAATCTCACCAACGCCGCCGCGTATCTGAACGACCTTGCCGCCAACGTAAAGAACGGCGTAATGGGCAGCTACAAGCTGAGCGCGCTGGTATCCACAAATCTGGACGATATCAAGATCGATCAGATCACCGCCGAAATGAAAAAGCAGATCGCCGAAAAGGCCCTGGCCGATTACGGCATCAACGTGGAAGAGGTAAAGATCAAGCGCATCGCCCTGCCGGATAACAACCTTGAGAGCGTGCTTGAGCAGATGATCGCCGACCGCGAAAAGCAGGTGACCCAGCTGATCAGCGAGGGCAACCGCGACGCCGCCGCCATCAAGAGCGAGGCGGACGCGAAGGCGGCCGGCATCGTTGCCGACGGCAAGGCGGAGGCCGCGAAGATCAACGCCGAAACCGAGAAGAAGATCGCCGAGATCTACGGCGAGGCCTACGACGAGAACGCGGAGCTGTTCGTATATCTGAAAAAGCTGATCGCCCTTGAAAATTCCGTTTCTCCCGATACGGTGATCGTGATGAACGCGGAGGATTCGGCATTTGATATCCTCTCGGACGCGAACTGAGGACGAAGCCATGAAAAAGAAAGAAAACAAAACGCCGAAGGAGCCCTTTGAGGCGCTCTTTACCGCGGTGATCCGGTATTTTCGCTGGATCGTGCTGGCGGCTGTGGCCATCATCCTGCTCACCGGCGTATATAAAGTGGATTCCAACGAGGTTGCCGTGGTGCTGCGCTTCGGCGCGCTGACCGGCAGCAGCGAGGATACGATGATCAAGCGCCCGGGGCTGCACTTCGCTCTGCCGAATTTTATCGACGAAGTGGTGAAGATCCCAGTGGAAACCGTGCAGGAGCTGAGCGTCTCCACCCTGTATACCGGCTCGAAATCGGTGCGGGGCGAGGTGCAGAAAACCGGCTACGTGCTCACCGGCGACAGTAACGTGGTGCTGCTCAGAGCCGTGGTGAAATATAAGATCAGCGACCCCGTGACCTACGCCCTTTACGTGAACAACGTTAAGGACGAGCTGAACGGCATCGTTTCCGGCACGCTCACCGGCGTGCTTGCGGATATGAGCGTTGACGACGTGCTCACCACCGAAAAGAACTCCATCACCAGCCGCACCATGAACGACGCGCAGCGGCTGATCGACGGCGTAAGGCTGGGGATACAGCTCACGAACGTTGAGCTTACCGAGCTCACCCCGCCAAACGAGGCGATCGAAGCCTTCAACAACGCCACCACCGCCTCCGTGAAAAAGCAGACGCTGATCCAGCAAGCAAACGACTACCTTGCGAAGGTGATACCGGATGCGGAATCCGAATCCAAAACCCTTGTAGATAACGCCACCGCGCTGCAGGCGCAGAAAACCGCCGAGGCCACCGCCATGGCGGAGGAATTCCGCGGGCTGCTGGAGCAGTTCTCCGCCAACCCGGAGGTGGTGAAAAACGGCGTGTTCCGTATGCGCCTGGGCAAGGTACTGCAGCAGAGCGGGCAGAGCATTGTGCTGCCGGATGAAGAGGGCCAACGGGTGATACTGCCGTAAACTATGCGGAATTCGGAATGCGTAATGCGGAATTATCGATACATTTTTTTGCCGCACGTAAAACCGTAACAAACCGCTTTACTGATTGCGCAGGGGGATAACCATGAAAAAGATCGATCATATGGTGGAGGATTCGCTGGAATCCCGGACCAAAACCTATATTTCAAACAAAGACAAAAAGAAGCTGAGCCGCAGTATCCTTTCCGCCGCGGCGGCGCTCACCTGCCTTGTGGGGGGCTATATCTTTACAAAGATCTACCCCGATCAGGTTACGGTGGCGGAGCTGGTATATCTCATCGGCGTGGTGATCATCGGGCTGCCGGTACTGATCACCGCCGTAAAGGGCTTTCTCAGCAAGGATATCGGCGCGGCAATGGAGATCCTTGTAAGCGTTGCCATCATCGTTTGCGTGCTCGACGGCCAGTACGTGGCGGCAATGCTGATCCCCATGATACTTACCGTGGTGCATTTCTTTGAAGAGAAGAGCATCATGGGCGGGCGTGATGCCATTGAAGGCCTGAAAAAGATGCAGGCCGAAACCGCCATCCTGCTGAAGAACGGCGAAGAGACCGAGGTGGACGCAAAATCGCTGCAGCCCGGCGATACCATTCTGGTAAAGCCCGGCATGGCGCTGCCCATCGACGGCGTGGTGCTGCGGGGCGAGGCGGATATGGACCAGAAATCCCTCACCGGCGAATCGCTGCCCAAGTTCGTGCGGCCCGGCGATAAGGTTTACGCCGGCACCACAAACACGGACGGCCTTCTCACCGTTACCGTGGAAAAGGCCTGCGCGGATACCTCCTTCCAGCGCATTGTGAAGCTGCTTGAAAACGCCGAGAACATGCAGCTGCCCGAAAAAAGCGCCGTGGATAAATTCATGCTCTATTATATCCCCATCGTGCTGGTGATCGCGGTGCTGATCTGGTTCTTTTCAAAGGACGTTTCCAAGGCCATCGCCATACTTGTGGTGAGCTGCCCCTGCGGGTATATGCTGGTATCCAGCGCGCCGCTGATCGCAGCTCTCGGCGCGGGGGCGAAGCGGGGCGTGCTGATCAAGAACCCCGCCTTTATCGATAAGCTTACCGCCGCGGATTGCTTTGTGTTCGATAAAACCGGCACCATAACCAACGGCACGCTGGAGGCGGTGGGCATCAACCTTGTGCAGGCGGGCAGCGAAGAGGAGCTGCTTGCCGCTGCCGCCGCTGTGGCCCACGGCTCTACCCACCCCACCTCAAAATCACTGATGCAGCTATGCGGCAACGTTGCCTACGAAACGGATTACGTACTCACCGAGCTGCCCGGCAAGGGCATGAAGGGCGTAAAGGACGGCAGCGAGATATTAATGGGCAACACCCGCTTTATCGCCTCCCTCGGCTTTGCGCTGCCCGATCCCCCGGAGGGCGGTTCCGCCTCCTGGGTGGTAAAGGACGGCAGTGTGCTGGGCAACGTGGTCTTCCGCGACAGCCTTCGTGCGGACGTGGACGAGGCCTTTGCCGGGCTGCGGGCGCTGGGCGTGAAAAAGATCATGGTGCTCACCGGCGACAGCAAGATCGAGGCCGAGCGCATCGCCGCCGACATCAGCGCGGATGAAATGCACGCCGAGCTGCTGCCGGAACAAAAGCTGGATCAGGTGAAGGCCGCAAAAGAGCAGTATACCGTGGCCACCGTGGGTGACGGCATCAACGACGCCCTTGCCCTGAACGCGGCGGACGTGGGCGTGGCCATGGGGGCCATGGGCAGCGATACCGCAATACAGAGCGCGGATATCTCGCTGATGAACAATAATCTCACCCTGCTTCCCTTTGTGATGGAGCTGGCGCAGAAAACGAAAACCGCCATCCGGCAGAACATATGGATCGCCTTCATCACCAGCTTTGTAATGATCTTTCTGGCGGCGCTGGGCGTGGTTACCCCGGTGATGGGCGCGTTTCTGCATAACGCGGGCGCGTTTATCGTGCTGTTCAACAGCGCCCGGGTGCTGCGCAGAAAGAACGAAGCAAAACCGGAGGAAGCCCCGGCGGAGCGTACCGACGCTGCGGCAAATGAAGCGAAAGAACATACGGATGAAACGGAATGAACAGGAACACTGAATATATTATGGCTGTTGCCGGATTGGGCAAAGACGACGACTGAAATATATTGCAACATTTTCCGCCTTTATGTTGATTTTCAAACGATGATATGATAAAATGATATAAATCATGAAAATCATTCAAATGGGGGAATATCGTTGGCGCAATTTCAGTGGTACAGAACCGACACCGCATCGATCATGTTTTCGGCGCTCACAACAAAAGATTGGGGGCGTACCTTCCGGTTTACCGCGGCGTTGGACGCGCCTGCGGATCCGGCCATATTGAAGGCCGCCGTTTCGGACGTGCTCCCCCACTACCCCAATATGCGGCTGAGCCTGCGCAAAGGCTTCTTCTGGATGTATCAGACGGTGAGCGACGCGCCGCCGCAGATCCGGCCGGAGGCTTCCCGTCCGCTGCTGCCCATCACGGCCCGCTACCGTGGGCTGCCGGATTTCAGGCTGGTGTACAGCGGAAACGAGATCTCGCTGGAGAGCAGCCACTGCATCGGCGACGGCAAGGGCATTATGCGGGTGTTTGAAGAGATCTTATGCCGCTACGTGTATTTGCAAGGGGGCGGAACGCAGGCGTATACCCCCTTTGTTTCGGCGGAAGAGAGCTGCGAAAACGCCTTTGATACCTACTTTCAGAAAAACGGCCCCCACGATACGCTGCGCAGCGAAAAGGCCTTCCATTTTGAAGAGACCTACGAGCCGGATTATATCCGCCTGCTGTTTGCGGAAACGGACGAGCAAAAAATACTGGATCTCGCCCACGCCCGGGGCATGACCGTTACGGAATACCTGAGCGCGGTGCTGATCCTCGGGATCGTACGCGCGGCGAAAACGCCGATCACACAGCCGGTGATCATTGCCGTGCCGGTGAACCTGCGCCGCTTTTTTGAAACGAAAACTTTGCGGAATTTTACAATACAATCTTACATCCGGTTCGACCCCGCCGGCCGCACGGACTGGACTCTGGATGAGATCTGCGGCGCCACCTACGGCCTGCTGAAAGCCACCCTGCAGCCGGAAAAACTGCGGCTGACGCTGAACAAATTCGGCGCGCTGAAACACAACCCGGTGCTGCGGGCGGTTCCCTATGTGATCAAGCACCCGGTGCTGGTAAAATCGCAGAACGATTCTCACGCCAGTGTTACTACCATCTTCACCAATCTGGGGGACCGGCCCCTTCCGGAGCCTCTGCAGAGCAAAGTACGGCGGTATCGCTTTGTAAACGGCGATACCCGCAACTACGGCCTTGCGGTTACCACCTCATGCATCAGCGCCAACGGCATTCTCTCCCTCTGCTTCTCCCGGGCGAACCGGGATACCTGCTGGTTCGACGCTTGCGTAAACATACTCAAAGAGCAGGGCGCGGACGTACAAACCCGAGCGATCGAGGGCACGGGCAAACCGGAAAAGCCTGTCGTTCCCAAAACAAAAACCCCCTTCACAATCGAAAAAGTGAAAGCGTATTTCAACATATAGTATAAAACGCCGCCGAACCGAGGTTCGGCGGCGGATCTGTTATAACGGAAATTATTTGAAATACTCGCCGGTGAACAGCTTCTGAATACGCAGCCAGATCTGCCAGAAGAAATTGCCGACGCGATCAAAGATGCTCTTCAGCGATACGCCGGTGTTGCCGGTTGCCATAGAAATGCCGCAGCTGTCGCACTGGCCGTTGCCGTCGTTATCCGCATGGGCTACCTTATCGATATCCCTTGCCTCCTGATTGCCGCACACGGCGCAAGTATATACCATGATACCGACCTGCGCGCAGGTGGGCTGACGGGATACCTCGCCGCCGTTCCAGCTGTGGTTGCCGGTGGCTGCGATCTTTGTGCCCTGGCTTCTGGTTTTGCCGCATACGGTGCAGGTTTCATGCTGACGGCCCTCTCTGCCGCAGGTGGCGGCGGCGTCCACGGTCCATTCCCAGGTATGCTCGTTGGTAGCGGGGATCTCGGTTCCCTCATTCTGCGTGCTGCCGCAGGCGGGGCAATACTGATGCTGAACGCCTGCCTCGCCGCAGGTGGGCTCGGTATCGATCGTCCAGATCCAGGTGTGGTTACAGGCGGCGCCGTCTTCCGCAAAGGCGGGCACAAGGCATACCAGCAGCATCATTGCCGCAAGCAGCACGGAAAGAATTCTTTTGGTGTGTTTCATACGTTTATCCTCCTATGGTAAAGTACGTGTTAAAAGTGAATGCTGTTAAAAAAGCCGATCACCTGCATGATGATGCTGTGGAACACGTTGCCGATGCTGTCGATCCAATTGAGGATCGCATCGCCGATATCGCCGCCGCCTTTTTCAACGGGGATCAGGGTATTCATATTCTGCACCGCGCCGCATACGCTGCAAACCTGATGCTGTTTGCCGTTCGTGTAGCGGGAGGGGGCGATATCCACCACCCAGGTCCACTGATGATTGCCGGTGCCGGGGATGGGGGTGCCCTCCTCTTTCGTGCTGCCGCACAAACGGCAGTAGGCGTGCTTATAGCCGTCGGCGCAGGTAGGCGCTTTATCCACCACCCAGCCCCAGGAATGGGCGCAGGTTGCGGGATCCGCCTCAGCGGCGAAAACAGGCAATACACAAACCGAAAGCAGCAGCGCCGCAAGCAGTACACAAATACACGATTTTACGCGTTTCATCTTTAACATAACCCTTCTCTTGTTTCAAAATAATTCTGCATTTTTTATTATACATTAGCTTTTTGGAAAAGTCCACAAATATTTATGATAAATCTTTAAACTTTTTCTGTTTGCTTTTTTCGTTATCCGGAACCGCGAGTCCCGAAAAAA
>CAMOVW010000105.1 GCA_946627725.1 uncultured Clostridia bacterium
ACCAAATTTTATCTGCTTTTTCAAAAAAGAAACAGGGCTATCGCCTTTGAAATTCAGGAAGATTAGATTTTAATGGATGGATCATCGCATTCCGTCGGTATCGATGAAAAACGATACGAAATAGTTACTTCGGAGCCGATCTTCGTTCTTCCTCGACAATTGCAAGGTTCGAGTCCTGTATCCTCGTACCTTTTTGTGTTTCTTTTCAGGTGCTAAGAAACGCAAAAAGTACACCAGCGTTTTCGGGCTTTTTCTGCCGCTGGAAACAAAAAATCGGGCTCCGGAGCAACCGATCGACCGCTCCGAAGCCCTGTTTTGCTTGATTTTGCCCAAAATGCGAAAAAAAAACGCCTTTTGCCGTGGTAGACAAAAGACGTTTCTTCTTAAACAATGTGTAAGTCCGCCAAAATGATACACGCATTCGGCACGATAAACCGAAATATGTCATTTTTACAGTCCAATGAATCGCAGAGTTTTTTATCATTGAGTCCGGTGCTCAGACAAGAATATACCCTCTGAATCCGCGCACAGAATAGTAGGAATCCGCGCCGTTGTGAAAAGTGAAAACGGTATCATAGCGCCGTTCGCAGAACAGCGCGCCGCCCTTGCTGCGGATATCCTCCGGCGTAGCGATCCAGCTTGACGTTTTCAGATCAAATGAGCCGAGACTTTGCAGTCGACGATAGAGTTCCTCTGTCATCATCGAAATGCCAATCTCTTTCGCTTTCCGTTCGGCGCTGTCGGACGGCGGGTTCTTCGTGCGCCCGCGCAACGCCTTTTCGTCATAGCACAGGCTTCTGCGCCCGACGGGCGATTCCTTTGCACAGTCACAGAAAATGAGTTTCCCCGTCTTTACGTCATACCCTATGGTGTCAGGCTCACCGCCGCTTTCCTCCATCTTTTGCAAAACTGCGATGACAGCGGGAGCCTCGCGCAGCCTATGTTCCACCTCGGACCAATCCAAGTCCGGATGAAGTTCCTTGTGTTCTGAAAATCTCACTTTCAATAATTCCAACATCATGCTCACCCTATAAATCCCGATTTTTCGATCTCATTATTCCTTTTCTATTAAATGCGATTACAGTGTTTTTTCCAATCCTTAGTTTAACAATTTATTATATCATGCGGAACGCAATAAATCAATATCCGAGCGTAACGGAACCGTTACTTCGGGATTGATTTCGCTCTTTTCTTGCTGTTTTATGGTTCGAGTCCATACGCCTCAACACTTTTTGCGTTTCTTTACAGAGCTAAGAAACGTAAAAAGTACACCAGCGTTTTTGACCGTTTTCGGGCCCGGGAAACAAAAAATAGGGCCTCGAAGCAGCCGATCGACCGCTCCAAAGCCCTGTTTTGCTTGAATTTGTCCTATTTTTGCCCGAAACGCAGAAAAAAACGCCTTTTGCCGTGGTAGACAAAAGACGTTTCTTTTATGTGTAAGTCCGCCAAAATGATACCGAAACCATAGTAAGTCCGCCAAAATAATACACGTGCGCAGCGCGGCAAACCGGAATTTGTCAAACTGTCAGATATACGGTATTCCAAACGCGAAGCTCGGGCATGACAAAACTGATGAAGTTTCCTCGTAAATCTTTTCCGCTCGTGAATGTGAGTTCTTCCATGATCCCGCCGTTCAGATCAGGAGAGGCGAGGTAAACATGGCCGGGAACTCGACTCACGTACTGGCGTACGGCGACGGATCTTCTTGGTTTCGGCATGGCCTGCGTTCCGTCGGCGTCCGGCCAGTCGAGCTTTTCTACGCCCTTGAAATTGATGAAATTCAAAACCATGTCGCCGTTTTCTTTTTCGCGGTTTATGCACCAGATCCCGTTCTTTTTCGGGTTTTCGGGAACGGTTTTTAGATCGACTTTCGTCATCTTGTCGCTCGGTTTGAACGCCGCGTCCCTGAGAATGTTCTCATAGGCGACGAAGAAGGAATAATAGCTCTTCAGCGAAGCGTCAAGGTCTTCGCCGATCTTAAGAGTGCTGCCGGGGTAGTATTCGCTTTTGAGCATCCCTGTGTCGCCGAGCTCGAGATGCGCCGCGCCGGAAGCCATCAGCGTCGCGTCGGTCAGAAGGATACCTGCGGGGTTGAACGCCTCGGCCGAGCTGTCTTTGTCCATATACGCGGCAATGACGATCCCCTTGTCATCCGTCATCTTGTCGCGCAGGCGATAGACCTCGTTTCGAAGATCATGATATCCCCGACCGTCGCCTTCCCAGAACTCTTCATAAACGATGTCGTAATCGGTTTCGGAAAGCATCTCGTCGCTGCCGTAGCCCGAAACCGGATTGAAAATCACTTTCGTATCTAACTCGTCACGCAGCCTGTTCAGAAACGGAACGTAGTTCTGAGCGAGGTTGACCTCGTTTCCTTCGGCATCATAAAGTGTCCCTCTTCCTCCGAGGGAATCCGTCTGAAGCCCGTCATAGCCGAACGCGTCGAGCGCGTCCTTCGTGACTTTCAGGTAGTGATCCTGCCAGTTTTCGTTCGCCGGGTCGAAAAGATAGATGCGTTGAGTCTCCCACGATCCCGGAAGCTCGCCGTGAAAATCCTGCTGAACAGCGCCGCTGTCCCTGAACAGCCCCCACGAGCGGTCGATCCCGCGATCGGCGTAATCCTGATATGCGCCGAAAAGGAGATTGTAAAGGAACGAATCCATCCCGCGCTCATGACCGCGGTCGATCAATCCTTTGACCGTGCCGAAAGAAGCTGTCTGTCTCGCCAACGTCTGCCACGTCGCGTCGGGCGATTCCGGCGTTCCGGCAAGCGGCTGATCGTGGCGGTCGAGAACGTCGTAGAAGAACAGCCCCGTGATGTGATAACGGTTAAGGCGGTCGATCGTCGCGTCAAGCTCTTCGTCCGTCTGAGCGGTATAGTTCGTCAGATAACCGTAGCGCGGAAAGCGCGACCAGTCGGAGGCGACCTCTGCGGCGGTCATCGCCGAATCAGGCGTTTTCCCTTCTTCCGCCGCGTAAACCTCGACCGCGTAAGCGGTGAAATCCGTTTCGGGGAGATCCAGATCGATCGTCAGTGTGACGGGTTCTCCTACTTCGAGAGAAACGGCAGTTTCGCTTTCAAAGACCGGCTTCGAAAGATGCGTCGCCTTCACGGTCAGCCCGATCTCTGCGTCCCGCCCGGACTGCAGCGTCACGGTCAGGACCGGTTTTTCGCCCGGAAGGTAACGGGCTTTGTCCATAAAAATATCACTGATCACGGCTTCGCCCTCACTTTTTTCCGTTTGGACCCCCAGCTTTCCCTTTATCCAGTCGCATAAGATACTTAAAAAAGAACAGATGCGATTCAGCGCGCTTTTGAAAAAACTGCCGTCCTTTTCGGCACTGTCATCGGGCTCTGTTTCGGCGCGCTCGACCGACGCGCTTCTTCCGTCCGAAGCAAAGGAGCGCAAAGTGGATGCCTGAGAAGCGAACAGAAGAACAAAAACAAGAAGCAGAGAAATCAGCTTTTTCATGATCGGCCTCCCGAAATTAAAACAAGTTGATTATTTTAGAAAAATGTCAGACGGGAATTGATACATCCCCGACTCCTATTTAAATTCCGATTTGTCGTTTTCTTTTCATGATTTATTATACACAGAACCTATGAACTTTTCAACCGGTTGTAAAGAAATAGAGCCCGCAAATCCGCTGTTTTTGGCGGTTTGCGGGCTGTTGCTTATTTCATGTATTCCTGTTCGATCGCCACGCCGCATTTGAATTCGACCACGATGCCTTCGTTTCTGATCTGTATCCTATCTACCAGCATTTTCATCGTGGTGCCGTCGACCGTTGTGAGCGCATCGCCCTGCATCGTCTGCTCGATGAAGGTGTTGAGCCATGTCCTGACCTCCGCGTATTTGACGGCGGTATCCTGCAGCTGGCCACGCGCTTCTTCGAGCCTCTTCATCCGTTCGCGGTGCTCTTTGACCTGCGCTGCATAGTCCGTGGCGCTGATTTCCATCCGCTGCTTTGCTTTATGCAGGGCGAGCACGGATTCCTGTATCTCGATGATCTGTTCGTCGATCCGGTCAAGGGCTGCTTTTTTCTCCGGCTCCAGTGCCAGTTCAGCTCCGTCCCGGACGGCCTCTACCACGTCTTCAACGCTATCGATCAGCGCCCTCATCGCAGCAAGGTATGTCTTTTCGAGGACTTCTTCATTAACGTGGTGGCTATCGCATTCTGCACGTCCGTTGACGATCCTGTTACAGCACCCCCATGATGCCGTCCGCTTTCCGCTGCCCATCGTCCGGACGTGCCTGCGCAGCTTTGATCCGCAGATGCCGCAAACCAGCATTCCGCTGAACGGGTACCGGCTGCTGTACTTTCCGCCTCCGAGCCGGTTTTCATTAGACTCCCGTCTCCGCTGCATTTCCTTTTTTGCCAGATCGAACATCCCTTGTTCGATGATCGCCGGGTGGGTGTCCTCGACGTAGTAGATCGGCGCTTTCTTTCCATCATTCTTTTGCCGGTTCTTTGAAAGCACATCCGGTTTGAAGGTCTTGCCGAGCAGCGCTTTTCCTGTGTATTTCTCATTTGTGAGGATGCTTTCGATCGTGCTGTGGCACCAGCGCTCTTTGCCAAGCTTCGTTTTGATACCGTCCGCCTCCAGCCGCTTGCATATCTGGTTGATTGAGTATCCTGCGATGAACTCTCTGAATATCCGCCTAACGATCTCTGCTTCTTCTTCGTTGATCTCGAACACATCGTGGCCATCATCGTCTTTGCCGACCTTCCGGTATCCGAGCATCAGGCCTGTGTTCAGGATAATATCGCCGTTCTGGAACTTCCGTTGCCATGCCCATCCGCAGAAACAAAGAATAACCGTCCGTGCCGTGTGGGAAACCATTCTGCTTTTTTTGTGTATCAAAACGCAGCTGCCTTGTTTTTGCCCCATGAAAATATGTATGGCGCCCGGATCAGAGGGACGGCACTGGTGCAGGACGATAATAATCTGTGCCGGGGTGTGGTGGATTTTATGCGTATAATCTGCGTTTCAGTCGACGTTTCCGCACCGGAGGAGATCATCTTTACGGACTTGCGCCTACGATTGGGAATTGCCTATCGGGGGGGGAAAAAATATATTGAAGACAGAGGGCGGATCATGGTGAATGCGGCGCTTTTTCCTCTGACGGGCTGCTGCAGAGCTTGCTCTTTCCGGGAAGGTAACTGTTTTACAACGGAGAAAACACACACAAAAAATAGTCACAAGTGACAATATACAAATAAGCTGACTTCATGTTATAATATATTGATAATTTCAAAAACGATTGAAGCTGTCGCAAAATCAGGCGTCTGACGCGGAAAGGGGGGCTTCGCTGTGGGTTTCAACAGAATAAAGCTGCGCGAGATCCTGCTGTATCTGATCCCGCTGCTGTGCGCGGGTATGCTGAACCTTGTCGACGGCGTTCCCTTCCGATTAAACCTTTGGGACCGGGGCGTTTTTCAGCTTGTTCACAGCGGCGTTCTGGCGTCTCTCCTGATCGAAGCCGTCTACATTCAGTGGGCCTTCAGCATCCGCAGACGGTTTCCGCAAAAGCAGATGCGCAGCAACACGACGCTGTTCGCTGCGGCTTTCATTCTGCTCAGCATTTTTCCGGTCGTCAAGTATTCGTTTGTTACACAGGGCGGCACAGCGGCGCGGTATCTGTGGTACGCCTATTATATCCCCCTGGCCTTCGGTCCGCCCTTTATGGTCCATGCGTCCCTGTATTTCGGCAAGCCGGACGATTACAGGCTGCCGAAAAAGTGGCGCTGGACCTACCTGCCCGCGGCGCTGCTTTCATTGGGGATCCTGACCAACGACTTCCATCAGCTGGCGTTCGTGTTCACGGACGGATTTGACAATTGGGAGGTCAGGTATTCCCACGGTATACTGTATTATCTGGCTTTCGTCTGGGGCGCATTGGGACTTCTGACCGTGATCGTGCTGGCGATCCGTTCCACCTTCAGCCGTCGTCTGTTCAAAAACGCATGGCTGCCGCTGGCCGTTCTGACAATGATGGCATTGTACCCTGTCCTGTATGATTCTCACGGCAGCAATCTGCTGTTGCTTCAGGATGTTTTTGAGATGAACGATTTCATCTGTATCAGCTGCGTTGCGCTGTGGGAGAGCTTCGTCGCCGCGCGGATCATCGTCTCCAACAGCGATTATCCTGCCATCTTTGCCGTTTCCTCGCTGAACGCCGGTCTGGCGGACGGCGAATGGAACGTAAGGCAGGTCTCCCCCAGGGGCGTCCGCCCGCAGCCGGAGGAGCTGAAGACGGCGCAAAACGGTGAAACGCTTCTATCGGATGGCGATACGCTGTTGAAAGCCCGCGCTGTGTCCGGCGGATGGTTCTACTGGACGGAGGACGTAACGGAGCTGCGGCGGCTGCGCGGGGAGTTGAGCGAAACCGCCGACTATTTAGAGGAAGAAAACGCCATGCTGCGCGTTTCGGCGCAGATCGAGGAGGGGCGGCGGAAAACAGCCGAACAGACAAGGCTGTACGACCGCGTCACCGAGGTCATCCGCCCGCAGCTGGATGCGCTGGATCAGCTGCTGCGGGACCTGCCGCCGGAGGAAGAGGCCTTCCGGGAACGGATGAAAACGGCTGGCGTCCTGATCGCCTACGTCAAACGGCGCAGCAGCCTGCTGCTGGCGGGCAGCGATAAGACGTTTACCGGCGCGGAGATGGGCTTGTGCTTTGAGGAATCCGCCAGGGCGCTGCGTCTGGCGGGGATCCCCTGCGAGCTTGCCGTCGACAAGGAAGTTCTGCTTCCGGCGCAGACCGCCGACCTGCTGTATGAGATCTTTGAAACCGCGGCGGAACGCGGGCTGTCCGCGCTTCGGTCCGTGCGCGTCGCGTTAAAGGCGCAGCCGGGAAACCGGGTTGCCATGGAACTGACGCTGGAAGGCGCTCCCATACCGCTGACGGAGCCGGAGCTTGCCGACCTGCGGCAGCTGTTTGACGACGTATCCCTTACCGGCACCGGCGATGCGGTCACCCTGCAAATGACGTATTAGTTTTGAGTGTTGTGTGTTGAGTGTTGAGTGTTGTGAGTGTTGTCTTCACGGATGATAGGGGAAGTAAGACAGTAGAAAGACGAATTGGGAGTTTGTCGGGTCTTTTTATTGGCGCGCCGCAGGCGTAAAATGTAGCGCGGATCAGTGATCCGCTCGCAATGCGATTCCGATTATAAAAACGTTCAATAACGGAGAATGTTTAATAATAGTTGTTTTCCCTCCAAACCGGCTTACGCCGGGGTGCGGATCTCCGGTGGAGACCTCTGCCAAAGGCAGAAGCACCGACCGAGCCGGCAGGCGAGATCGGATCACTGATCCGCGCTACGGGGTTCGTGTCGCCCCGCCAAATCCCCCTTTCCCGAAGTGTCAAAGCTGAGTTGTTTCACAACACACAACACACAACACTCAACACACAACACACACACCCCATCCCACAGAAAGGAGTCCGCCCGATGACGCTGTGCGAACTGCCCCTCGGCGCGCTTCATGCGCTTGCGATCGTTTTATATATGGGCACTCTGGCGGCCGTATACAGCGCCATACGGGCTTCCGGGCACCGTGCCTACCGAAAGACGTTTCTTTTCAGTATGCTGGCCGCGGCTGTCAATTTCATGCCTGCCAGCGGTTTGGGAAGGTGTTTTGTCCTGTTCACCCGGCATGAAACGCTTCTGCCCGTCATGGAGCGTTTTATCTCCCTGCCCTTGTGGGCGGTCATTGGGCCGGCGGCGGTGATGACGGCCGTCAACGCGGCGCTGTTCATCCGCATGGAGCGGCGTATCCGCAGAGAGCTCTCCGCGCGTTCGGTCTGTGAGGGGCTGGACCAGCTGCCGGACGGCGTCAGTTACAGTCTGCCGGACGGCTTCCCGAAGCTGGTCAACGATCAGATGCAGCGCATCTGCAACACGGCATTCGGCGTAGGCGTAGCGGATACGGAAAAGCTGCGGGAACGGCTGCAGAAACGGGATCTTTTGCCGGGCTGCTCGGTGGACGAGCGGGAAGGCAACCTGTTTTTATGTCTGCCGGACGGCAGCGTATGGCAGCTGGTGGAGCGGACCGTCACGGTGGGAAAAAATGAACTGACGGAAATAATCGCCTACGACGTAACGCAGCGCTACCGCGACCTGCTGGAATTGGAGGAACGGACCAGGCGTCTTGAGGAGGTCAACCGGCAGATCCGCGAATACGACCGCCGCATGGACCGCATCGTGCGGGAAAAAGAGATCCTTGCGGCGAAAATACGTCTGCACAGCAATCTCGGCCAGTGCCTGCTGGCGATCCAGGGGTATCTGACCGGCGGCGGGGACGACCGCGAAACGGTGACCCGGGAGCTGGCCGATACCGTATCGCTGCTGCGGAGCAACACGGTAGAGGAGCATACGGACGATAAGCTTTACGCGCTGAATGAGGCTGCGAAAACGGTGGGCGTGGAGATCCGCATCCACGGAGAGCTCCCGCCTCAATGGAAAGACGTGATCGAGGTGGCCATCCACGAGTGCCTCACGAACACGGTCAAGCACGCGGGCGGCCGCCTGCTGGAGGTAACGGTCCGGCAGGAGGAAAACGCCGTCACGGTGGAGCTGACCAACGACGGCAATCCGCCGAAGGGGCCTGTCATTGAAACCGGTGGACTGAAAAACCTCCGCGCCCTTGTGGAAAACCGCGGCGGGAGGATGACCGTGGAGAGCAAGCCGGCGTTTCGGCTGGTTCTGAGGTTTTAGTTTTGTGTGTTGTGTTTTGTGTGTTGTGTTTTGTGTGTTGTGTGTTGAGCGGATTCGTGGTAGAATGAAAATGAAAAATTATTGATTTAAAAGAGAGATAAGTGATGGCATGGCAGAATTACAAACAGCTCAACGTTTGGAATAAGTCAATGGAGTTGACCGACGCGGTCTATGATTTGATAGAAAAAATGCCGAAAACGGAACAGTTTTCATTGGCCGCACAGCTGCGCAGAGCGGTTATTTCTGTTCCTTCAAATATTGCGGAAGGAAACGGCAGAGTATCCGCAAAAGAGTTTAAACAGTTTTTATCGGTAGCAAAAGGTTCGGTTTATGAGGTTGAAACACAACTGCTGATTGGTGTACGTCGTCAATTTTTTTCACAAGCGGACGCGGAGATAGCCCTTTCTCTTTGTGATGACGTCAGCAGAATGCTCACCGGTCTGATCTTTCATCTCAACAAAAAGCTCTCATAATCGTAGTAATATCAGTTTTGTGTTTTGCGTAATGTGACTATTTCACAACACTCAACACTCAACACTCAACACGCAACACTCAACACGCAACACTCAACACACAACACTACTCCCACAGGAGGTTCCATCATGTCAAAAATCCGCGTAATGATCGTAGACGACCAAGCCATTTCCCGGCACTTTTTTGAGCTGACGGTAGGCGGCGCCGACCGCTATGAGGTGGTATTCTCTGTGTCCTCCGCGTTTGCGGCTGACGTCTATCTGCTGAAGAAAAAGGTGGATCTGGTGTTGATGGACATCCTGATGAACGACGGCTCCAACGGATTGGACGCGGCCGAAATGCTGAAAAAGGCCGATCCGGGCGTGAAGATCGTCGCCGTGACCAGCATGCCGGAGTACTCCTGGATGGAGCGCGCAAGAAAGATCGGCATAGAAAGCTTTTGGTATAAAGAGGCGGACGGCGTTTCGATTTTAGACGTGATGGACCGCACCGTGGCGGGGGAATCCGTTTACCCCGCGTTCGCCCCGGAGGCCATGCTCGGCAATGCCCGCCGCGAGGATTTTACCAACCGCGAGCTGGAGGTGCTGCGGGAGCTCACCACCGGCAAAAGCAACCCCGAGATCGCCCGCACCCTCGGCATTTCGGAATATACGGTGAAGGCGCACGTGCGCGCCCTGCTGCAGAAAACGGACCTTTCGAGCCGCACGGAGCTTGCGATTCAGGCACGGGTGGTGGGCATTGCGTTGGCCCTCACCGCCACAAATTGTACAGATTGAACAAATATCGAACAAAAAATTGTACGTTTCCTTTTCTTCGGTTCAAGCCGCGCTTAGTCACTTGTGACGATGTGCGGTTTTTTTGGCGCTTTAGCAAGAAATAAACCACCAGCTCTGCTGGTGGAGTGAAAAAACTTTAGATAAAAGAAAACCTCCTGTGATATAATAAAAGCAGGTTCGCCAACTGCAAATAAAAATCACAGGAGGTTTTGTCATGGAACATGACATCAATAGTTTAGCACATTCGAAATGGAATTGCAAATACCATATAGTATTTACGCCAAAATACAGAAGACAAGAAATATATGGACAGATATACAAAGATATCGGCCAGATATTGAGAAAGCTGTGTGAACAGAAAAAAGTGGAGATCATAGAAGCGGAAGCATGTAAAGACCATATACACATGCTGGTATGTATTCCGCCGAGTATGAGTGTAGCGTCCTTTGTAGGGTATTTGAAAGGGAAAAGCTCGCTAATGATATTTGATCGACATGCCAATCTGAAATACAAATATGGAAATCGGCATTTTTGGTGCAGAGGATACTATGTGGATACAGTAGGGAAGAACAAGAAGGCAATTGAGGAATATATCAGGAATCAGTTGCAGGAAGATATCATGTCGGACCAGATGTCACTCAAGGAATACATAGACCCGTTTACGGGTGCCAAGAACCCCAAGGCATAATAAGCATCCACCCGCCGAGCGGGTGGTTTTTCACATGCGGGCATAGCCCTCTG
>CAMOVW010000106.1 GCA_946627725.1 uncultured Clostridia bacterium
TCCCAGAATTCCAGCGGCTCGATGTTGAAATCCTGCCGGTAGATCTTTACGCCGTTCTCCTTCAGGGAATCGGATATGTATTTCGTCAGATATGCGCAGGCGCCGTCCTCCGCCAGATTCCAGAGAATTCTTGTGCTGCTCGCATCGGAGGGATCAAGATCGATCATATACCGGGGGTTCTCCTGCCCCACCTGATACAGGGCGCTGCCGTGTACAAGCCGCTCAGGCTCATACCAGAGCACCAGCCCCAGCCCTTTGGCGGCGGCGATATCGGAGATCTCTTTAATGCCCTTCGGGAAGCGTTCCGCATTGGTTTTCCAGTTGCCGTTGCCGTCGCTCCAATCGTCAACGCAGCCGTCGTACCAGCCGGCGTCCATCCAGAAATTGTCCACATGCGACAGAAGCTCGTCCGAATACACGCCGATATCGTTCTTGATCTCCTGCGCGGTGCGGGTATGGCTCACAAAGAGCACGTCCATATTGTTCAGCATATGGGGCGTATTCTCGGGATAAACCCGGTCCAGCACCCAATTGCGGAACAGATTGAAACCCTTTACCGGGTTGCCGCCGGCGTACATGCTCAGCGACACCAGCGGGCTGCGGATCTCTTCGCCGGGGTCAAGGTATCCCTCCAGCGTCTGCTGGCAGACGCCGAACTGCGTTTCATCCCCCTTGCAGGCGAGGGTCGCCTTCCATTGCCCGGTCCAGCCGATACCGAGCACGATGCCGAGCTCTTTGCCGCACACATTGAAATAGGGCAGATACGCATCGCTGGGTCGGCCGTCGGTGGCGGTGAACACATGGGCTTTTTTGGGATTCCGCACCCGGTACAGGGTGAAATCATCCGCCGCGTTGTGGCTGCCGCCGCTGCAGTAAAGAGCAGGCTCTTCAACGGACAGGTCCTTTACCGCCGTAAGCGCGTAGAAATCGGAGATCACGGGGGAATTCCCCGCCCCCGTATTCTTCAGGTACACGGTATACTCCATGGTGGCGTAGTCTTCGTAAAACTTGCCCATCACCCGCAGCGTAACGCCGGATTTTTTATGGGCCGCGGTAACCGCCCTTTCGGTTACGCCGCTGCGGGGCGCCGCGTTTACCTTCGCCGCGGTAAAATCCCAATCTGCCGTGTGTTCGCTGAAAAGATCCCCGTCTATACGGAAATCAAAAGCCGGGGTGCTGCTGCCGTTAAACAGAACGTGCTCCTCAAACCAGGTGCGGGCGGTATTCTTTTCATCCTCCGTCACCTGCAGCGCCGAGGCCGCAAGCGGCGAAAAGGAAACGTGCGAAGTCATATTCATCATCCTGTACAAATCCTCTGCAGAGGGTATAACGGGATACGCCGCAGCCGTAAGGAATGCAATGCAGAATACCGCGGCAAGAACACGGTTGAGCAGCCTGTAAACGCTGCCGCTCAACCGCAGGAACGTAAGCAGCAGAATAACCGCGTAAAGCGTAAACAGCACGGCGAACGCGGTATCCACAGCGCGGCGGTTATAGTGTCCATCCACATTGATAACGGTAAGCAGCCCCCACAAAACGATCTGGAACACCGCAAACGCGCCGAGAAACGCCAACGGTTTTCGCCGTTCACGCACAAGGCTCCAAAGCAGAAGAAACGCCCCGGCAAAGCAACCGCCGCTCAGCACGGCATAGAAGCCCACCAGAGGCAGATTGCTCCAATCCAGATATTCATACCGGAAGCTGTACATGGAATATCCCAGCACCGCGGATAACACGAGCGCCCAAAACCAATACAATTTTCTGTTTTGCAGAATGCTTTTCAGTTTCATATGCCATTACCTCACAAATCTTCAAAATCAATTATATGGCCCCCGTCACAAAAAGTCAACCCTCTGCCGCATACAGACATACGGATCCATATACACAAAAAATCTGAAACATCCCAAAAAAAGAACACCCCTCTGCGGGGTGCCTTTCTTACGCAGTCAATAACCGAAAAAGAATGACCCGAAAGAGCCATCCTAATCCGGGAAATCAAGCTTATCAGGATCCGAAAATAATCAGCCTAATTTTGACTTCGCAAAGCATTCGCTGCAAAGTACAGCTCTGTCTTCACGCGGTTTGAACGGAACTCTTGCTTCTTTTCCGCACTCGCTGCATACTGTAACGAAATACTCTCTCTCTCCTTTTGCGGCCTGCTTGCGGGCGTCGCGGCAGCTCTTGCAGCGCTGCGGCTCGTTTTCAAAACCGCGCTCGGCGTAGAACTCCTGTTCACCTGCGGTAAAAACGAACTCTTTGCCGCATTCTTTGCAGATCAGTGTTTTGTCTTCGTACATGGTGGTGTTACCTCGCTGTTATTATTTTAGGGAACTCGCTTCTATTTATCTAAGCAGTAAACTGCTGCCGATAACTTAATTAAACAATCTTCTAAGCTTTATCCTTACCCTTTGCAGCGCATTGTCGGTAGATTTTTCGGTAATGTGAAGCCTGATTGATATTTCGGAATAGCTGAGCCCTTCGATGCGGTAAACCAGCACCTGCTTTTCAAGGGGAGAAAGATCCCGCTCGAAACACGCAAACAGCGCCTGCCGCTCTTCTTCAGAGATCAGCCGATCCTCCGGATCATCGCCGCCGGGAAGCGTAAGCTCGTCCAGCGGGATATAGGTATTGAGAGGCATATTTTTTTCCGCAGCTTCCGCACGGAGCACCGAACGGAGCCGGTTCTGCATACACACATTCGCATAGGTTCTGAAACCGGCCTTCCCCTGCGGGGAGTAGGTGTACGCCGCGGACAGGAGCGCCAGAAGCGCTTCCTGAATAAAATCGTCTTTTTCCAATGAAACGCCCGTGCAGGACGCGGCGGCTTTTTCGGCAACGCTGCGGTACCGCTCAATCAAAGCGGTCAGCGCTTTTTTGTCGCCCTGCTGCACCACGGCAACAAGAGCCTCATCGGAAAGATTCGCATCTGCCGAAGCAACGGAACGGAAACTCATATGCACCCCATTTATTGTATAACAAGTATATCATACGGTAAAAATTCGTTTTTGTCAATAGTTTTGTGAATTCCGTACTCAAAAAAACTAAAGAATATGCATAAAAATCACAATAGATTGGTGAAATAACGCACGATGATCTCCTTCCAATTGTGCAAAACCGCAAACAGGAAGTCCAAAAAGCCGAGATTCAGATACGCGCCCTTTGTAACGCTCACTGCGCCGTCCTTCTCTTCGGCGTTCAGAAGCATAGCCTGGGTATACAGAATACCGCCCTCGCCGAACACCTCCATACGCACGTAATCGCCCAGCTGGTTTGCGTAATCATCCAGATCCACAACGGCGTTTTCCGGCGTTTTCACCGCAAAAACATTGCCGTTGGAGATAAACCGCACCAGAAGCGCGTCCTGCGCCGTAACGGCGATCGTATTGCGGCTGTCGTCCACCTGGATGGAGGTTATCGCGGGGAAGGTATCCGCCGTGGTAAAGCCGTCGTCATCCAGAACGGTGTATTCGATCCCTATGCCGGAATCCGCATCGTATCTGCCGTTTTCGATGCCGTCGATCTTTTCGGTCATCTGATCCACTACGGCCTGCACGGCGAGATATGTCGCGTTATTCTCTCCGTAAAAGGCCCTCAGCGCGGCGGCGATCGAAACAAGCTCGTCATAATTGCCGATGCAGTGGCTTGCGCCGAAGAACTGCCCGTTTTCCAGCGCGGTACGGGCCGCGGCGGAGGTAAGGGCGGGCGAAAGCAGCATTGTAAAGCCGGTATCGATCACGCGCAGCTGGTGGGCGTCGCTGGAGCAGATGGCAAATACGTTTTTGCCCTTGGCGGAAAACCGGGTGAGCAGGATATCCCACAGCTTGCGGTCGAACCGGGTGCGGTTATCGCCCTTTGAATTCATATCGATGCCGATCAGCGCGTCGTACCGATCGATCAGATTTGCGTATTTATTGATATAGTACGCATAAGAGAAGTTGTTCTCGTTGTAGGCGTCTTCGGTGCGGATCTCATAACGGGCTTTGGTGTATTCGCCGGGATGGTTGATCACGCACACGCCGCCGGCGGCGTCCACGCCTTTGACCGCGTCCTCGTAGGTGGTAACGGAATTATCGAAATAATCCGCAAACCAGCTGTTGACGTGGGCGTTTACGGAAACGGCGTTGTTCTCGATGCCGTAGGGCATTTTCAGCAGGGTGCGGCCGGTATCGGTAAACAGATACTGATCTCCGTTGGCAAGGGCCTTACAGGTATAATTCATACCGCCCGCAAAGGCGCCGGCGGCGCCGAGATAATCCAGCGCGCCCTCGCTGCGGCCCACCAGCCCCAGCCCGGTTTTGATCAGGTTATGTTCCGGGCCTTCCGCCCAGCTGCGGTCCACCACGCCGTGATCCGTAACGGCCACGATATCGAACCCCGTCTGCACGTGCCGCTCAATGGACTGCCGCAGGGTCTGATCGCCGTCGGAGGCGTTGGTGTGGGAATGGAGCGCCGTTTTATAGGCCTTGTACGTATCCCAGTTCACACCGGCATACGGATTCGTGATGGCATACGCATCCGTTTGTGCCGCAAACGCGGCGGATACGACGCTGAAACACAACAGCGCCGCAAGGAATACAGAGATCACTTTTTTCATTTTTTTCCCTCCGTTTATCTGAATGATATTGATTACCGAATTCCGAATTGTTCCAGTGCGCGGGCGGCCTTTGCCACGGGGAAGCCCATTACGTTGTAGTAATCGCCCTTTATGCCCTCCACCAGCAGCGCGCCCTTGCCCTGAATGCCGTAGGCCCCAGCCTTGTCAAAGGGTTCGCCCGTATCGGCGTAGCGGCCGATCTCCGCTTCAGAGAGGGGGTAGAACGTGACCTCGGTGCGGTCGTGAAACACCTCTTCCATGCCGCCGCCCGCAATATAGACGCCGGTAAATACCTCATGGGTCTTGCCGGAGAGCAGCCGCAGCATATCGCAGGCCTCCTGCCGGGAAGCGGGCTTGCCCAATATTTTTCCGTCCACCGCCACCACGGTATCGGAGGCGATCACCGTATCCGCCGGGTGTTCCGCCAGCACGGCGCGCCCTTTGAGCCGGGAAAGCGCCTCCACCGTTTCGGCGGGGGTAAGATCCGCGGGCACGTTTTCTTCCGCGCCGGAAACGCATACCGTAAAATCGTTTGTGATAAGGCCCAGCAGTTCCCGCCTGCGCGGGGAGCCGGACGCAAGGATCAGAGCCATGTTGCCTCCTTAATAGGTGATCAGCTCGTTGAAAACCCTGATGCAGTAGTTGTCGCTCATGCCGGAAATATAATCGAGAATGGCGCGGACGTAAACCTGCTCGGTTTCAAGGGAGCCGTAAATCTTCCGGTTTTTGCACTTTACCGTTTTTTCGTTGATGTTATCAAACAGATTGAGCTGCGGTTCGCAGAATTTGGAGAGCCAATCCGCAAAGGCGTTCATCAGTTCCGGGTAGATCCCCGCCCGTTTGCGCAGCTCGCTGAGGGTCTCCTCCCCCCGGTAAGCGTCCATCAGCGTTTCAAAAAGCTGGGTGATCACCACCCGGGCGTATTCCGTAAAGGGGGTAAGGCGTTTATTGCGGTAAATATATTCGTAATTGAACCGCTTGATATCGTTAAGCTGCTGCGAAAATTCCTCGCTGAGCCGAACCCCTTTTTCGGGGGAGGAATTGCGGCAGACGTCGTAGATCATGTTATGGATGATCACGGTGGTATTGATGGCGTTCTTATCGTACGCCCGGGCCATATCCGTGAGCACGTCGATATTCTCTTTGGTCAAAAATTTCAGGCGGATGGCGTCTTCGATATCCCGCCCCACGTAAGCGATCTTATCGGAGAGTTTAACCACGCACCCCTCCCACGTATAGGGCTGATACTGCCCCACCGCAGTGTAATCGCGCACCAGATCGATATACTCTTTTCGGGGGGTAAGGCCGTTTTCGTCCACCTCGCCGCAGTGGCTGATGATGCCGTCCCGCACCGCGTAGGTGAGATCCAGATTGCGGTACACCCGGTAATCGTCCTCCAGCAGCTCGATATCGTCCACAAACCGCAGGCCGTTGCGCTCGTGAAAGAACTTCTCCCCCAGATATTTTTCACTGAGGGCGGAAAGCTCCCGCTCCCCCTGATGGCCGAAAGGCGCGTGGCCCAGGTCGTGGGCCATGGCGATGGCGCGGGTGAGCTCCACGTTCAGGCCCAGATCCTTTGCGATGGTGGTGCTTACGCTCTCCACATGGGAAACGTGCTCCATGCGGGTGCAGATATGGTCGTTTTCAATATTGAAAAACACCTGCGTTTTGTGCTTTAAGCGCCGGTACGC
Organism: uncultured Clostridia bacterium; assembly: GCA_946627725.1. GTDB lineage: Bacteria > Bacillota > Clostridia > Oscillospirales > Acutalibacteraceae > RUG806. The sequence goes on from CAMOVW010000106.1 coordinate 6,286, forward strand.
CAGCGAATGCAGTATGCGGGTGTAATCCCGCTCAAAGGGATCGCGGCAATCGTTGGGCTTTTCGTACAGCGTATCGCGCCGGGCGATCAACCGATCCCAGTTTTCATGCGCAGGCGAAACCCGCTCTTCCGAAAAGGTGTGTCCGTTGATGGTTGGCATAGGCTGCGCCTCCGTTCAAATGCGTGATAATGAAAAGCGAGAAGGTAGGAAAATTGCAATTTATCCTCTTCTCTTCTTCACGATCTTATTCATCACGTGCAGAGCTTTTTTGCCTGCGTCGAACAGTTTATCGTAGGCGAAGAATTTCACTTTATCCGCCACCAGCACGTATTCGCCGATGAATTCGGTATAGTTTGCGCCGAAGCTCTTCTTAAAGGCGTTGATGCCCTCGAAATCCTCGCGGGGCACGCATTCGCCAAGGGTGCCGTCTTCGTCCGCGGCGGTGGGTTTCAGCAGAACGTAACCCAGATCGTGCACGTCGTTATTCAAGGCGATGCTGCGGCAGATACGGCGGAAATTAAAATAATGGCTTGCCCGCAGGTTGTTGCGCAGCAGGTCTCTCGCGCCGCCGAACAGGCAGGAGCTGATCCCGTTATAATGTACCGTAAGGCCGCCTGCCACGGCCACCATATCGCCCTCGTTCTCCGTTTCGCGCAGGCGTTCCTCAAAGTGGCCGGTTTGCTTTTCAATGGATTCGATCTCTTCTTTGATACCGCGGATCTTCTTTTCCGGCGCGGTGGGCAGCTGCGCCTCCAGCGCGGCCTTGCGCTTCTGCCGGTCCGCTTCCATAGCGATATCCTTTTTCTTATCATAGTAGATCAGCATAATATCCATCTCTTCGCCGCCGAACACGGTGAGCAGGTGGTTCACGTAATCGCTGCCGCGCTCGGTAAAATCGTTGCGATCCGAGGTATCGCGCATCACGGCGGCGTATTCCTGTAAAATATGGGGATCCTTCGCGATGTCGTCCGCGGTGAACACCCGTTCGATCAGGCCCCTGCTTTCGCCCACGCGCACGGAATAGCGCACGCCCTTTTCAAAGCTCTTCAGCAGCTTATCGGGGTTCACTTCGTTTCCGTCGGCGTCCTTCAGCGGCAGCAAAAGCTGCACCGGCGCTTTATACAGGCAGCGGGAGGCGTCCGCGTTCAGGCGGAACCCGGCGGCGGTAAGGTAGTTATGCGCCTGAACGCCGGCAGGCTGCTTCTTGCCGTTTACCCGCAGCGGGATACAGGGATCGTAAAACAGGGCGGTGGCCCCGGCCTTTTTCATTTCCGCCAGCATAAAGGCGGCGTATTCCTTCAGCAATTCTCCGTTTGCGTGGTCGCACACCGCGCCCGCGGGGCTGTACCAGATCTTACCCACGCCGGGCAGGGCGCGTTCCAGCACCAGCGCCGTAAGCACGCGTTTTTCGCCGTCAAACCCGGCGTAGAAATAATGGTTCCAGTCTTTTTTCACGTCCGCCCATTTGGGGCTCTGCAGATACCAGCCGCCGTTGGCAAGCACAAAACGTTCAAACGCGGCAAGATCCGTTTCCTTCATAAAAGTATACATCATATCAAACCTCAATTATTGACCGAAGTATTTTTTCACCGCATCGTAATCCGAATACGGTACCTTTTCGCCCCGCACCTTCTGTGCGGTTTCATGGCCTTTGCCCAGCAGCAGAACAATATCGCCCTTTTTTGCTTCGCCGAGGGCGTAAAACACCGCTTCTTCACGGTCCGGCACAATTTTATAGCTGCCGCCCGCCTGCTCCACAAATCCGGCGATCTCGCGGCAGATCTTTTCCGGATCCTCATAACCGGGATCGTCCGTTGTGATCACGCTCAGATCCGCCCGTTTGCCGCTGATCAGGCCCAGTTCCTCCCGGCGAAGGAAGGCGCGGTCCCCCACGGAGCCGAACACGGTGATGATGCGGTTGTGCTCGTAAGCGCAGAAGGTATCCAGCACGCTCTGAAAACTCTGCCCGTTGTGGGCATAATCGATCACCACGTCAAAATCCGCGTTCACCCGCAGGCAGTCGCTGCGCCCGGGCACGCGGGCCTCCCCCATGGCGGAGGCGATGGCGGGCATGGGCACGCCCAGCAGATCGCACACGGCCACACAGGCAAGGGCGTTGGATACGCTGAACAGCCCGGGCACCGCCGTGCGCATTTCGGTTTTCTCACCCCCGTGCACACAGGTAAAGGAGGTGCCGAAAAAGCCGGGCTCGCGCAGGCTTTCGATATTCTCCGCGGTGAAATCCGCCGGTTCATACAGGCCGAAGGTGGTCACCGGCGCGGCGGTCTCTTTTTTCAGTTCTTCCGAAAACGCGTCGTCCGCGTTGAGTATCGCCGCGTCGCAGCGGTGGAAGAGCTGCTTTTTCCAATAGGCGTATTCGGCAAAATCCTTGTGCTCCGCACCGCCGATATGGTCCGGCGAAAGGTTGGTGAACACCGCCGCGGCAAAGCGGATGCCATCCACCCGGTGAGATTTCAGCCCCAGAGAAGAGACCTCCATCACCACGGCCCTGCAGCCGGCCTTCCGCATCTCGCGGAACAGCCGCATACACTCGTAAGATTCCGGCGTGGTGTTGGCTGTGGGATATACCTTTCCGCCGTACACCGCGCCAACGGTGCCGATGGTGCCGCAGGGTACCCCCGCGCTGTTCAGGCATGCGCCCAGCATACCGGCGATGCTGGTTTTGCCCTTGGTGCCGGTAACGCCGATCACGGTCAGTTCCCGCTCGGGATGCCCGAAGAAATTCGCGCTTACGGCAGGCAGCGCGGCGCGGGTATTCTCCACCGTAAGCACCAGCGCATCCCCGGGCAGCGCCACGGCGTGCTCGGTAAGAAACACGCGGCACCCGGCAAGATAGGCCTGGCTCACATAGTCGTGCCCGTCCGAAAACGCGCCCACCAGCGCCACAAACAGCTTATCCTCGCCCGCAAGCTTGGAATTGTAAACGATATCGGCGATCTCGCGGTCCGCAAACGAATCTGCGGCATAAGATACGCCCTCGAAGATTTTTGAAAGCAGCATAAATACAGATCCTTTCAAAGCGCGGCAAGCAGCGCTGCAATGATAGAATTGGAAACCAGAAAGCCCCGGTCCGTCAACCGGATATTTCCGTTATCGTTAACAAGAAGTCCGTTTTTTTGCATCACGCCCATCTCCCCGTAAAACGCCGGGGGTAAGCTTACGCCGAAGGTATCCGCAAAAACGGCAAGGTCCAGCCCTTCGTCCGTGCGCAGCGCCAGCATCAGCGTTTCCTCCGCGTCGCCGCCGGGGCCGTCGTACACAGGGGGCTCCCCCGCGATAAACGCCCGCAGATCCCGCGGATAATAAAAGCGTTTACCGTCGATAAAAGAATGGGCGGCGGGGCCGACGCCCAGGTATTCCCCGCAGCGCCAGTAAGACAGATTATGCCGCCCTACCCGATCGTTGAAACAAAAATTGGAGATCTCATAGTGCCGCATCCCCTTTTCTTTGAGATATCGGCAGGTAAACAGATACAGGTCCGCCGCCGCGTCTTCGTCCGGCAGATCCAGTTTGTGCCGCCGCGCGTACAGCGGCGTGCCCTCTTCCAACTTTAATATATATATGCTCAGGTGCGAAGGAAAAAGCGACAGGGCAAAATCGAGGCTTTGCCGCAGGCTTTCTTCCGTCTGCCCCGGGATACCCAGCATGATATCAAGGGATACGTTATCGATACCGGCGGCTTTTGCGGCCTTAACGGTCTGCAAAACGTCCTCCGGCGTTCCCCGCCGCCCAAGCGCCCTGCGCTCTTCGGCAAGGGCGCTCTGCATACCGACAGATATCCGGTTCACCCCGGCGTCCGCCACAGCGGCAAAGAAAGCGTCCCGTTCTTTCAGGGTGGGGTTCACTTCCGCCGTGATCTCCGCGTCGGGCTGCAGAAGATAGGTTTCTTTTACCGTTTGCAATATCCCGGCGATCTCGCTCCCGGGCAGCAGCGACGGCGTTCCCCCGCCGAAATACACGGAAGCCACCGGCCGCGAAAACAGACCGCGATCCGCAAAATCACGGGCGCGGGCAAGGGTACGAAGCTCCTCCTTCACGGCGTTCACGTAAGCGGGGATCAGGCTGATATCCCGCCCGGAATAAAAATCGCAATAAGGGCACTTCGCCGCGCAGAAGGGCACGTGAAGGTAGACGCCAAACGGAATGCCGTGTGTTAAACGTTGATTGTTGAACATTAAAATAAAATATGAAAAAATGAAAGATGAAAATGAATTGCTCAGATATATGCGAACGGCGAAATCACTGCTGGTCGTCCAGCTTGAGCACGGCCATGAAGGCCTCCTGCGGCACCTCTACCGTACCGAACTGGCGCATACGCTTTTTGCCCTCTTTCTGCTTTTCAAGCAGCTTCTTTTT
>CAMOVW010000107.1 GCA_946627725.1 uncultured Clostridia bacterium
TTTCAATGGGCTTTTTGCGGCGCTCTTCCACGATGCGCCTGGCAATGGACACGGAAAACTTTTCTTCTCCGTAAGAAAACAGGATCCGGCGGAGATCCGCCTCGCTGTAGGTGTTTACAACGTCAGCGGCGCTTGGCCCTTCCTTGCTCATGCGCATATCGAGCGGGGCTTCCGTATGGAAGGAAAAGCCGCGTTCGGGGGTATCGAACTGATAACTGGATACGCCCAGATCCGCAAGGACGCCGTCGGCGGCTTGAACGCCGACATCACACAGGATGGATTCGATATCGGCATAATTGCCGTGCACAAGGGTTACGTTCGGTATATCTCTGAACTTTTCTTTCAGATTCTCGATTGCGTCCGGGTCGCGATCGATGGCGATCAGCCGCCCTTTGGGAGAAAGCCGCTGCAAAACGGCAGAGGCATGTCCGCCGCCGCCGGCGGTGCAATCCACATAAACGCCGCCCGGCTTGATCCGGAGAGATTCAACGGTTTCGTGAAATAATACGGGGATATGGGAAAATTCCATTTTTCCGGCCTTTCTCAGACTGCGTTTCAGAATTCCACATCGGGATAATCATCCGCCGCGACGGCGGTTTTATCGCCGATCTGCGCTTCGTAGGCGGTTTTATCCCAAACTTCAAGGTGATTGTAAACGCCGAGGATGATAACGTCGTTTTTCAGCGCCGCATGCTCGATGCATTCCGCAGGAACAACAAGCCTGCCGTTCCGGTCCAGCGACACAAGAGATACGTCCGAAAAGAACCGACGCATTTTTTCACGGCCGAGCTCCGTGCGGGACTGCGCCTTCAGCGGAGCGATAACGGTTTCAAACCCGGGGGTATCGTAGATAAAAAGGCACCCCTCAATGGCTTTGTAAATTACGACTTCCGCGCCAAGTTGTTCACGGAATCTGGACGGAACGATGATTCGGTTTGCCGCGTCCAGTGTGTAGGTGTATTCTCCGAAATAAGCCATTATCGCATCACCTCCCTGCAAAAGCTCTCCATTTTAAGGATTTTTGTTACATCTACGTGGAAATTTAAGGCATTTCTCTCCATTTGTACAATTATTATAATAGACATCGAAAAAAAAATCAATACATAAAACAAAAAATCTTGAATTAATTTTTGTTTTCAATCAATCAACAGATCACAAAGCAGAAAGACAGAGGAAGAGGAATGAATTTCGCAGCAATTGGAATTGACTTCTTGTATTAAAATGTATATAATAATATTAAATAAATATTTGTTTATAAGGAGCGCTGTTACATGGACATCAAAGAAAAAATCACAGAACTGGTACAGAAGATCACCGGCGACAAAGATCTGCTCGGCAAATTCAAAGCGGACCCCATTGGTACTGTAAAGGGGATCCTCGGCAATATAGACCTTCCGAAAGATCAGCTGAACGCGATCGTGGAAGGGGTTAAGGCGAAAGTCAATCTGGACGCCGCAGGCGACCTGCTGGGCGGTTTATTCGGAAAGAAATGATCCCGTTCACCAATTAAAAAGGAGATCTTTATCATGAATGATATCAACGCATTATATGCACTCTGGCGCAGCAAAGCAAAAGAGCCCGGCGTGGCGGCCGAACTTGCAGCGATCGAAGGCAAAGAAGACGAAATACTGGACCGCTTCTGGCAGGATCTTGCATTCGGCACCGGCGGTCTGCGCGGCGTGCTGGGCGCCGGAACCAACCGTATGAACGTGTATACGGTGGGCAAAGCGACCCAGGGCCTTGCGAATTACCTGAACGAAGATTTTTCCGCCCCGAGCGTAGTCATCGGTTACGACAGCCGTATCAATTCCGACGTGTTTGCCCGCATAGCGGCGGAAGTGCTTGCAGCAAACGGAATCAAAGTGTATTTCTTCCCTGAACTGATCCCAACGCCCGTTGTGGCTTATGCGGTAAGAACGTTGGGCTGCGCCTCCGGCATTGTGATCACGGCAAGCCACAACCCTTCAAAATACAACGGATACAAGTGCTACGACGCACGCGGGTATCAGATGACGGACGAAGCCGCGGCAAAAACGCTGGGCTATATCAACAAATGCGATATATTTGAAGACGTGCACCGTTTGGATTTCAACGAGGCGGTATCGCTGGGTATCATCAAAGTGCTTCCCGATGATTTTCTGGATCCTTATTTTGCACTGGTACGCAAATGCGCAGTTGAACCCGACGCATTGAAAGACAGCGATCTTTCTGTGATCTACACCCCGCTGAACGGCACGGGCAACAAACCGGTACGCCGCATCCTGAAAGAGATCGGGCTGAAAGATGTAACCATAGTACCGACGCAAGAGAAACCGGACGGCAACTTCCCCACCTGCCCCTTTCCGAATCCCGAGATCAAAGAAGCATTTAACGAGGCCTTTAAGGTAGCAGAAACCAAAAAAGCCGATCTTCTGCTTGCCACCGATCCGGATTGCGACCGTGTAGGTATCGCAGTGCGTAAGGGCGACGGTTATCAATTGGTAACAGGTAACGAGATGGGCTGTCTGCTGACGCACTATATTCTCAGCCGCAAACAGGCGAACGGAACGCTTCCCGAGAAACCGGTTCTGATCAAATCCATCGTCAGCACCGATATGTCCGCAGCCATCGCAGAGAGCTACGGAGCAGAGGTTGTGAACACGCTTACCGGATTCAAATATATCGGCGAAAAAATGACCGAGCTGGAGGCCGCAGGTGAAGCGGACCGCTTTATACTCGGTTATGAAGAGAGCTACGGTTATCTCTCCGGCATGCACACAAGGGATAAAGACGCCGTAAACGCCTCTATGCTGATCTGCGAGATGGCGGCATTCTATAAAAAACAGGGCAAGAGCCTGCTGGACGTGCTTGAAGAGTTATTCAAGACCTACGGCTATTGGAAAAACAGCCTTTACAATTTCTATTTTGAAGGCGCCGACGGCATGGTAAAAATGACCGGCATGATGGATGCGCTGCGGGCGAATTACCCAACGGCCCTCGGGGGAAACGCCATTGCGCGCATCACCGACTATAAGACCCGCAAAACCGTCGATCTGAAAACCGGCGCTGAAACACCGGTTACGCTGCCGATCTCTAACGTGATCGTTATGGACGCTGAAAACCGCGATAAGATCGTGGTGCGGCCTGCCGGCACAGAGCCCAAAATAAAGATCTACACCATGGTTCAGGGAAAATCCGCCGAAGAGGCTGCCGCCCGCACCGAAAAATACGCGAAAGACATCACCGCCGTACTCGGCATAGAGGGATAACGCATGAGCAGAAACGTTGTAAAGATCATTGCGATCGTACTGGCGGTACTGATGGCCGCAAGCGTGATCACCGTTGCGCTGGTTGCGCTGCTGTAACACAAAAAAAGAACGGTTTGCGGCAGTTTCCGTAAACCGTTCTTTTTACATATTTGTTTATCCGTGAAAAATCCGCGCATACTATCATTGAAAAAACACATCGGAGTGGATCTATATGACAGTAAAACGCGGAGATATCTATTACGCAGATCTCAGCCCCGTGGTGGGCAGCGAGCAGGGCGGTATGCGCCCGGTACTTATCGTGCAGAACGATATGGGCAACCGTTATTCCCCCACCGTGATTGCGGCGGCCATCACCAGCCGCAAATACAAAACCGACCTGCCCACGCACATTCGGGTAGACGCGGCCGGCTGCGGTCTGCAAAAGGATTCCATCGTACTGCTCGAACAGGTACGCACACTGGACAAAACCCGCCTCAGAGAGCATATGGGGCAGCTGCCGGCAAACGACATGAACCGGGTAAATCAGGCGCTGAGCGTGAGCTTCGGCCTCTGAAAAAAAACAGAGCGCTTCGGAACAGGCAGGCCCGAAGCGCATTTTCTTTCTTATCAGTATTTAAGCGTATCCCCGGCCGCAAGGGTTTGCGGCGCGCCGTTTGCCATATACACGGTTACGTCGGATTCGGTACTGTTTTCGATCACTGCCGTTTGGTTCATACTGATGATCTCACCGAATTCGCCTCCGGTGAGCCGCACCGTGCAGTTTTTTCCGCGAACATACACCGTATCCGCGCCGCCGCCGAGCGTTACCGTTACGTTCTCACCGTACACCGCCAGTGTTTTCACACCGCCGTTCAGCGTAACGCCGCCTTCGCCGATCTCATTCACGATCACCGTACCGAGCGCGGCGTCTGAAGTAACGCTTGCGTTTGCAGCTTCAAAAACCAGCGTTTTGCCGGTATGGTCCCCTGCCGGGATCTCTATGTTTGCCTCGTCGTCCGTACGCAGCCGTACTGCGCTGTCTTTTCCGTCCTGCAGAACGGCAGAAAACGCATCGGCATTCAGAGCGTTGCGGACGTATGTATCGGCGTCGATGTTTTCCAACGCGTCCATCTCACTTACCGCATCGTTGAAATCGCCCGTGGTCAGCCCCTCTGTGTTTTCCGGCAGTTCCGGCGAAGGGGCTTTTGTTTTTTCGGCGGGCGTTTTACAGCCGCACAGCAAAAGCAGCAGCGTTGCGCCGAGCAGCAAAAGCATCGGAATCTTTTTTTTCATCTGATTATACCCCCTGCAGGTTGATATCAGGATCGCCGCCGGTTTTATTCTGCAGCCGCGTGGAATGTAAAGCTGTATTCCGTGGTTTTGGAAACGTCCAGCGTAACGGTGAAGCTGCCCAGATGCGCAAACGCGCCTGTGCCGGTCACGTTTGCGGTAACGGTCATATTCTTTACAAAGGAGACGCTTTCCAGTTCGTCGTTTTCCATGTCGCCGGTGGCGTTGATGCGGCAATCCTTATACTCTACAGTATAATCGTTGACCTGTAAATAGCCTTTAACACTGTCAAATCCCGCAAGCACGGCGGCCTTATCCGCAGGCGCGCCGAAATACGTTTCAATCACGGCGGCGTCGGCAGGATGCAGGGTGACCGTTTCTTTTTCATTACCGTTTTCATCCGTTTCGGTTTTCTTATCTTCGGTATAAAAACGGAATTCGGTACGCAGGATGTTATCCAGTGTAACGGGAGCGGTAACCACGTTCCCCTCTTCATCCGTAATCTCTTTGCCGTTTTCGTCGGTCTGATTCTCCATCGCCTCATTCCGGCCGGCGGTCATGGAAGAGATATCTGCGCCGGAGAGCTCCTTCAGAAGCGTGTCGCCGATCTCGCCGGGGGCAAGCTCGCGTTCACTGCCGCCGGGAGCGGATTCCATGATCATCTTTTTCAGCGTATCCGCAGCGGCGGAAAGAATATCGACGTTGCCGTTTTCGGATTCAACCGACGGCCGGCCGACGCTGTATGAGATCTTTTCCGTAAGCTTTTCGGCCTTTTGGCGGCTTCCCTGCAGCGCTTCGTTATAAACCGACGCAAGATCCGCATCGGCAGGGGTCTCCATGATCTCCCTCTCACGGGCAAGCCGGGCGCTCTCGCGGATGCTCTTGAACATGCCACAGGAGCTGCACCCCAGCAGCAGCACGGCGCAAAGCGCCAGCGCCAACAGTTTCGGGAATCGCTTTTTCATAATCAGCACTCCGTTCCGATCAGATTTGCTTGGTATACTCTGCTTTCAAACCCTGTTCGTCAAACAGGAACACCATATTCAGCGCCATTTCAAGGCACTTTTCAATGGTTTTGGGTTCCATAATATCGGCTTTGTCGTCACGCGTATGGTAGTATCTGGGCGGGCCGGGGTTCATGGCTGCAAACAGCACCGCAGGCACGCCTGCCTGGCTCATGGCGGCAGCGTCGGAAGCGCCGGCAAACATGGTAACCCTTTCAATATCAAGGCCCGCCTGTTCGCCCGCCGTGTGCACCAGCTCCACGGCGCGCTTATCGTGCCCCACAACGCCGGTCATATCGCGCAGATAGATGGCCATATCGTCGTAATCTTTAATGGTATCAAACGCAACAAAAACGGTTTCAACGTTGGGATCTTTGAATTCGGGATGCAGCTTGGCGGCGGCTTTCGCGCCTCTGAGGCCCGCCTCCTCCGCGCCGGAAAACATGGCGACGACTTCGGTATTCTCAAACCGGATATCGTTATCGCCCATAAATTTCAGGATCGCGCCGGCGGTCATGCAGCCGGTCAGGTTATCGTTTGCGCCTTCAACACACACCTTATAGTTCATAAAGAACAGAAGGAATATATAACCGGGAAGAAATACGCAGTCGATCCAGATCATAACGTCGATCAGCTGATGCGTCGCCAGCATCACTACGCCCATCACAAAGGTATAGATCCAGCCGATCACGGGGTAAACGATGGCAGTATACAAAAACTTATTGCCGCCCATATGGGTGGGACGCCACTCGATGGATGAATCGGAATGCGCGCCGATAATGATACGGCGTTTGGTTTCGCCGCTCGCCTTGCGGACGCAGTATGTATTGTGCGACGTGGCCTTCGGGAAAAACGGATCAAGAAACTGAGAATAGAACAAAAACTCGGTCATGATCATCGCCAGCATAAACACGCTGATCGCCACGAATACCCACGGCGCCCAGTTCATTTGCTGCCCGGTAACTTTATTTACAACAACGTTGGCGATGCCGCAGGCAAGCGCGACCAGCAGACAAATGCCCGAAATTCTCGGCCAGCCCAGAAACGCTCTGGGGGAAAGACGGAATTCTTCCTGTTTCACCTCATCGGCAGCATCTCCTACCGCCTTTGCCATATAATTCTGCCCATCCAGCTCCGCCTGCGTACCCGCTTCCCTCGGGCCGATCTCGGCGCACACCTTACGTATGGTACGCACCGCAAAATTGGTATACATACGCATGGTGGGATAGAAATTTTTCACACTGTCTTGTGCTTTCATGGTGTTGTTTCAGCGCCGGAACGGCGCCGCTCCCCCTCTCATATATTACAGTTTATTTTATCATATTTTCAGACACGTGTCGAGCGATAAACTACCTAAAAACATTTGAAAAATATTAGCTATTACGCACAAAGAAAAACAAGGAGCCTTTCCGCAATCAGCGGAAAAGCCCCCGTTCTATTGTGAAAAACCTTATTTCATGCCGTCTTCATAGGCCTTGATCATCTTTTTCACCATCTGACCGCCTACGGAACCGGCCTGCTTGGAGGTAAGATCACCGTTGTAACCCTGCTTCAGGTTCACGCCAACCTCGCTCGCAGCTTCCATCTTGAATCTGTTCAGCGCGTCCTTTGCATCGGGCACAAGACTCTTGTTGCTCGCCATAATCGTTTTCACTCCTTTTGCAAATCGGATTTCTTTGCGTTTGCAATAGTATTGTGCGTCCGATTACCCGGGATATGACCGGTAATTTTTTCAAAATCAGAATTATCTTTTCATAGCTTTGCGCACTTTTTTTACGATCTCCGGCGGAAGACAGTCTGAGATCTCCACGATCTGCTCCAGAAGATCTCCGGGCAACATGCGGATCTCGGAGACGGACAATTCATCCAGCATGGCGATCACCTCGTTCAATTCGTCAAAATCGTCATCTTCATCATCGTCGGATAAGCTTTCCGTCATGTCTTCCAGCGCTTCATTGAGCAGCTCCAGATCCGCGGAAAGGACCAGAAAGATATTCGCTTTCCGGCAGAATTTCTCAAGCAGAACTTTTGTTTCCTTCGTGCGGACCTTGATCGCCTTCGGATACGTCTCGCGAAAGCATGAAACAAAATCTTTCAGCATCATATCGGGATCATAGATCGGATCTTCGCAAGGGGAGGTAAACTTCACAAGGCCGTTTTCATCAACGGCGAGCAGCAAAGCGGGAAAATACGGCGGATCCCCTTCGATCGGCTCCGGCAGACGGATCACCTCACATTCATACACGCCTTTTTGCTTTTTGCCCTTCAGCTTTGCGGCGATCTCATCCACACGCGAAGGCGGCGCAAAAGAAGGTTCCTCAAACGGCTGCAGCGGAATGCGCTCGATCACAAGCTTGCCGTTTACCACCGAATACAGGGGAACGGTCACTTCCTCGTCCGCGGCGGACGCGGTGAAGAGATCTAACTGCTCCGTTCCCAAAGACGTTTCGTCCCTATTCAGAACCACAGGACGCAACCCGAGGTCTTTTTTACCGGTTTGCCCGATCAAAGAGGCGATATGATTGACCACGATCAACGCGGATTCGATCGCACGCAGATCTTTTTCGTCGGTCGCACGCCACGGGACGCAATTTTGTTTCACGGAATTCATAAGCGAGGTGAAATAAACGGTCTTTATTCATTTGTCAACATCCTTTCGAACGATCTGTGGTTGGGCATCCGCGCCGTTGAGCGAAGCGTAATGCGCAACGATCTCTTTCTGAACGGTCGGCGGATACATCAGGATCTGATACACCGTGCCGGTTTTGCTTATCCTGTCCGCCGATACAATGCCTTTGGAGATCCCTTTTTCCGTACAGAGCTGAACCTGCCGCCCGTTGATCCTTTTTTCTTCCACATATCCCACAGAGGAAAGGAACCTGAAGATATCCGTCCCGAACAGGAGTTTTACGTTATCGGCAGAAGAGATCCGGTTCAGCTCATCCTTGATCTCCATCACGGAATACAGATCATGATATCTGAACCGTTCAACGTCTTCGGGATTCAGATAAAAAGGTACTTTTTTTGCTTTTTTTGCCGATCTTTCCATTTCAGCGCCGCCCGCTTCGGGGTCGGCAATGCTTGTAACGGCGTTCGGGCGATCTTTCAGGAAACCGACGATGGCGTCGATAAACCTTTCACCGTACTTATCGAATTTGATTTCACCCACGCCGGACACCCGCAGCATAGCATCTCTGTTCTGCGGCGCTTTGGCGCTCATATCGATCAGCGTTTTATCGCTGAAAATGATATAGGGCGGCACGGCCTCTTCCTTTGCAACGGCAAGCCGGAGCTTGCGGAGAAGGTCGAACAGCTCGTATCCCGCTTTTGTGAGGACGTCGGTGCTTCTTCTGCTCTGCTTTGTCCCCTGCCGCTCCGCTTCTTTTTCTTTATAAGTAAGTATCGTAACCCGCGTATCCGGCTGCCGCAGGGGTTCGATATTCCCCATGCGGATCACACTGTACCGGTCGGCCGTCTGCACCAGATAACCGTCCAGCAGCAGCTGGCCGATCAGGGTCCGCAGTTCGGCTTCAGATCGGTTTTTCAGCACGCCGTAGGTTCTGTATTCCGTTGTGCCCAGTTCTTTCAACCGGGCTCTGTTGGCGCCGAGCAGCGTGCCGAGCAGGATATTCAAACCGTATCTGCCCTTTGTTTCATATACGCAGTTGATCACCTGTTTCGCGTCCTCGGTCATATCGATCTGAGTGAACTCCCGTTGGCAGTTGCCGCAGCTGCCGCAGGGGGCGTCACGTTTCTCGCCGAAATAAGAGAGAATATAATTGCGCAGGCAGCCGGAGGTTCTGCAATACCCCTCCATCACCTGAAGCCGCTTTGCGTCCCGGGCTTTGATCAGCTCGATATCCTCTTCGGCAACGTCGGTAAAATTTTTATGCTCCAGCAAGAACCGGTTGATCATGATATCCTGCGCCGAAAACAGCAGGATGCACCTGGACGGCGCGCCGTCTCTGCCCGCGCGGCCGGCCTCCTGATAATAGTTTTCCATACTCTGGGGCATATTGTAATGCAGCACGTACCTTACGTTGGATTTATCGATCCCCATACCGAAGGCGTTTGTGGCAACGATCACGGGAGTTCTGTCATAAATAAAATCGTCCTGATTCTTCTTTCGGTCTTCCGGCGTCATCCCCGCGTGGTACCGCGCCGCGGGAACGCCCGCGCCTTGCAGCAGCGCATGGAGCGCATCCACATTTTTTCGGGTGGCGCAGTAGATGATGCCGCTGTCGTCCGGATGTTTCTTTACGAAGTCAAGGACATAATTGTCTTTCTGCTTCATCGCCTGTACGTCAAACCAAAGATTCTCGCGGTCAAATCCGGTAACAACGGTTTTCGGGTTCTGCAGCTTCAGCACACAGGAGATATCGTTTTTCACTTCCTCGGTGGCGGTGGCGGTAAAGGCGCTTACAACGGGGCGAATGCGCAGCGCCTCGATAAACGCAACGATCTTCAGATAGCTCGGTCTGAAATCCTGCCCCCATTGCGAGATGCAGTGCGCCTCGTCCACGGTGACCATGGATATTTCCGCCTGCGCGGCAAAAGAAGTAAAATCATAGCTCTCAAGGCGTTCCGGCGCAACGTAAAGCAGCTTATACGCGCCCTGCCGCGCCTGCGCGTACACACGGGCGATCTGCGCCTCCGTAAGGGAGGAATTGATATACCCGGCGCGGATCCCGGCGGCCTTCAGCGCTTTTACCTGATCCTGCATCAGGGATATCAGCGGAGAGATCACCACAGTGATCCCCGGCAGCAGCATAGCCGGCACCTGATAACAGACCGACTTCCCCGCCCCGGTGGGCATGATCGCAAGCACGTCCCGCCCGGCAAGAACGGAACCGATAATATCCTCCTGCCCCGGCTTGAATGAATCATAACCGAAATATATTTTCAACGCTTCCCGTGCATCCATACCTGTTAAGCCCGCCCCGCTTGTTCTGAGAATTCTTTTATTTCATTATAATGGCACGTTCAGAAGAAGTCAAGAAAATTGCAGGTTGTCGCGCCACAGGCGCGACAGCCGTTCGCCGTTCGCAAGAATCACAGAGTCCGCAATGAGGCGCGGCGCCGGATC
>CAMOVW010000108.1 GCA_946627725.1 uncultured Clostridia bacterium
GCTCGCCGTAAGGCGAATTTAGCTGCGGCACACTTCCTTACGGAAGGTGCCGCTTTACGCCCCTTTTTTATTACTCTTCTATCGTAGAGAAAAGCTCCTGCAGAACCTTTACGTCCTTTGCGGAAAGCGTTATGCCCTTCCCCATTTTTTCATGCTCGGGGCCCCAGTCGCGAATGTCGTATTTCGGCTCTTTGCCGTTCCAACTGATCAGGTTCAGTTCTCTGGTCCAGCCGCCGGAGCCTTCGGAAATAACGCCGATATGTTTTTTGATCTCGTAAGAAAATTCAGGCATAACTATTTTCCTTTCAATAATTCTGTTTATTTATATATTATAATATATAGATTTTTCAAAAAAATCAATAGAAAAAATAAATTTTTTCTTATATTTTTCCGCTTCGTCGGAAAATTTCGCGTTTTTTCGTTATTTTTAAGGTTTTGCGATATAATAACAATCAATATTGCGTTCGGAGGAAAACATGTCAAATAAAAAAACCAAAAAGAAACAAACGGGATTAAAAGTTTTTCTCGTTTTTCTGATCATCATTTTGTTTTTTACCGCCGTATGGCTTGCGCTCCGGTATATTTTTTCGTTTGAAGTAGACAGCTTTTTCAAAGATTCCGGCGTCTTTGAGGATATGTTCGACAATGAAGAAGAAAAGGAAAAGCAGATCGATACCCTTGAAGAGCTCCGTTCCGACGGCAATCTGTACAGCCTTCTTAAAAACTGGGCGCTGGAAAATACCGGCAATTCCATGATGCAAGATAAAAATGTGATCAATATCCTTGTGGCGGGTCTGGACGCCACAGGCGAGCATTCCGACGCCCTTCTGATTCTCAGCGTAAACAAGAATACGCAAAAAATCTATCTCAGTTCCATTATGCGCGATTGCTACACCTTTATCCGCACAAACGGATGGGAAGCCGCCGCGAAGATCAACGCCGCGTATGTAAACGGCGGTATCGATTGCCTGATCGATACGGTGCAAAACGATTATAAAATAAAAATCGACCATTACGTGACCGTGAATTTCACCACATTTGTAAACGTGGTGGACGCCCTCGGCGGCGTTACCCTTCCGGTGAAGCAGTATGAGATGCAGGCCATGAACGGCCTTGCAGAAACCGAAGAGGAAGTGCTGTATGATTACGGCGACGAAGTCCGTTTGAACGGCAGTCAGGCGCTGCTGTTCTGCCGCATCCGTAAATGCGACGCCGACGGCGATATCAGCCGCACCCGCCGCCAGAGAATGTTTTTATCTGCGCTGGCGGAAGAAATGCGGGGCGTTTCCGTTTCCGAATTGCCGGGTATCGTGCAAACGTTGAAGCAATATGTAAAAACCGACTGCTCCGCCTCCGAGATCATCGGCCTCGGCACACAGGCGCTGATGGGCAAGTGGGATCAGTTTGAAGTTGTTTCCACAGGCTTCCCGCTGGAAGAAAACCGCATGGATTATAACGGCCGTTCGTGGGTGTGGATCGTGGATTACCCCGCGGATGCGCAGGCGATGCAGATGATGATCTACGGCAAAACCAATATACAGCTCTCCGAAAACCGTGAAACCGCCATCGACCTGGTACGCTCCGGCGCGGACGCGCCGTAATTTGAAATTCAAAAAAACCTGCCGGAGCGGCGCCTTCCGTAAGGAAGTGCGCCGCAGCTAAATTCGCCTTACGGCGAGCTAAATTGACCTGCGGCCAGCTAAATTCCCTTCGGGAGCTAAATTCGCTTCGCGAGCTTATGGGCGAATTTAATTTAGCTGAAAACCGCAGGTTTTCAATTTAGCTGTGAGCGACAGTGAACAATTTAGCTGCGAGCGACAGCGAGCAATTTAGCTTAATACTGTACCGGAAAAAGAATAACGAACAAGTATATACAGCCTCTGAAAGCACATAACCCACTATGACACTTTCAAATTTTGAAAGCTGTCAAGTGGGTCGTTTTTTTACTTCCTTATGTCAGGTCTCCCGAAAGCAGGTTTTTTTTATCTCGCGTTTTTTACGAGCCTACGTATTTCAGGTACTGCAGATAGGCAAAGCCTTCGTAATTCTGGCCGTTCTGGTTGAATTTTACGTATACAAAGCCGTTTGCGTAGTAGGTATTGGGTTCCACATTTACAATGGTGCCCTCGGGGATCTCACAGATCACTCTGGAGCTTGTATACTGGTGTTCGCGCAGGTTCAGCGGGTCGCCGTCGCCCGTTACCACCTGATATCTGCCGGGGCGGACGTAGTCGTACTCCGCGCCGGGGCGGCGGGTGATCACGGTTTCATAGTATTGGGTATCGTCTTCGGGCGGCTGTGTGGGCGGCTGCGTCGGCTGCGTGGTAGGTTGCGGCAGCTGATTCGGATTTGTAAACAGAAAATCGGAACGGATCCAGCCCTCTGTGGCCGTTTTCGTATAATAGCAAAGCGTCCAGCCGTTTACGCTGGTGGTTTCCACATTCACGATCTCATAATTCGCAATGGGGCTGCCAACGGTATTGAACTGCGTGCTTGAAGGGCCAAGACGCATTTTAACGTAATTCTGTACCGCGGTATCGGTGCAGTAGGCGTAGGCCTGATACTGGGTGGTAAGAAAAGAAGCTTGCGGCGGCCGGTAAAGCTGATTTGAGGGAGCGCTGCGCCAATCCTTTACTGTGGTAACGGGCGCCGTAGTTGTGGGCGGCAGCGTGGTAACGGGCATGGTTGTGGTGATCGCCGTGGTTGTTTGAGGACGAAGAACAATGGTTGTGATCTCCTCTGTTGAGGGTTCTGTTTCTGTAGTTACCTCTTCGGTTATTTCAGTTGTGGATTCAGTCGTCTTTTTTTTGTCGCTGTCTTTAAGAATAAAAAGAACCGTAATTACAGCAGCTGTGATTACAACCAGCGATATCGCAATGGCAATAATGATCTTCGATTGATTGTTGTTATTATTTACAGTTTGATTCTGAGATTCGTAAGGCGGCTGTTCCTGTGCCAGCATCATACGGCAATTAAAACAAAAACGCGCGTCGCTCGGGTTATTTTGCCCGCACCGAGGACAAATCATAAATATCTCTCCTTCAAATGATATCCTATTCAGTGTAACACGTTCGCGGGCCAAATGCAAGATAAAGATTGGAAAAAGGAATTTGCGGTTTATTGCGAAAAAAGCGAGAAATTATAATTTACCACCTTTCCCATTCCGTTTGTACAAAAATAATTGCATTTTGCAAAAATAGATTGTATAATAAAAAGGATAAAAAGCGGAAGGAGGGCGTATTTACGGAAACGGCGGCAGAGAAAAAAAACGTGTATCTTGTGCAGCCCACAAATATGCTCTCCGGCGCGATCTATCTGCCCTATTCCATTGGGGTGATCGCGGCTTACAGCTGGCAGTTTGCGGATATCAAAAACGCTTACGCGCTGAAGGAGCTGCTTTTTTTGAAGGACGAGCCCGAAACCGTGGCGGCCGCATTGGAGGCGCCTTTTATCGCGGGCTTTTCCTGCTACATATGGAACATCGAATATAATCTGCGGCTGGCGGAGCTGATCAAGGCCCGGTTCCCGCATTGCGTGATCGCCTTTGGCGGGCCGCAGATCCCGGAGGATACCACGGTGCTGCGGCAGCACCCGCAGGTGGACGTGCTGATGTACGGCGAGGGGGAAGAGACCTTCTGCGCCATACTGCGCGCGCTGGACGGGCAGACGCCGCTGCGGGACGTGCCGAATATCGCCTTCCGCGAAAACGGCGAAACCGTAGTTACAAAAAAGGCGGCGCCGGGGGACGTTTACAACTTCCCTTCCCCCTACACAGGCGGCTATTTTGACGGTATTATGGCGGACGAGCGTCTGCGGGGGATCCGGTTTCACACCATTGTGGAAACCAACCGGGGCTGCCCCTACAAGTGCCTGTACTGCTCCTGGGGCGACAACGACGCGCCCCTGCGCAAATTCTCGATGGACCGGGTGAAAAAGGATCTGGAATGGAGCGCCGCCCACAAGATCGATTACTGCATGTGCGCGGACGCCAACTTCGGTATCTTTCCCCGGGATGAAGAGATCATCGATTATGTGATCGAGCTGAAAAAGAAGTACGGCTACCCCCAGAAATTTGAGATCATCGCCGCCAAATTCAAGGACGACCTGATCTTTAAGATCAACAAAAAGCTGTTCTCGGTGGGGCTGAACAAGGGCGTGGATATCGCCTGCCAAAGCCTTACCCCCAAGGTGCTGGAAAACATCCACCGCAAAAATATGAGCAACGAGGATTTTGCCGCGGAGCTGAAACGCTACCGCGAGGCGGGAATGATCACCTTTACGGATCTGATTATCGCGCTGCCCGGTGAAACCTACGAGAGCTTTTGCAGCGGGCTGTTCGGCGTGATCGAGCTTGGGCAGCACGAACTGCTCAATATCCATAACTGCGAGCTGCTGCCCGCGGCGCCGATGCACGCGCCGGAGGTGATCGAAAAATACGGCATCAAAACCGTGCGTTCCAACCTGCGGCAGACCCACGGCTCCACCCACGCGGAGGCGGTGTACGGCTCCCGCAGCGAGATCGTGGTGGAAACCAACACCCTGAGCCGATACGAATGGCGCAGGATCGTGCGGCTGTGCGCCTGCGTAAGGGCGTTTCACTCCTTCGGGCTGCTGCGGGATATCGCTTTTTATCTGCGCTGGGCAAAAGACGTGAGCTATCAGCGGTTTTACACCCGCGTGTTTGAATTTATCGAAAACGAAGATCCGTTTTTGAAGGGCATATTGGATTACGTGACCCGCACGCTGGATGATTTTATCGCGGAAAAGGGCGATCTCTATTTTGCGGACGAGCGCTTCGGGGATATTTACCTGCCCTTTGAAGAGGCGCTTTTCATGTGCGCGGTAACCGAGCACGAACGCTTTTTCGCCGCGCTGCGCCCCTGCCTCGCCGCGTTTTTTGACGATACCGCCCTGTTTGAGGATCTGTTTTTATACCAGCGATCCGACGTGACCGTGCCCTGCGCCCTGCCTCACGAAGAGACCTTTCTTTACGATTGGCTCCCCTATTTTGAAAATCCCTTTGCCCCCATCCCCCGGCAGCCGGAAAAAAAGACGAACACGGTCCGCTTTACGCCGGACCGGTATACCGACCTTGCCGAATTCACCCGCGAAGTGGTATGGTACGGCAAAAGCAAAAACAAACCCATTGTACAGAATAAGCAGAAAACCGCCGCGCCCCGTTAACATTAGGCGAAGGGCAGGCGGTTTTGTAATTGTGAAAAGATGATTGACTTTTTTAGTGAAATAGGATATACTAAAAGTAAAGAAAGTAAAGAATATCAAGAGAAGGTGCTTTTATGGAAATTGCTAAAATATCAAGTAAAGGACAGATTACGATCCCGATTTCCGTGCGGGAGGCACTGAAGCTGAAACCGGGTGACAAAATCGTAATTCAGGAAGAAAGCGGCAGGTTTTATTTTGACAATGCCGCGCTCGTTGCTTTCACAAGAGTTGAACAGGAATTTTCGGGGGCTGCGGCAGAGGCAGGTTTTTCAAATGAAGAGGAAATGCAGACGTATATGAAAGAAATACGAAAAGAAGTTCGCGGGTACTGAAGTATGAAAGTCATGTTGGATACAAATATCCTGATTTCCATTATCTTTTTCCCGGGGGAACAAACAAGGCTATTTGTAAAAGAATTAAGTACGAAGCATAGTATTGTACTTTGCGATTATGTTATAGATGAACTTCGTTTAGTGGTTGAGCGTAAATTCCCGAACAAAAAAAATGCGTTGGAACGATTCTTTGTAGAACTTCCGTTTGAACTTGTTCATACGCCGAAATTGATACCGATGAACCGATATCCGTCTGTAAGGGATGAAAAGGACTCGCCGATTCTTGCAACTGCTATTCTTGAAGATATCGATTTGTTTATTACAGGCGATAAGGACTTCCTTGTTTTGGAATTGGAACACCCCAAAATTATGACAATGCGGGCATATTTAGATCAATATTGTTAAAAATCAGAAAGAAAAAAAGCTTACCCATTGATTTGTTGACAGGTAAGCTTTTTTGTTTGTGCGAAAACAAGACGGATGAGCGGTAAATTATAATTTAGCGAGAAGCATTGAGCAATTGGTTTGCAAAAAGGCGCCTGGACATGGGGACGGCTTCTATGTCTTTAAAGTTTGCAAAGACCGGAAATTCGGAAGAAGAAAAAGACATAGAACCGTCCCCATGTCTGAAATCCGCCCGCAAATCTCATTGCGGCAGGCGAAGAAATTCTCTTTTACAGGCTTGAAAAATCAACCCGATCCATACCATCCGTCAGACAAGGGGACGGTTCTATGTCTTCGTTTTGATTGCAAATTTCGGGCTTTTATGTGCCGGGCGAAGACATAGAAGCCGTCCCCATGTCTGCCTGCCCGATTGCGAACGGCGAACGGCTTTCGCGCCGACGGCGCGACGAACGCCGCTTATCTCTCCCCCAGCGGTACGTAGAGGGCTTCGTCGTTCACGGCGAGGTAGGCGGGGCGGATGATCTTGCCGTTGTTCTGGATCTCTTCGATGCGGTGGGCGCTCCACCCGGCGATGCGGGCCACGGCGAACATGGGGGTGAACAGCTCATAGGGCAGCGCCAGCATTTTGTATACCAGGCCGGAATAAAAATCCACGTTGGCGCTCACGCCCTTGTAAATGCGGCGCTTTTCGGCGATCAGCTCCGGGGCGAATTTCGCCACCTTGCGGTAGAGCAGGTAATCCTCTTCAAACCCGCCGGACGCAGCGAGATCGCGGGCGCATTCCTTCAATATATCGGCGCGGGGGTCCGATACCGAATACACCGCGTGGCCCATGCCGTAAATCAGCCCCATTTTATCAAAGGCCTCTTTGTTCAGCAGGCGGGCAAGGTAATCGCGGATCTGGCCGTCGTCTTTGGTGTTGACGGTCTTTTTCATATCGTCGAACATCTGCACCACCTTCACGTTGGCGCCGCCGTGCCGGGGGCCTTTCAGCGAGCCCAGCGCCGCGGCCACGGCGGAATAGGTATCGGTGCCGGAAGAGGTGACCACGTGGGTGGTAAAGGTGGAATTGTTGCCGCCGCCGTGCTCCGCGTGCAATACCAGCGACAGATCGAGGATGCGGGCTTCCAGCTCCGTATATTTTGCGTTTTTGCGCAGGATGCGCAGCAGGTTTTCGGCGGTGGAGAGCTCCGGCACGGGGTTGCGGATCATCAGCGTCTGGCCCAGATGATAGTGCCGGTAGGCGTGGTAGCCGTATACCGCAATCAGCGGGAACATGGAGATCAGCTGCAGGCTCTGGCGCATTACGTTGGGCAGAGAGATATCGTCCGGGTTTTTATCGTAAGAATACAGCGCCAGCACCGAGCGGCTCATCAGATTCATTACGTTTTTGCTGGAGGCCTTCAGGATCATATCCCGCACGAAAGAGGGCGGCAGGCTGCGGTAGTTGCCGATGGTACGGCTGAAATCCTCCAGCGCGGCGGCCGAGGGCAGCTCCCCGGCGAGCAGCAGATAGATCAGCTCCTCAAAGCCGAAGCGCTTTTCGCTCATAAAGCCGTTTACAAAATCGCGCACGTTTACGCCCCGGTAATACAGCTGCCCGGGGCAGGGCTGCAGATCGCCGTTTTCATCCGGCGCT
Organism: uncultured Clostridia bacterium; assembly: GCA_946627725.1. Classification (GTDB taxonomy): domain Bacteria; phylum Bacillota; class Clostridia; order Oscillospirales; family Acutalibacteraceae; genus RUG806. The sequence goes on from CAMOVW010000108.1 coordinate 7,600, forward strand.
TTGGATACGATCTTGCTCACCTCGGTAAGCCCGGTGACCACGCCGTTTCCGTTTTTATCCCGCAAACCGCTTTTTACGTTGTTCCGGGGGTACATCTCCGGCGTGATGTGGTTGTTCTGTCGGCTTTTTTCAGACAGCGCCGTAACGTACGGCGTGATATCGGAATAGGACATAAGCTGCCTCCTCTGTTTTTTCACGGATTGATAAGACGCGTAGGCGTTACCGTAAGAATAGCACGGAAAACCTAAAGAACACTGTAATAGTAAAATTGATGAATATAATAATTACTTATATTTTATCATAAAATTGTTTTCCTGTCAAAATAATTACGGGCAGAACATAAAATTGTGAAACAGGCACAAATAGTTAGCAAAAGCTAACACATCAACCCGTCGGAATTCATAAAAATATTTTTTAAAAACCTATTGCAAAATCCCGAAGATATGTTACAATGAAGGCGCAATGAATGAAAAGGAGGCTGTAATATGGCTTACAAAATTACCGATGAATGCATCTCCTGCGGCGCTTGCGCAGCAGAGTGCCCCGTGGAAGCGATCTCCGAGGGCAGCGACAAATACGTGATCGACGCTGATACCTGCATCGACTGCGGCAACTGCGCAGAAGTGTGCCCCGTAGGCGCCCCCGTAGAAGGCTGACACAAACAAACATAAGAAACCGGCGAGGATGTTCCCCGCCGGTTTTTTGATTTTTTTAAAGCCCCATATACGGCGCCAGAACCAGCGCCGCGCCGTATGCCATCAGGCGCGTGGCGTTATAGAGGGAATCCATATCGAAATAATAGATGTTGTCGTAAGACTGGTGAATGATGGAGGGGGACGCAAGGCCGTAATCGGAGCCGTAGGAGCCGTCGGCATAAATGCGCCGCCAAGAGAGGGTGAGGGCGGGGATGCCGTAGCCGCGGAAGGGAACGATATCGTGCAGACCGGCGCGTACGGGGGAATAATACCCCTTTTCTCCCAGATCGCCGAGGGCTTTTTTCGCCTCATCCAGCGCGCGGCTGCCAACGTTTTCGCGGGCGTTGTAATAGTAATAGTTCTGGGCGGGCTCGGTTGCCACGGCAAGGTAATAATTCGTATCGGAATAAAGGGAATTGGGCTTGCCCATCATATCCATATTCAGGACGATCGCGTGGCGGTCGATCTCGGATTGCGAAAGGGAATACACATAGCCGTAAGCGCCGTAATAGCCCTGCTCTTCGCCGTCGGTGAATAAGAAACGGACCTCGGCGCTGTAATCGCGGTCCTCGTACAGAAAGCGCTTTGCCAGCTGCAGCAGCGCCACCGCGCCGGAGGAGTTATCCACCGCGCCGCCGGTGCCCCGGGCGGTATCGTAGTGGGCGCAAATCACAATGATATCCGGATTTTTTACGGCGGTGGGGATGGTGGCGATCACGTTATAGCCGGTAACGCCGTTTTTTACAAAGCTCTGATAGCGGAGATCGGTAAAGCCGTAAGAGGAAAGGCGTTCGTAGATGTAATCCACTTTGGAATAATTGGTGCGGGTATGCCAGTTGCGTTCGCCCAGGGTGTTTACCATCCAATCCATATTGTCTTTGATATCGCCGTAAGAGACGGCTTTTGCCATGGAGGAAGCAAAAGAGCTTCTTGTTTCTTTGGGTGCGGGGGGAATGTACGGTTCCTGCTCAACATATTCGCCGGTATAGATCAGCGGCTCCAGATGTACCGCGGCCCGCAGCGTAAGGCGGGCGTCTTCGGCGCTGACGGCGTTATCACCGTTGTAATCCGCATATGGCAGCACGGCTTCCTCAAGGGATTCGAGCTGTACCGCGGCGCGGAGGATCGTGCGGGCGTCGCCGGCGGTCACTTCGCCGTTCATATCAACGTCGCCCTGATAATAATCGGTTTCGGCGGCGTTCGCCCGAGGGAACGCGGGCGCGGCGGCGGTAAACAGAACAACGGCTGCTATAATAACGGAACAGATTGCGTACGTTTTTTTCATTTGGGGAGAGGTCCTTTCCGAAATATATAATTCATTATAAATAATATATATAAAAATGTCAAATATTTGAAAATTATATTTTACAAAAACCAAAAACTTTTTATTGAACGGCCGCAATAAAATCGCTCATCTGAAATCCGGCGTTTTCTTTGGGGTCGGCCTCGGGGACGGCAAACACATGCCCTGCGCTGCGGTAGGCGCCGTTGCCGTTAAGATCGTAAGTAAGTACAAAGGTACCCTGGGTTGCCGCCGCGGGGCAATAGGCCGCTTCCCCGCCGAGGGCGTTTTCGCGGAAATCATCGGTCACCCTTTCGAGAAAAAGCACAAGGCTGTCGCCGGGTTCGGAAGTGCGGTACACGTTATAGCTCCAGATATGCCCCTCCATTGCGCCGCCGTATTCGATGAACGCGATCTCCTGCCCCGGGGCGAGCTCCCCTTTCAGGCTTTGCTCCACCAAAAGCGTTGCGCGGGTGTAAACCCTGCCTTCAAAAGAGAATACCCTCGTTTTTGTTACCGTGCCGGAAACAACGGCGCACACCGGATCGTTCTGCCCCATTTCTCGCAGAGAAGAAAAATAATAACGGTCATACATGATTTCGTTTGTAACGTTTGAACTGTAGCTGCCCATGGGGTTCCCGTCCGCGGTAACGGGTTCGGTAAGATCCGGCAGGGTGAGCGGTGCGGTTGACGCTGAAATCTCTGTTGATGGTTCAGACGCGCTGCTTTGTTCGGTTGGTGCGGCGGCGCTTGAAACACCGCTGTGAGCGGCAGCGGAAACGGCGTCGCCGTGCGGCGCATCCGTTAGCGCGGCGGACGCGGATTGCGTTTGTGCGGTACTCTCGCACGGCGGAACAACGGCGGG
>CAMOVW010000109.1 GCA_946627725.1 uncultured Clostridia bacterium
ATTCTGGACTGCAACGGCGGCGACCACGGCTACGCCTTCGCCACCAACTTCAACCCCGAAGTGAACCTGCGCGAGGTTTCCGCCCCCGGCAGCTACTGGGAGAACGGCCACTGGGTAGAGATCCCTGCCATGAGCATCAAGCGCGAATACAATTTCGATCAGGTGGGCGAGAAAGATATGTATCTGTTGCACCACGAAGAGATCGAAAGCCTTGCCGAAAACATCCCCGAGGTAAAGCGCATCCGCTTCTTTATGACCTTCGGCCAGAGCTACCTCACCCACATGAAGTGCCTTGAAAACGTGGGTATGCTCTCCACCACGCCCATCAACTTTGAGGGCAAAGAGATCGTGCCCATCAAGTTTTTGAAGGCGCTGCTGCCGGATCCCGCCAGCCTCGGCCCCCGCACCCACGGCAAAACCAACATCGGCTGCATCTTCACCGGCAGAAAAGACGGCAAAGAAAAAACCTACTACATCTATAACGTGTGCGATCATCAGGCCTGCTACCGCGAGGTGGAAAGCCAGGCCATCAGCTATACCACCGGCGTGCCCGCCATGTGCGGCGCGTTGATGCTGCTCACCGGCAAATGGACCGAAAAGGGCGTGCATACCGTGGAAGAGTTCGATCCCGATCCCTTCCTTGACGCGCTCGATAAGTACGGCCTGCCCCGCAGCGAGAATCACGATCCCGTGCTGGTAGACTGATGAACAATAAAACCGATCGCCGCCCGGCGTTCCGCGCGCTGGGCGGCAAAACGCCCGAAGAGCTGTTCGGCGGCCTGCCCACCCCCTGCTATATCATAGACGAAGCCGCCCTGCGGCGCAACGGCGAAATATTACGGGGGGTGGCGCGGCGCACCGGCTGCAAAATACTGCTGGCGCAAAAGGCCTTTTCGAACTACGATTTTTACGATCTGCTGCGCGAATACCTTGCGGGTACCGAGGCCAGCGGCCTGTTTGAGGCGCGTTTGGGCGCCGAAGAGATGCCCGGCAAAGAAACGCACGTTTTCTGCGCCGCCTACAAAGCGAACGAATTCGACGCGCTTTTGCGGTATGCGGACCACATTGTGTTCAACTCCCCCGCCCAACTGAAAAAATACGGCGCAAAAGCGAAGGCGGCGGGCAAGAGCGTCGGCCTGCGGATCAACCCGGAATTCACCACGCAGGAGGGGCACGCCATTTACGACCCCTGCGCCCCCGGCAGCCGTTTGGGCACGACCAAAGCGATATGGGACCGTGAGATGACGCCGGAGCTTGCCGCCCTGCTGGACGGCCTGCATTTTCATACCCTGTGCGAGCAGAACGCGGACGACCTTGCCACCACCCTGAAAGCGGCGGAAGAAAAATTCGGCGATATCCTGCCCGGGATGCGTTGGCTCAATATGGGCGGCGGGCACCATATCACCCGGGACGATTACGATATTCCGCTGCTGGAAAAATGCGTTACCTACGCGCAGCAGAAATGGGGCGTGCAGGTCTATCTGGAGCCCGGCGAGGCCGTGGCGCTGAACGCCGGGTATTTTGCCGCCCGCGTGGAGGATATCATTGTAAACGGCGACGTACAGATCGCTGTGATGGACGCCAGCGCCGCCTGCCATATGCCCGATACCCTTGAAATGCCCTATAACCCGCCGCTGTACGGCGCGGACGAAAGCCTGCCTTACGTTTATCGATTGGGCGGCCCCACCTGCCTTGCCGGGGATATGATCGGCCCTTACGGCTTTGCCGCCCCGCTGCGGCCGGGCGATATGCTGCTGTTCGGCGATATGGCCATCTATTCTACCTGCAAAAACAACACCTTCAACGGTATGCCCCTGCCGGACATATGGAAACGCACCGAAACCGGAGAACTGCAAAAGCTGACGGACTTCGGCTATGCGGATTTCAAAATGCGTCTCGGAAGGAAATTATAATTTGTCGAGCAGAAGCTCGACAGCTAAATTGCCGAATGATCGGCAGCTAAATTATTGCTGACGCAATAGCTAAATTGCTCCGGAAGGAGCAGCTAAATTATCTCGCAACCGCTCGATAGCTGAAGAAACAGCGCTGTGTAATGAAATTTTACAGCTCGCCGCAGGCGAATTTAGCTTGCGAAGCAAATTTAGCATGCCGAAGGCATATTTTGTCGCGCCTGCGGCGCGACAAACTGCAATTTTACGCGCGATTTTCCCCGCGCGTTTCGCGCGCTGAAAAACATTTGACAACGCCGCCGGAATATGGTAGAATAAATCAACGGGCAATCTCTTTGCCCGTTACTTTGTTTTTTATGGGAAGTGTTCAGTGAATGAAAACGGATATCTGTATCGTAGGCGCCGGCCCTGCCGGTATTTTTACGGCGCTGGAGCTGCGTCGGCTGGGGGGAAAGCAGAAGATCGTGATCGTGGAAAAGGGCAAGGCCATTGAAAACCGCGCCTGCCCGAAGCAGAAAACGAAAAAATGCATGAGCTGCAAGCCCAACTGCCATATCACCACCGGTTTTTCCGGCGCGGGGGCTTTTTCGGACGGCAAGCTTTCGCTCTCTTACGAAGTGGGCGGCGACCTGCCCACCCTGATCGGGGAGCAGAACGCGCAGGAGCTGATCGACTATACCGACGGCGTCTATCTGGATTTCGGCGCGGATACCCATATCGAAGGCCTTGAAAACACCGAAGAGGTAAAGGCCATCCGCAAGCGCGCCATTCAGGCGGGCCTGAAGCTGGTGGATTGCCCCATCCGTCATCTGGGCACCGAAAAGGCCCAGAAGCTGTATTACGATATCGAGCAGCATCTGTTGGAAAACGGCGTGGAGATCTTATTTGAAACCGAGTGCGAAACGCTTCTGCTGGATAACGAGCAGGGCAGGTGCAAGGGCATTGTGGCCGTGGAAAACGGCAAAGAGATCGAAATCGAAGCGGAGCATACCATCATCGCCACCGGCCGCCGCGGCGCGGATTGGCTTGAAAAGCTGTGCGCCCAATACAGCATCGCCCACCAGCCCGGCACCGTGGATATCGGCGTGCGGGTGGAAGTGCGCAACGAGATCATGGAAACCGTAAACCGGGCGCTGTACGAATCCAAGCTGATCGGCTACCCCAAACCCTTCAAGAACAAGGTGCGCACCTTCTGCCAGAACCCCGGCGGCTTCGTGAGCCAGGAGAATTACGACAACAACCTTGCCGTGGTAAACGGCCATTCGTACAAGGAGCTGAAATCAGACAACACCAACCTTGCCATACTCTGCTCCCATAATTTTTCGGTGCCCTTCAATCAGCCCATTGAATACGCCCAGAAGGTGGGCGAGCTGACCAATATGCTGGCCAACGGACATATATTAGTGCAGCGCTTCGGCGATATTCTGGACGGCAAACGCACCTGGCAGGACGAACTGATGCGCAGCAACCTGAAGCCCACCCTGCCGGACGCCGTTGCGGGCGATATCACCGCCGCCATGCCCTACCGCGCCATGATCAATATCATCAACTTTATTCAGGCGATGGATCAGGTGGTGCCGGGCTTCGCCAGCTACGAAACGCTGCTGTATTCGCCGGAGCTGAAGTTTTACTCCAACCGCATCAAAATGGACGATAACTTCAACACCAGCGTAAAGGGGCTGCACTGCCTCGGCGATTCCAGCGGCTGGACCCGCGGCCTGATGATGGCAAGCGTAATGGGCGTAAAGATGGGCCGCATTCTGGCAAGGGAACAGTAAACAAAGCGAAACGGACGGTGAAAGCCGTTCGTTTTTTTGATCGCACGGTATCTGCGAGGGAATTGCAGTTTATCGCGCCGCAGGCGCGACAGGGAGAATGCTCACTTTGTTCGCGGGAGAGTGTTCGCTTCGCTCACGGGAAAGTGCTCACTGACGTTCGCGGGAGAATGCTCGCTGCCGCTCGCGGGAAAATAACACAGGCTGTGTAACTTTCCCGTGCCGTAAGGCACATCTCCCGTGCCGAAGGCACATTCTCCCGCGCCGTATGGCGCATCCTCCCGCACCGAAGGTGCATTTTCCCGTTCGCGCAGCGAACAGATAAATTATAATTTACCGCAAAACTGTTCCTGTTTCTATCGCAATGTTCCTGCTTTGTTCCTGGGTTTGTTCCCGGTTTCAAAGTGGGGTTTTGCTTTGTATTACAACAAATCTTATAATATGTTCCTGATGTTCCTGCTTTTTTATATATATGTAACAGGCGTTTTTACGGTTTACGTTTTCAGGCAGGAACACCAGGAACATCAGGAACATTTTCCCTAACGGTTTCAAAAGAATAAGCGCCGATCAGCACTTTATACACATTGAATATCGCAATGAATCGGCATACTTTTTACATACGCAAAAAAAATGGAGAGGACAGCATAAAACCGTTCTCTCCTATCTCAATTTATTTCAGGAAATCAAATCAAGTTCAGCTTTATATTGCTGCGCTTTCTCCATATTTTCTTTCAGCATGTTCTCAGTGCTGTTATATGATCCGGTTGGCGATTCTATCCATTCCTTCATTGAATTTACCATTAAGTAATACTCCTTTAAAATACCATACTCATCAGTTTTGGATTTCCCATTTTGTAAATACGTTTTAACTGTTTCAATATTTTGCGATATCTGCTCATCTGTATCCGGATTTTTTTCTTCATAAGCATATCTTGCTACCCTAATTGAGATCGCAACATCAGTAAGCATCATTCCATCAATAACAGTATTTAACCCTGCATTAACATCCTTTGTTTTATGATCGCTTCCATACTTACTCAAATCTTGAAGGGTATATCCGCATCCGTTAATAAGCCCCGCCACAACCTCGTCTTCTGTAAGCCCCATGGTGTTTTGGAATATTGACCATAAAGCCTCATACTCTTCACCTGTATTTGCTGACGAATATACATTTGAATAATTCCATGCTTTTAACATATATGATATTTCAGAATCACATAATTCATATGCCTGCGTCAACAACTCAAGGGCTTCATTTACTTTTGCGGTATTCGTTTTTCCGCATGCTGAAATACAAATTAATAATACTATGGTCACCAATAATGATATGACTCTTCTCATTTTATAATGTCCTTTCTTTCAATCTGAGATTCTTTGTTGTCTATGCATTATGAAATATCAGGCAAACCAAAATCTGAGAAATGCAACCCGATAGATTCATTATCAAGTTTGTTTTTTAATAGTTTTAATGTCATAGCAATATAATCGTTTATAATTTTTTCAGTTATATCAACATATTCCGTATCTGAAGACTCCAGACGTTTTCCTTTTATTACTCCATGTGGATCCGCCATATAGTCTTTAATACGAACCTTTCCGTATACGTATTGCGGATAATCTGTAAACCCAACGAAACACAAGCTGTAATAGAGCGTATCTTTTGTCAGTTTTATCAGAGATGTCTGATCGACCTGATTCTTTTCATTTTTAGGGTAATGATCAAAAATAGTTAATATGTTATCTTTTCCTGCACCAATAAATGATTCACCATCTTTTTTCTCTAAAAACCCTTTTCCGGAAAATGATGTAAAAAAAGAATCATTATATACATAGTTAATATCAAGAAAAACATTTTCCCCGTTCGTTTTTGAATAATGAACAAATTTTTTATCCGGCGACCTTGTTAGATACGATATAAGTATTGTGATTAGTGTAATACATAAGCTTGCCGCAGCAAAAGCAGAAAAAAGCTTTATTAATCTTTTCTTTTTCTTTTCCTTTTCTGCAATACGAATCAGTTCAGCTTGTTTAATCTGTTCTTCTTCCTGTTTTTTTTGCTGTTCAATCTGCTCTGCTTTCTGCTGTTCTTCTTTCATCAATCGATCTTGCATTCGTGTCAATAACGAATCGGTATCAATAGCTCTTAAATCAGATAATAATTGACCGCAGCAAGGACAGACTTTCTCATTCCGGTGATTCGTATGCCCGCAAACGCAAAACCACAAGTCACTGATTTCAAGCAGTTTAAAATTACACTGTCCACCATATTCGATCGTGTACTGTTTCAGCAGTTCTGCATTGTTTATGTTATCTGAGAGTTTTTCCTGCACAGCTAACATTTCCCACTTTGCGGACAATCCATTCCATACGGAATTGTCAGAAAAACATACCTCTTTAATTATGATTGAGTAAGACCGCGTTGATCTGTTTTTTATAAGAAACGGAAAATCCTGTCCGAAAAAACCATCACGTGGTATATTCAGATCAAGCAATTCTTCTTCTATTTCGTTGTTTAAATCAATCCCTGAAATATCATATTGATTTATTCTGAATCTAACTGCTTTAATCGCTTTATCAGATATATTCTGCAATTTTATGCGCAAATAAAGGTTTTCACTTTGCGTGTCTTTTAATAAATCTCCTGCAGCTATGATGACAGGCGCCCCTATGCTGTATTGATTTTCTTGTAATGAAAAAAGTTTTTCAAATCGTTGGTTCATTTAATCACCTCACAGATCAGGCATCTCATGTTTCAATGTATTTATATTTATGTTTGAGTCCATTCTATTCAGATGGTCGTTTGTTTGCTCCTGCAATTTTTTTACTTTTCCCATTAAACTATTCAATGTTCCTATGCCGGAATGTATGTTTTCATTCTTTTTATTTGTTTTCTCCAGTAATTCTATGATTTCTGCAAGTGCAATGTAAAACGCTCCAAGGAAAAAACTTCCGATAGAGCCGAAAATGGCTATAGCCCAGTTATACTCGGTGTAAGTATAATAGTAACCAACTTCCCTTTCAAAAACCCTTCCGCAAATAAAAGAACCAATGAAACCGGCGACAATGATGAATAGTCCGATGCAAAACATGATTTTTGCAATTGTGTTTGTTTTCGTTTTCAATGAATACCCCTCCGATTATTCAATATAGTATTTGCACAATCTGTTTCTGTATAAAACAAAAAGTGCGGCAGCCGAAGCTCCGCACCGAAAAATACACAGCTCCAACTGTCGCCAAACAAATTCAATTCATAGACATAGCATGATTGAATAGAGCCTGTATTTTTACCAATAGATAAAAATACGGCTATGTCTATGAAATTTGTTTGGCTCCTTTACAATAACACACATTACTGTTTTTTTCAAGTACTTTTTACGATCCACATACCCAAAAACAACACGCGAATCAAAAAAATCGGTTCCTCACGGTTTTTCGTATCATAAAAACCAAATTGCTGTTTATCGATGCTAGCATTGAACATTTATCATTGACCGTTGAGGCAAATCAACCTCGCTTTTCCAAAAAAGCGCCCGAAAAACACTTGTCGTAGGTTCGGGCTTATGCTATACTGAAAATAATGAAACATGACGGGGGCGTTTTATATGAAGAAAAACCTGCTTTCTTGGCTTGCCGCGGGGTGCGGGATCGCGGCTTCGGGCTTGTATTATTACAGCTTTACAAAGTGGATCCCGGCGCTGTATCTGCTGAGCACAGCGTTGTTCGCAGGGGCGGCGGGGCTGCTGATCGCCCGCTTTGCAAAAACAAAGCCGCTGATAAAAGGGCTGATCACAGGCGGCGTTTACGCAGCAGGCTTTTCAGGGCTGAATTTTTTGATAAACAATATCATTTTTCAGGAGATCAACGCGGGAACGGCCGCCGCTGTGGTATGCGGGATAAATCTGCTGTTTTTCATCTGCCTGTACCTCGTTGCGGCAAGAAAGGAAAAACCGCGCCGCCTGCTTGCCGCAGCAGCGTTTTTGCTGGCGATCGTTGCGGCAGTGGGTTCCGCCCTTCCGCGGTTACTGCACGAAATCAGAAGTATGCATTACACATATCTGCCCGCCCCCGTTGCGGGCAGCGAACCGGAGGCAAAAGAAATGACAAAGATCGAGAACGCGGATTTTTACGTCAGCCCCTCGGGCAGCGACGAAAACGACGGCAGCAAGGCGCATCCCTTCAAGACCCTTGAAAAAGCCCGGGACGCGGTGCGCGCGCTGGATAAAACCAACCGGACCGGCATAACGGTAGCCATAAAAGCCGGAGATTACCGGGTAACTTCCCTTGTATTTACGGCGGAAGACAGCGGCACCGAAACCTGCCCCATTACCTACCGCGCCTACGGCGACGGCGAAGTGTCCGTAAACGGCGGAATTACCCTGCCCCACAGCGCATTCGGCAAGGTGACGGAGGAAGCCATATTGAACCGCCTGCCGGAGAGCGCAAAACAGAACGTGCTGGCGGTGGATCTGTTCGGTCTCGGCATTACCAAAGAGCAATACGGCAAGATCTACGCCATCGGCGGCTACAATACCGCATCGAAATACGACGGCGATTGGGTGGGCGATATCTGGTGCGAGCTGTTTATTGACGACGCCCGCCAGACCATAGCCCGTTACCCCAACGGTAAAGAATACCTGTACACCGGCGAAGTGGTACGGGAGGGCGAGGGACGCGAGAGCGCAAACGCCAGCGTAAAGAGCGGCTACGAAGACCTGCGCAACCCCGCGCCGGACGTTTACCGAATGGACAAGGCCCTTTCCGACCGTATCAAGGGCTGGCAGACCACAGAGGACGTATGGATGTTCGGCTACTGGCGGTACGACTGGGCGGACGGCTCCACCCCACTGGGGAATGTGGATCACGATAATATGACCCTCTCCCCCATGTTCGTGAGCAGCTACGGCGCGAAAAAGAACGCCCCTTATTACTTCTTTAACGTATTGGAGGAGCTGGACGCCCCCGGCGAATGGTATCTCGACCGGGAGAACGGCATGCTGTATTTCTACCCGCCGGAGGATTTCAATGAAAACAGCGCAGTGGAGCTCTCTCTTTCCGCCGATAACGTGATCAAGGCCGAAGCAGACTACCTGACCTTTGACGGACTCACCGTGAAGGGTACCCGCGGCGACGCGGTGAATATCAAGGGAAACGCCAACGCCGTAATCAACTGCCTGATCAAAAACGTGGCGGGCAACGCCCTGCTTATGACAGGATACGATAATATCGCCGCGGATAACGAGATCACCCATACCGGCAAGGGCGGCGTGATACTGGACGGCGGCGACCGTGAAAGCCTGACCCCCGGCAACAACAAGGCGGAAAACAATCTGGTGCACGATTGGAGCGAGATCTACGAGACCTATCAGCCCGCCTTTACGCTGAACGGCGTGGGCAACGTGTGCAGCCACAACGAGATGTACAATTCCCCCCACGAGGCGATCACCTACGGCGGCAATAACCACCTGATCGAATACAACCTGATCCACCACGTAAACCTGCTCACCGACGACGGCGGCGCCATTTACTCCGGCCGCCGGTGGGATTGGTACGGCACCGTGATCCGCTATAACCTGATCTACGATCTCGGCGACTACGGCCACAAGCCCGTGGGCATCTATATGGACGACGCTATCGCCGGGCAGACCATTTACGGCAATATCATCGTTAACGCGCCCCGCTTCGGCCTGCAGCTGGGCGGCGGACAGGATCTGGATGTACACGACAACATTGTGGTGAATTCGCTGGAGCCCATCAGTTACGACGACCGCGGTCTGAGCGGCCTTTCCGGCGATGAGAGCAACAGCTTTTACCAGCACTACAAAAAGAACGGCTCCGTATGGCAGCTGCTGTTCGATTCCCCGTGGAAAACGGAAACGTGGCGCAAAGCCTACCCGCAATATGAGCGCTACAGCGATGATTTCGGCAACACGGACGATAAGAACTTTGTGCTGAACCCCGGCAACAGCACCGTGAAACACAACCTGCTTGTGAACGTTGACGGCAGCATCGGCGGGATCGCCGATACCGTTTACAAATACAGCGCGGTGGAAGAAAACGCCGTATTCAAGCTATCGGCGCTCAAAAAGCTGTTTGTGGACCCGGACAACGGCGATTACACCCTGCGGGACGACGCGCCCATCGGTTTTACAATAGACGTGCCGCAAATGAGCGAATTCGGGCGTAAATATAAATAACAGAAGGGAGATCTCCATGAAACAGCGCATTATTATATCGCTGTTTGTCTGCTTTACGGTCCTGCTCACCGCCGGATGCGCGGGGCGCGGCACCGGGCCGGCTGTGCCGGAAGGCATTACGGCGGATATCGACCTTACCGCCTTTTCGGATACCGCCGCCTATGCGGAGGTGAGCCGCATGCAGGTATATACCGATGAGTATATGGGCAAAACCGTAATGCTGCGCGGCGCGTTCAGAGCCGTTGAGCACCCGGATACGGACGGATACCTTTATCAATGCGTGATCCCGGACGGAACCGGCTGCTGCACCCGGGAACTGGAATTTGTGCTTGCCGGTGAACATACGTACCCGGAGGATTATCCCCGGAAAGATAAAGAGATCGTTGTGATCGGCACCGTAAGCACCTATACCCGCGCAGGCGGCACATTCTGTACCCTTACGGATGCGCAAATCTACTTTTAGGTTCTTCACGGGAATCTGTGTAATTGGTAAATTATAATTTATCGAGAAGCATTGAGCGTATAGCGTATAGCGTTGAGCCG
>CAMOVW010000110.1 GCA_946627725.1 uncultured Clostridia bacterium
CCGAGATCCGCGCCGTATGGCTCACCACCAGCCGTCCGGTATATCGCGAGCTGAGCGGGCAGGGCAAGCCTGTTGAAATGCTCAATTCCCCCGAGGGCGTCGATATCATGAGCCGCGCCGGCGTGGCCGTGATCGATCACTTTGCCGTTGCCGATTTCCCGGCGCGTTGGGGCAGAAACGACGGCACAAAGGTGGTGCAGCTGTGGCACGGCGTGGGCTTCAAATCCATGGGCGACGCAAACAGCGTAAAAAATACCGACGTGCGCGGCGTGCGGTATTCCGACGATATCCTTGTATCCCCCGAAGACGGCGCCCTTACCCGGGTGATAAAAAACGCGAAATACCGGGTGGCCGCCCCGTTCCGCGAGCAGTTTGAAAAGTATTATCTCTTTGTCTGCCCGGGGCAGGAGCGATTGGATATGATTGCGGACGTGTGGCATATCCCCCACGAAAACTGCTTTATGGCCGGCCACCCGCGCGATCTGCCGCTGTATGAAACCGAACGCCAGACGGATCCCGTAAAAGTGATGTACGCTCCCACCTACCGGTTCGATTACAGGCACGAGCGTATGCTGGTGGATGAGGTGCTGGCGCAGCTCGAAGATATCCAGGCCCGTATGGAACGGTTGAACGGCGAATTCTATCTGCGCCTGCATCCCCATACGTGGCGCAATTATTCCGGCATCATCAACCGTGCGATCCGCCCCTACGACAGGGTCTTCCTGCACGATGAAAAGGATGTGTATACGGAGCTGGGCAGCTTCAGCGTTGTGATCTCCGATTATTCCAGCATCGCGCTCGATTTTGCCATGCTGGATCGCCCCGTGGTGTTCCATTGCCCCGATTACGAGTGGTTTTGTGAAAACGAGGCCGGCTTTAATCTTGATTTCAAGGCTGTGATTCCCGGCCCCATGACCGCCGGATGGGCGGAAACGCTGAACCGTGTTGAAGAATATATCGCCGATCCCGCAAAGGATTCCGCCTTGCGCAAAGAGAAATGCGCCTATTTCTTCGACGCCGCCGTCAACGGGCCGGATAACTCCGAGCGCATCGTAAACGAACTGAAAAAACGGCTGGGCCTGAACTGAGAGGAATATAATGGAAGAACAGCGTATTATGGTGTTTCCCTGCGGCTCCGAGATCGCTCTGGAGCTGCACCGGGCGCTGAAGGATATACGTTTTGTGACCCTTTACGGCGCTTCCAGTGCGGAAGACCACGGCAAAAGCGTGTATAAAAATTATATCGGCGATATCCCGTATATATCGGATCCCTCTTTTGTGGACGCGCTCAACGCGGCCGTCGACGCCAACGAAATAAAATGGATTTTTCCCGCGCTGGACAGTGTGATCGCCGCCCTCTCCCGCGTGCGGGACCGGCTCCACGCCCCTCTTCTTACCTGCGCGGACGACGCTGTGCAGGTTTGCCGCAGCAAAGCCCGCACCTATGAGCGGCTTTCGGGGTGCGATTTTCTGCCGGGCGTTTATGCCGGGCCGGAGGACGTGCCCGGCTACCCCGTGATCATCAAGCCCGCCGAAGGGCAGGGCTCGCAGGGTTTTATGGTGATAAAGGATCGGGCTTCTCTGGAATACGAGCTTTCAGAACGCAGAGAACCGCAGGTAATCTGCGAATACCTGCCGGGGGAGGAATACACGGTGGATTGCTTTACGGACCGGCACGGCGCGGTTCGTTACGCCTCCTGCCGCAGCCGCCGCCGGGTAAAAAACGGAATCAGTGTGGATTCCGTTTTAATGCCGCCGGATGACCGTGTGCGCGAGATCGCCGGTATCATCAATAAAAAGATCCCCATGCGGGGCGTTTGGTTCTTTCAACTAAAGCGCAATGCAAACGGGGAATACCGTTTGCTGGAGTGCGCCACCCGGGTGGCCGGCACCATGTGCCTTGAGCGTGCCGCCGGGGTAAATCTGCCGCTGCTTACGCTGTTTGACGCGCTCGATATGGATGTTTCCTTTGCGCCGCAGCTGAAAAGCGCCTCGGTGAGCAGGGCGCTGTATAACGTGTTTGATGCTGATTTGGAATACGACCGGGTTTATATCGATTACGACGATACGCTGATTATAAAGGATCGGGTGAATTTTACCGTTCTGCATTTTATTTACCAGTGCGTTGAAAGAAAAATTCCCGTTACGCTGCTCACGCGGCACGAAACAGACGTGCGGCAGGATATGCAGGCCTATCGGATCTTTCCGGGCTTGTTCGATGAGATCGTATGCATTCCCCGCAGCGAAAAAAAGACCGACCACGTTTCCCCGCCGCCGCGGGCGCTGTTTATTGACGATTCTTTTGCCGAGCGCGAGGCCATGCGCCGCGCTTTCGGTATTATCGCGCTTGGGCCTGACGCCGCCGAGGCGCTGATCGATGAAAGGCAGTAATCATGATCAAAAAACTGGAGAGTTATAAATTCCTGTTTTCAGAGCTGGTAAAACGGGATTTCAAAAAGAAATACAAACGTACCGTGCTGGGAATGCTGTGGAGTATCATTTCTCCGCTGCTCAACGTGCTGGTGCTGCTTATGATCTTCAAAAATATTTTCGGCAATAACCGGCCGCACTTCATTATTTACATATTCAGCGGCACGCTGGTAATGTCCTTTTATACCGAGTGCACCCAGGGGTGTATGCGCTCTCTTATGGCCAACGCCCCCATCTTTACCAAGATCAACGTGCCGAAATCTCTGTTTCTGATCTCCAAAAGCGTGCAGGCGTATATTAACTTCGGCCTTACGCTGTTGGTGTATTTTGTGTTTTGCTTGTGCGACGGGCTCACCTTCGGCCTGCACACCCTGAGCCTGATCTATCCCATTGTGATGCTGCTGCTGTTTAATATCGGCGTGGGGCTCACGCTTTCGGCGCTGTTTGTGTTTTTCAGAGATATCGAGTATCTTTACAGCATCTTTCTTCTGCTGCTCAACTATATCTCCGCCATATTCTACCCGGTGGATATCGTGCCCGAACAGTATCAGCGGCTGTTCTATCTCAATCCGGTTTACGTATTCATAAAATACTTTCGCATTGTTATGATCGAGGGCTACGCGCCGAGCCTTACCATCCACCTGATCATTCTGTTTGATACCGTGCTGATCCTTTTGATCGGATTTTTTATCTATAAGAAATTCAACCATGAGTTTCTCTACTACGTATAACCGGAAAGGGGGATCCGCATGCCTGCGATTGAATGCAACAATGTTTCCATTCGTTATAAAACCGGCGATCTGCAGCAGATCGGGCTGAAGGATTTTGTAATCAAAAAGCTGACCCACACCTACCATGTGGAGGAATTCTGGGCGGACAGAGATATTACTTTTTCCGTTGAAAGGGGCGATATGCTGGGTATTGTCGGCACCAACGGTGCCGGTAAATCCACGCTGCTGAAGGCCATCACCGGCATTATGGTGCCCACCCGGGGCAGCGTGCGCAGCGAGGGCAAGGTTGCGGCGCTGCTGGAGCTTGCCAGCGGCTTCGATAACGAGCTTACCGTGCGCGAAAATACCTTTCTGCGGGGCGCGCTGCTGGGCTATACCCGTGAATTCATGCATAAAAAATACGACGATATCATAGCCTTTGCGGAACTGGAGGATTTTCAGGATTACATGTTCAAGCAGCTCTCATCCGGTATGAAGAGCCGCCTGGCGTTTTCCATCGCCTGCCTTGTGGAGCCGGATATACTGATCCTTGACGAGGTGCTCTCGGTGGGCGACGAGGCCTTCAAAGAGAAGAGCGCCCGCCGCATCAAGGGCATACTTGCCAACGGCGTTACCGGAATTCTGGTATCCCATTCGGTGCAGCAAGTGCGCGAGCTGTGCAATAAATGCCTTTGGCTGGATCACGGCCGTCAGGTGGCCTTCGGCCCGGCGGACGTGGTGTGCAACGCCTACAGCGCCTTTCTGTTTACGCCAAAAGAGCAGCGCCGTCTGCCGGCGGACGAGGCGGAACTCACCGACGTATCCAACCGGTTCCGCGTGGCGTGGCGCATCGGCGTGAAGGAACGGGCCCATCCCGAGGATTTTCCCTATTTTATCGATAAAAACGAAACCGAAACGGCGCGCATCCAGCGCCTGATGAATATTGTGGACCGGCTTTCCCCCGAAGAGCGGCAACAGATCGAGGATGAGATCGACGGCGTTGACCGCAATGCCCCGCCGGAGGATACCGGAGAAATAACGGCGGCACAGGTGATGGCGGACGTCGCCATTGAGGCCGAATACGACGAAGACGCGGATTGACCGGGCGCGGCTTGCACCGCTTCCGGTACAGGATCGCTTCATTTTTTCCGAAAGGATGGTTCATATGAAAGGTATTATTCTGGCAGGCGGTTCCGGCACACGGCTGTATCCGCTCACAAGAGTCACCTCAAAGCAGCTTTTGCCCATCTATGATAAACCCATGATCTTTTATCCGCTTTCCACCCTGATGCTGGCGGGTATTAAGGATATCCTTGTGATCTCCACCCCGGCGGATACCCCCCGCTTTGAAGAGCTTCTGGGGGACGGCAGCCAGTTCGGCATCAAACTTTCTTACGCCGTGCAGCCCTCGCCGGACGGCCTTGCGCAGGCCTTTCTGATTGGGGAAGACTTTATCGCCGGCGAACCCTGCGCCATGGTGCTGGGGGATAATATCTTTTACGGCGGCTATTTCTCCCGGAACCTTGCCGAGGCTTTGCAGAACGCGGAAAAGGGCTGCGCCACCATTTTCGGCTATCCCGTGCCCGACCCCACCCGTTTCGGCATTGTGGAATTCGATAAAGATCTCAACGTGCTCTCGCTGGAGGAAAAGCCCGCGCAGCCCAAATCCAATTATTGCGTCACGGGCCTGTATTTCTACGATAACCGCGTGGTGGAAATGGCGAAAAAAGTGCGCCCCTCCGCCCGGGGCGAGCTGGAGATCACCGATCTCAACAAGCTCTATCTGGAAGCGGACAGCCTTCGGGTGCAGATTTTGGGCCGCGGCTTCGCCTGGATGGATACCGGCACAATGGACAGCCTGATGGAGGCCTCTCTGTTTGTGCATACGGTGCAGAACCGGCAGGGACTTGTGATCTCCGCGCCGGAAGAGATCGCCTACCGCAAGCGCTGGATCACCAAAGAAGAGCTGCTGCACGCCGCCGCGCTTTACGGCAAATCCCCCTACGGCGAACACCTCACACGTGTGGCGACGGACCGTATTTTCTGATAAAGGAGCGTTTTATATGACCGTTTTCGTAACAGGCGGCGCCGGGTTCATCGGCTCCAATTTCCTGTTTTATATGCTGAATAAATATCCCGATTACCGCATCGTGTGCATCGATTGCCTCACCTACGCCGGTAATATCCATACCCTTGCCCCCATTATGGAGGACCCCCATTTCCGCTTTGTAAAGGCCGATATCCGCAACAGGGAGGCCATCTTCGCCCTGTTTGAAGAAGAAAAGCCGGATATCGTGGTCAATTTTGCCGCGGAAAGCCACGTGGACCGCTCCATCGAGAACCCCGGCGTGTTCCTTGAAACCAACGTTATGGGCACTGCCGTGCTGATGGACGCCGCCCGCAAATACGGCGTAAAGCGCTACCATCAGGTTTCTACTGACGAGGTCTACGGCGATCTGCCGCTGGACCGGCCTGACCTGTTCTTTACCGAAACCACGCCGCTGCACACCAGCTCCCCCTATTCCTCCTCCAAGGCGGGGGCGGATCTGCTGGTGGGCGCCTATTACCGCACCTTCGGGCTGCCGGTCACCATCAGCCGCTGCTCCAATAACTACGGCCCCTATCAGTTCCCCGAAAAGCTGATTCCGCTGATGATCGCCAAAGCCATGCACGATGAACCGCTTCCCGTTTACGGCGCGGGGCTGAACGTGCGCGACTGGCTTTACGTGGAAGATCACTGCAAGGCCATCGATCTTATCATCCATAAAGGCAGGGTAGGGGAGGTCTACAACGTAGGCGGCCACAACGAAAAGAAGAATATTGATATCGTAAAAATGATCTGCGCCGCCCTGGGCAAGCCCGAAAGCCTGATCACCCACGTAGAAGACCGCAAGGGCCACGATATGCGCTACGCCATCGATCCCGCCAAAATCCACCGGGAGCTGGGCTGGCTGCCCGAAACCCCCTTTGAAGAGGGCATCCGCAAAACCATCGATTGGTACCTTGCCAACACCGCGTGGTGGGAGAATATCCTCAGCGGCGCCTACCGCACCCTATGAACGGCGGAACCCCGCTGGTAAGCGTGGTGTGCCTGTGCTATAACCACGAAAAAACCGTGGCGCAGGCCATCGAAAGCGTGCTGGCGCAGAAAACGGATTTCCCCTTTGAGCTGATCGTACACGACGACGCCTCCACGGATTCCACTCCGGAGATCGTGCGTTCCTACGCCGAAAAATACCCCGATATCATTGTTCCCGTGCTGCAGTCCGAAAACAAAATGCGCTTCTGCAACATCGCCGAAACCTACATCGCGCCGCTGCTGCGGGGCAGGTATGTGGCGATCTGCGAGGGGGACGACTACTGGACTTCCCCCGATAAGCTTGCGCTGCAGGTGCGGGCCATGCAGGCGGATCCCGGTATCGCTCTGTGCTTTCACGCGGTCACCGAGGTGCAGCCGAACGGGACCGGGCAGCCCTATCGCCCGGTGAAGGCCACCGGGGAAGTGCCCGCCGGGCAGGTGGTGAAAAGGGGCGGTATGTTCTGCCCTTCCGTTTCTCTGCTGGCGCGGCGCGATATTGTGGATCAGTGGCCGGAATTCCGCAAAAAGGCGGACGTTTACGATTACCCGCTGCAGGTGCTGGCGGCAAACGAGGGCAAGGTGTGGTATATCGATCGGATCCTTGCCGCTTACCGCTTTCAGCACGAAAATTCCTGGACCGCGCAGCGCGCCGACGTAACCGATACGGCGCACCTTGAAAACGAAACGGGCTGGCTGGGGCTGTTCAACGCCTGGTCCGGCGGCCGGTTTTCGTATGAGATCGATTATCATCTCGCCCACATGTGGTTCACCGAATACCGCAAGCATCCCGAAAAAGCCCTGCGCGGCAAGGCGCTGCAATACGCAAAGCGCCTGCGCGGCCGCGACCGGCTCCTGTTTGAGGGGCTCACCCTTCTGTTTACCGTATGCGGTACGCGGGCGAACCGGCTTTACGCGTATATCAAAAAGAAATTGCTCAAATAATAAAAAGGAAAACATCATGGACGATAAAATTACGGTCACGCGGTCTTCTATGCCGCCCTTTGAAGAATACTGCGAAGAGATCCGCTCCATCTGGGAGAGCCGCTGGCTCACCAATTCCGGCGAAAAGCATCAGGGGCTGGAAAAAGCCCTGTGCGAATACCTGGGCGTATCCAACCTTGCGCTGTGCGTCAACGGTCATCAGGCCATGGAATGCATCCTTGAAACGCTGGATCTGCATGGCGAGGTGATCACCACCCCCTTTACGTTCGTTTCCACCACCAACGCCATCGTGCGAAAGGGGCTTACCCCGGTGTTCTGCGATATCAAAGCGGATGATTTTACAATGGACCCGGCCCTGATCGAGCCGCTGATCACCGAAAAAACCTGCGCGATCATGCCCGTGCACGTATACGGCAACCTGTGCGACGACGCGGCGATTGAGAAGATCGCGCGCAAATACGGCCTGAAGGTGATCTACGACGCCGCCCACGCCTTCGGCGTAACCAAAAACGGCGTCAGCGCCGCGGCAATGGGGGACGCCTCCATGTTCAGCTTCCACGCCACCAAGGTGTTTCACACCATCGAGGGCGGCGGCGCGGTGTTCAAGGACCCCGCAAATTATGAAGCTCTGAACCGCCGCAAAAACTTCGGCATCAACGGCGAAGCTCTTGAAACCTTCGGCGGCAACGCCAAAATGAACGAGTTTTCCGCCGCCATGGGGCTTTGCAATCTGCGGCACGTTGAAGCAGCCATCGCCTCGCGCAAAGAGGTTTCGCTGCGGTACCGCCAGCGGCTGCAGAACGTCCCCGGCATTCAGCTGGCCGCGGTGCAGGAGGGCGTGAGAAGCAACTACGCCTATTTCCCCGCGGTGTTCTGGCCCGAGACCTTCGGCTGCACAAGGGACGACGTTCTTTCTGCGCTGGCGCAGCATAATATTGCCGCCCGCAAATATTTCTACCCGTTAACCAGCAGCGTTGCGGCCTTCGGCGGGGCGCACCCCGACACTGAAACTCCCATTGCCTCCGCCGTCAGTAAAAACGTGCTCTGCCTGCCGCTTTACGAGGGGCTTGGGGCGGAGAACGCCGACCGCATCTGCGACGTGATCTTATCCCTCAGAAAATAAGAAAGGATCTCCGTTTTATGAATATCGCTCTTATCATCGCCGGCGGCGTCGGCGCAAGAATGCATCAGGATATCCCGAAGCAGTTTATCACCGTAAACGAGCGCCCCGTGATCATCTATACGCTTGAGGCGTTCGAGCGCCACCCCGAGATCGACGCCATCGCCGTTGTGTGCATCGAGGGCTGGGAGCACGTTCTCTCCGCCTACGCCAAACAGTTCAACATCACCAAGCTCAAAATGATCGTGCCCGGCGGCAAAAACGGGCAGGACAGCATCCGCAACGGCGTTTACGCACTGGAAAAGGAATATGCCGCAGATGATTTTGTGCTGATCCACGACGCCATCCGCCCCATGGTTTCCGCCGAGATCATTTCGGATTGCATCCGCGTGGCAAAGCAATACGGCAACGCTATTACCGTGATCCCCTGCGCCGAAGCCATGCTTGAAACGGACGACAGCTCTGTGGCCACCGGCGTGTTCCCCCGCGACCGGCTGAAGCGCACCCAAACGCCCCAGGCCTTCCGCATCGGCGATATCTGCGATCTGCACCGCCGGGCGCTTGAGGCTGGCATCACCAATTCCGTGGCCTCCTGCACCCTGAAAATGGAGATGGGGGAGCCGGTCTATTTTTCCGCCGGCAGCGAAAAGAACATCAAGCTCACCACGGTGGAGGATATCGATATCTTCAAGGCTCTGCTGATCGCCAAAAAATCCGATTGGCTCAAATAATACCGCCCGGAGGAAACGTATATGATCTATCAAAGCAGCCTGTGGCTTTCCGATCTGGACGCCGTTCTCAAAAACCTGCCTGCCCTTGCCGCGCTGCGGGGCAAAAGCGTTATGATCACCGGCGCCGCGGGGCTGGTCTGCTCCGCCGTAACGGACCTGCTGATCTGTTATAACGAGACCGAAAACGCGGGTATCCGCATTCTTGCTGCGGGCCGCTGGCTTGAAGAAATGACCGGCCGGTTCGGTCCTTTTGCCGAAAAGGATTATTTCACCTTTGTGCCCTACGACGCCTCCCGCACCGATAACGCCCTCACCCTGCCCTGCGATTATATCATCCACGGGGCCAGCAACGCCTTTCCGGGCCTGATCGTGAAGGAGCCGGTAGAAACCATGCTCAGCAACGTTATGGGCGTGAAATATCTGCTGGATTACGCGAAGGCCGCCGGGGCGAAGCGGCTGCTGTATATCTCCTCCAGCGAGGTTTACGGGCAAAAGGCGGATGATCAGCCTTTCCGCGAGGGGGAGTACGGCTTTATCGATCTGTTGAACCCCCGCAATTCCTATTCCGTGGGCAAGCGGGCCGCCGAGACTCTGTGCGCCTCCTACGCCGCCGAATACGGCGTGGAATCCGTGATCGTTCGTCCCGGGCATATTTACGGTCCCACCGCCGCCCCGCAGGATAACCGCGTGGCCTCCGCATGGAGCTACAGCGCCGCAAGGGGAGAAGATATTGTGATGAAGAGCGCCGGCGAACAGAAGCGCAGCTACTGCCACTGCCTCGATTGCGCCTCCGCCATTCTCACTGTGCTGCTGCAGGGCGAAAACACCCGCGCCTATAATATTTCCAACCCCGATTCCATCGTAACCATCCGCGAAATGGCGGCGCTGCTGGCAAAAGCCGGTGGCGTGAAGCTGTTGCAGACCGAGGCCACCGAAGCGGAAAAGAAGGGCTTCAACCCCATGTCCAATTCCTCGCTGGACAGCGCCGGCCTCGAAGCTCTGGGCTGGAAGGGCCTGTTTGACGCCGAACGCGGTTTCGACCACACCGTGCGCACCTTGAGAGAAATCCTGAATCCCGGCAAATCGACGTAAAAAGTAAGAGTGATGAAGTGAAGACTGAGGCAGGTCTTTATATACAGGGATAGGTTTTTTCAAAAAAAGCGACAAATGTAAAATCAGACTTCAGATCGGTCGAAATCAGAAACTGACACACTGCAAAAATGCAACGGCATTGATCATGCGCTCCGTACCGGGGCGCGTTTTTTTGTTCTTCACGGATTTTCGTGTAATAATACAGATTGCAGTTTGTCGCGCCGCAGGCGCGACCGCCGTTCGCCGTTTGCCGTTCGCAAGAATCACAGAGTCCGCAATGAGGCGCGGC
>CAMOVW010000111.1 GCA_946627725.1 uncultured Clostridia bacterium
CACCAGCAGCACCACCAGGCACCCGCCCCGTCTCTTCTTTTTGGGCGGAAGTACGGTGGTGACGTCGGCCTGCTTGGCCGCCTGCTTGACCGCCTTCTTAGCCCCCTTGCCCGCGGGGATCTCCGGGCTGTACACATACTGCCCCGCCTGAGGGGTCTCCCCTCTCTCCTGCGGCGCAATCGGCGTGGGCTCACTGACCGGCGCGCTCTGACTGACCGGTGCCGCCTCCCGGGCGGGCGTCTCTACGATGGGCGCCGCCTCCCGGGCAGGCGCATCCACAATGGGTGCGCCGCACTGGATGCAGAATTTGGCCCCCGGCTGTACCGCCGCGCCGCAATTCTGGCAGAAATTCGCCATGGCAATGCCTCCTTTATCTCAATAGTTCCCTCACTGATTTCGCAATTTGGGGCAGTGTCTCACGATATACCCCATCACAAATTCGTAATCCTCCGGCAGCACATACACCTGATTGTGGGTCAGCCCCTCGATGACCTTGATCGTCCCCCGGCGGGGATCGCCCTTTACCCGCCGCACCCGGCTGAAATCGGAATACAGCTCCGTCCGCTGGGCGCTGTACCCGATTCCCATGGAGGAGAAGCGGCCTGCGGCGGCTCCGGCGGCAGCGGTGATCTCCCCCAGTTTCCCGGCCCGTTCCGCCTGCCAATCCGTCTGCCGATGGTTCAGACCGTTTTCATCCATGATGAATTCCACCACGTACCGGCCTCCCATCATGGCGGCGTACACCAGATACCCCAGCGCCACCACCGCCGTCATGCCCAGCAGAAAGATGCCCAAAAACCGCAGATTGGTCAGCATCCGTCCCTTCCCGATCTCTGCGAGCATCACCACGCCGAAGAGGCCCGCAAAGATAAAGAAGAATATCCGCCACACCAGAAAGAAGATGCTGCCGTCCCGGTAAAGGGACAGGGCGTAGATCCACCGGTATTTGCCGTCGTCACACCGCTGTACCCGGGAGCGTTCCAGCTCCCGCTTTTCCCGTCCCGGCCTCATTTCAGCAGCGGCAGGCCGCACTTCTGGCAGCGGTCGGCTGTCAGCGGATTGTGGCACGAACAGTTGACGCAG
The DNA here is from genome assembly GCA_946627725.1 of uncultured Clostridia bacterium. Taxonomy (GTDB): domain Bacteria; phylum Bacillota; class Clostridia; order Oscillospirales; family Acutalibacteraceae; genus RUG806. The sequence goes on from CAMOVW010000111.1 coordinate 1,084, forward strand.
GGGATGTATTTGGCCCGGGATTTGTCGTACAGCTCATAGGGGAAGTGGAACTGGGGGTGATACATAAACCTGTCCCCCACCTCCAGATAGTTCCACGCGGGCATAGCGCCGCCCTCCCGCTCCACGTACCGCACCTTCTTCCCTGCGGTGGTACGGGCCACGGTGATGTACTCGGTGTAGAAGGTGTCGCTGTCGTTTTTATGGTAGGCCCGCTGCGTCTTTTTATCGATAACCGTAGCCTCATAGGTGTTGGCGGCGCGCTCCTTCACAAAGCTCACCAGGGCGAACACCAGGAAGATCGCCCCCAGTATCAGCCCATAGCGAAAGGCGTCCGCCGTCTTCATGTCGCTGAAGAAGCTGTATACGGTAAAGCCCACCACCGGCAGCGGCACCAGCAGGAAGGTAAAGCCCTTTGCGACACGGCGGTTTTTCTGCACCGCCGCCAAAATCTCCGGGTCGTTCACCCGCCGGGAATAGCCCGCAGCGGGGCCACCCCCCTGCCCACCGGCAAAGGGCTGGTAATCAAAGGCAGGCTCTGCCGCCCCGCCGTAGGCGTATTCCCCCACCTGGGCCGCAGGTGGCGGTGTGGGAGCGCCGTAGTCAAAGGGCACCGCGTCGGGCTGCGCCGCCTGAGGCTGCTGCACCTGCTGCGCCTGGGGCTGCTGCACCTGCTGCGCCTGGGGCTGCTGCACCTGCTGCGCCTGGGGCTGCACCGAAGCGGTGCCGCAGTTGGGGCAGAATTTGGCCTCATCCGCCAGCTTCGCCCCACATTGGATGCAATACTTTGCCATTTCGCTACCTCCCGCATGGTATTATTTCTAATGGTATCTCTGTTTTTAAGTTCTGACAAAACGCTGCCATATCGTTTTCTCCTTAATCCTTTGCAGGGGGCAGCGGAGGATCCGTGGGCTTTTTAATAGCGCTCTGCGCGGCGGGAACGCCCGCAAAGAAGAAGTCGTAGAACCATCCGAAGAAATCCCCGCTCATCGCCTGCAGGGTCTTTGTGAGATTCAGTTTGATACCGTAGTGGAAGGCGTCAAACAGGTCTATATTGAAGCAATAGTAAACGTATCCGCCTTCGATGACGAATTTTGACCCGTCGTACACCTCGCGCACCTTGTCAAAGCCCGCTCCGACAAGACCGCCGATGTATTTTTCCACAGCGTCGGCGACCTTTGCCTCAAAGACCTTGTCGTTCGCATAGCCCGCCAGTTTGCGCAGTTCGCCTTCCAGTCCCAGCGAATCGTTAAGCTGTTTCTGGAGCGTGTCGAAATTGGTCTCTTTGAAGTATTTGGCGATGAACGGCCCGATCTTCTCCTGGAACTTTTTGCTTTCCTTGAGCCATTTGCCGATCAGATCACCCGCTTTGGACTTCAAAGCGGCGGCAGTCATATCCTTGAACGCTTCACACAGCGCGCCCCAAAAATCCGATTCGTTCTTTTCCCTGAGTTTGAGCAGATAGTTCTTGATGGCACAGTAGCAGAAGTAGCCTCCGAGAGTCGCCGCCGCCTTCCGCCAATCCTTCAGATCGATACTGTTGGAAACGAGATTATCGCCCGCCGCCGCGAGGTTCTTGGAGAACTCGAACTTGTCGACGTCTATCTCTTCTCCGTAGTTGCGGGCGGCGATCACCTCGCCGATCGCGCCGGTGAAAAAGTCCTTGGCGGGGGAAATCAGCGCGTCGGCGACGGGACCGGCATAGGCGTTGACAAGGAACGAGAACGCGCAGTCACCGGCGAATTTCGTCCATTCGAGCACGTTGACTATGACGTTATACATCGTCGCTTCGGACTGATCCCGCGATTGCTGCGTCGTCCAGTAGTTCATATACTCGCGCAGGATCCACTTGCCGACGAGACGCATCTCTTCGACCGAGGCGCGCGGCTCCGTCGCGCATTCCTTCAGCTGCGCGATCCAGCGATCCATGTTTTCGGGCAGTGAGTACTGCAGGATGCGGCGCTGAAGTTCCTTGTATTCTTTCTCCCAGTCTCCCATGGGATCGGGATCCTTGCCGCGAAGCCTGAGCGGGATCTCCGCCTCGTACTTTCTTCCGTCGTATTCGCAGGACGTCGGAAGAAGCACCATCATGAACGTGCCGTCCTCCGGCTCGGCGAGATTGGCGTTCGGCTCGAACTCGTACGTGAATTTGCCGTTCAATTCGCCGTAAACTTCTTTGTACTCGTATTTTTCGGCGAGGTTCTGCTCCTTGTAGGCGCGCATACCGAGTCCGCCCGCGCCTTTGAGTTTCTCAAATTTGTATTTTGCTTCGACGGGATCGATGATCGCCTTGTCCTTGCCAATCGCCGCCAGCGTGAATTTGATCTGACTGACCTGCCACTTTTTGTCGAGGTCCCCGACGTATTCCTTTTCGTACGCCTGAACGCGGACGTATTTCACGTTTTTCTTCTTGCCTTCGTCGCGGGACTGCACCGTGATACCCTCAGGATAGAGCTTCACCGTGACGTAGCCCTTGACCGGCTCCTTTTCGCCCTCGACGACGACGTGGATCTCGAAGTTTTCCTCTTTCTCCTTCGCAAAAACGTCATGCTCCGGCTCGGGCTTCGTGTTGTTTTTGACCGTCATTTTATATACCGCCTGATGGTCGGTGAGCTCGAATTTCACGTCGAATTCGCCGGTGTTGACGGCGGTGATGTCTTTCAGCGCGGGCGCGACGGGCGCGTCGACGATCATAAACTGCTCGGTATACGTGAATCCGTCGCCCGGGATAGCGTCGATATAGGCGACGCCCGTATACAGCCTGTAATCTCCCGCTTTTTCGGTTTCCTCGACAAATTTAAGCGACGGACCGTCCACTATCCGGAAAATGACGGTATTGGTAAAACTGCCGCCCTCTCCCGTAAAGGTAAAGGTGATGCTCGCCGTGCCTTCATCGTATTCTTTCGGCACACTGACCGCCGCCTCGCAGTATCTGCCGGCAAGCGCGGCGCCGTGTACCGTCATACCGTCGGCGGAAACGCCGATGTTCGCCGTCAGATCGTTCCTGTCGCGCTCGGCGCCTGACTCGTCTACCTCCGCCATGCGGGCGCGTATCTTGACGGGCTTTTCGCCTCCGCGCCGTATCGCGTCACCGAAGTCCTTTTGGACGTACATTTTGTACGCTTTTTGCTTTTTCTTTTTATCGTCGGAGCCGCCGGAAGCCGCAGCCGCGCCGGCTATCGCCGCGCCGCCGCCGAACACGCTTACCACGACCGCAGCCGGAACCGACACGCCGCCGTCCTCGCCGGAATTCTCTTCGGCGTTCCGGGTGACGCCGACGCTCTTAGCGCCATTCGGAAGAACGCCCGCAATGCGGAAAAACAGAGTTGCACATCTGAAACCGCCGTTTCCCTTACCGTCCTCTCCCACGCTGAAAAGAATGTAAAACGTTTTTGTTCCGTTTTCATCAAATCGTTTATAACTGCCTCTCAGATGGGTGCCGGAGAGACTGGCGCTGTGAACCTCGTCATAGGATCCGTTTGAACCACCCGACATATTGATGGTTCCCGACAGATCGGCATACGTATTATAGGTATCAAAAGTAATGTTTGATATGCTGACCGAAACGTCGCCTCTGCAGACTTCGTTTTCTCCGGCTTCATGTACGCTGCCTTCTCCGCCGGGATAAGTGTGCTTCCAGTCCCATGTACCGGTAACAGTGAAACCTTCTGCCGTAGTTTTGTCACGCAAAACCACAAGCGACGGCTTGGCGCTTAATGTTTGCGTTGCGGTCGCATACTGATTCAGTTCGGGATCCCTTCCATAAATCCCGTCGTCGCCGTACATTCCGAAGCCGTAGCTTTTCACATAATCGAGTACGAGATAAAAACCGTCAACTTTTGAGTAATCTACCGGTTGTGTGCCGTCTCCGTCCTCAATCCTGAATATCTTTTCCATCGGGACGAATCCATCGGGCAAGCTGTCCCCGTCGGCAAACACCGTCAGGCACAAAGTGGGAAGAAGCATAAGAACTAAAATAACACTTGCCAATAAGCGTTTTTTCATTGTGCCTGCGCCCCCTTTCCGAGTTTGACAACCCCCGTCGCCTGCAATATCATCATCACGATCCCTCCGATAAGCAACAAGGAGCCGATGATGATGAGTATGAGATTGATATTCGACAGTCCGATCAGCGCCGAAGCGGCAAAACCAACGGACAGCCCGCGAATGAGACCCTGAACGTTCGGGTCAGACGGGCTTTTGCTCTTTGTGAACGACCCGAGCAACTGTCGTAAGAAGCCGCTATTCAGCGCCGCTCTCGCCGCGAGGAACGCCGCCGCGATACCGCCCATAAACGAGATTCGCGTCGCGCCGCCGGAAATGAATAAGTAAAGAAGCATCGCCGCGCCGATACCGGTCAGGTAAGCCCACAGCGTGTTGAGCGACACGCCGAACGCGCCGTTGAGCGTTTCGCCGAAGGACCGTTTCGCGCCTCCCTTGCGGCTAAACAGGCCAATCAGAGAAACAAGTGCGCCGGCGAATAACCCTTTTCCGAGAATCCCGCCTATGGCTCCGATGACGCCACCCGACATCCCGCCGTTCGCAAAAGTGAAAAACGACAGGATCTTGATGGGTCTCGGGTTGATCCCGCAGGCTTGCAAAATGTTTAGTATAAGCCACACGACTGCAAGAACGAACGCCGGAATCAGCCGCTTCGGGTCCTTGAAAGCCGCTCCGATGGAAGTAAAGAATTGCTTGACGCTTGTTCCGATCACCTTGCCTGGACCCGGTATCGCGTTGGATACGGCACTCATGGCGGCATTGCCGATCGTCCCGCACACTGCCTCGCCGGATACGGAAGGCGCACTGAACCGGAAAGCCTGCGGTTCCGGCGCTCTTTTTACAGTCGACTGCGTCGGCGGCGTTTGCGGGGGTGTTTGATTATTCACTGATGGATTGTTCGGAACGCTGCCCACCGGATTACCGCATTTATCGCAGAACTTTGCGTTATCCGGCAGCTGGTTCCCGCATTTCGGACAGAACATAAAGGAACCTCCTTGCGAATCTTACTTTACTTCGAAATACATTTTTTTAAATAGTTGTTTGAACGAAACACCTTCGCGACTTATTTCTTTCCGCTTTGTCCGTTTCCTCCGAGCCCGTTCATTGCCGTATTGATCCCGCCGCCGAGGCCGATGCCGCCCATAACCTGCGAGGGCGTGCCGTAGCCGAGCTTTGCGTCGATACGCTCAAACGCGTCGCCCACGCCATTGATGGCGCCCTCCAGCGTGGTGCCGTTGAGCTTGCACGCCTTGCGGGCTTCGGAAAGGGTGATGCGATCGCCCACCCATTCAGCGCCCGGCGTCATCATTTCGCCCGGCAGAGCCTGACCGCAGCCACGGTCAAGGATACGGGAATTGACGTAATCCTGCCCGGAAAGCGTTTCGCCGTAACCGTTCTTGATGGCGACCCATTCCTTGTCAACGACCTTCTTGCCGTATTTGGCAGGCTGATATACGCCTTCTTCCATAAGAGCATACGCCTCTTTGAGTTTCTTGGCGTTGTCGGACAGTTTGATCGTCTTGGCGGTCGCCGCGTCTGCCTTGGCGTAATTTTCCAACTCTTTGAGCAGTTTATTCGCTTCACCGTCGGACAGCCCCGAGAGCACCTCTTTTTCGATCCTTGCGCCCTCGGCGTATGGATGCGCGCCCTTAAAGCGCAGGGTATCCGCCACGCTGCGCGCCTGCTCTGCTCCCATGAATTCGCCCATTCTGCTCTTGTCGGTGACCTTCTGTACCGTGTCTAACCCGCCCTGGAAGAAATCCTTATGCTGTATGGTGCAAGCGGTCTGATCCAGTTTGCGGGCAAAGCCGCCCTTTGCGGCAAACTGCTCGGCAAACTCCTTGCCGCAGGTCTCCTCCACGGTCTCACGCACCGCCTGTTCGAGAAGTTCATCCGCCGTCGCCTGGCTGATATACTTTGTGCCGCCCTCTTTGGTGACCACCTTGGGCGTCCAGTCGATATCTCGGCCAAACTTGGTGGATAAATCCTTATTGGCGGTGGCGCGGTCAAAGCGGATGGTATTGGGATCGATATTGTATTTATTTGCGATCATATTCTTGTACTTCTGCTCGATCCTGGCCGCCATGGTTCGCTCAATATCCTCATTGAGCACGGCGCGCATGGCAAGCTGTTCGCCGGGAAGCACCGAATTGGCGTGCTCGATGGCGGCGTGGCTGGCCTTGAATTCCATGATCGCCTGGTTGTATTTGATCTGCGCCGCGCCGCTGGTGGGATTCGCCTGCAGCGCCTTCTTGGCGGCGATCAGCTCATTGTAAAGGATCTCGCCCTCTTTATTTGTGGCGTTGCCCGCCATATCCAGACATTTTTCCTGAATGGTTTTCGGCGCCGCCTTCGCTTCTGCGATCACAGCGTCTCCCGCCGTTTTGCCCTTGTTGACGCTGGCGCTGACCACGCCGGTGGCGTTCTGCGCCTTGGGTACGTTCAGTCTCGGATCGAACTTATCCACCGTTTCCACAATGGAGTTGATCGCTTTGCCGATCTTGTCGCCCACCGTCTTGGCGCCCTGCGGAATTTTGGATACGACGTAGCCCGCCGCTCGCTTGGCGTCCGCCGCCGCGAGGGAAGCCATTTCTTTGGCAACGCTCTTGACCTTGGCGGCCTTTTCCATCAACGCCGCCGTCTTGACGGGAGCGAGTTTTTTCGCCGCCGTACCAATCGCTTTGGACGCGCCTCTGCCGACCGCCGCCACTACGCCGATCCCGGCGCCGAACACAAGCGGAACCGCCATGGCCTTAAAGTAGCCGTAAGCGGTGCCCTTACCGCCGCTCGCTTGGCGGTAATCCATCGCGGCGCGGTTGACGTCCAGCGCCACCATCACGATCTCGGAAGCGCCGCCGGTCATTACATCGAGGGAGATGCGCAGCACAACGCCCGACCAGCCGTCCCAGCTTCTTGTGGCGGCGGCGAGAGCCTCCAGCTCGTCGGCGACGCCGTATGTATTCACATCGGAGCCGATGCCCTTGAGTTCACCGGTCTGGAAGCGTTCCCACACGTCCACGACCTTGGCGACCTGATAGGGATCGTAGCCGTAGTTGCGATCAAAGCCCGCCGTCATGCGGTCGATCATGTTGTAAAGCGGGAAGAGTTGACTTAAGTAGTGTTCAAACACGACCTTCTGGATCCCGAAAAGCATCTCACGGATCTGATCGTCGTACTTGTCTACCTCATGGTTATCTTTGACGCCCGCCACGAAGCGGTAGGGCTGACTGCGAAGCAGAACCTCGCGCACGGACTCATAGTGCGCCGTTTTTGCCGTTTCACCCGCACCGATCGTCACGTCGGCAGCGCAGGTCATTTTGACAAAATACCGTGTGGGCGCGTCGAGAAATCCGCCTTCGCAGACAAAGGCGAAGTTTGCAAAATCGCCGTCGACCTTTAAGAGTTTCGGTGTGATCCGGATTTGATCAAGAGCCGACTGTATTTGCTTTTTCTTCTCGTCGGTCTCGCCCTCAAGCGGTGCGAAGGTGACGTTCGGGAACGCCGCCATCTGGCGTACCTCATGGTTCTCCTCGTCGTAGTAAAGGACGTATGCCGCCGCTTCGGTGATGGATGTTTCAAAGTCGGCGGGCGTCATTTGCTTCATTTCCTTACCCAGCGATTCCTTCTTTGGCACGCGGTAGCAGTTGAGCGCGTTTACCGGCAGGCAAAGGCCCATACCCAAACGGATGACCTTGATACTGCCCTTAAGCGTCTGCGATTCGTTTTTCACCGTGACGTTCAGCCAGCCCTCGGTATATACGCCGGCGTCATAGATTTCTTTATTTGTTTCCATAAAGACGGCGTAGTGAACGTGCGCATTCTTGTCGTCGCATTCAGCCAGATCGATCTCATAGTTTTCACCATTGTAGGAAAGTTCGATCTCGTACTTATCGCCCATTTCAGAAACTTCAAAGGGCAAAAATTCCGGTTCCTCTAAAATTCCCGCGGGGAGAGTCAGATTCTCCTGGAAGAATTTGATCCCTGGCACGGTGATGTTGAAAATGACGTTCTGCGTGAACGTGCCGCCCTCGCCCTCAAAGAAGAAACTGACCTTGCCTTCCGGGGGCTGGTCCTCCGTGTCGTAAACAGAAACCACGGCGCGTCGGCAACCGTTCGCCATGCCGCCGTCTTTGACGATGAGCGAATCGTCGGAAGAATAGACCCGTATCTGCTCTGTCAGATCAGCACGCGGGATTTCCCGTCCGTCCGGGGTGATTTCGGCGATGCGGACAAAAACATCCTGAGGCGGCCCGCCCTTTTTGAGCGAGGAGCCGAAGTTTTTGTTGATATACATTTTGAATTGCGAGCGTTTTTTCTTGTCGTCTTCGCCGTCGCCGCTTGCCGCTCCGGCAAGCGCCGCGCCGGCTCCCAGCGTGCCGAGGATGATGATGGCGGGGATTTCGGTGCCGCCGTCCTCACCCGCTTCATCCTTTGCGTAGGTGTCCGCTACAACGTTTTGCTTGGCGACGTCGGAAGCCCATTCTCCCGTCCCTTCTCCGACGGTTACGGTGGGACGAATGCTTTGCAAGGCGGGATATATGGTATTGACCGCAAGGTCACGGCAACTAACGTATTCGTCGTACATTTTCGCTGTGGTTTCATCCGCCGCCATCGTGCCGTTATCATACCACACATATGTGCTGGCAAGGGCGCCGCAGACGAAATAGATGCCCGGATACGCATCCGATTTCAGATAAATGAAGGTTTCCCACATTTCCGTTTCATTTTTCAGCGCTTCGATCTTATTGATCACGCCGCCGGCGGAACGGATATCCCCGGTACCGTTTGCATTAGGCCGTTCGATCCAATCGTAGTGATAGGTGGAAAACATGACGCCGTCTGACAACGTCGTTTCTTTGCATTCGTACTTATCCTTTTCATGGGGCGTTCCGTCCGGATTTTTCTGATGTTCTTCACGCTTTTCCGCAATGTATTCATCCCACGTTTTCCCCCAACGCTTCAGATCGGCGTCGGTAAACACACCGATCATCTTCGGACCGCAGACGACATCGGCGCTGATATAACTCATGATCGCGCTGCCGACCGACGATCCTCCGTCGTCGTAATCGGCGTTGCGATACCATGCGTACCGGTCGAAAGGAAGCTCCTTCGTCGTTGCTTTTTTATGGGCGCTTCCCGTTTTTTCATACTCGGCGCCGTACCATTCTTCCTCCACGTATTCATAGGTGCGCCCATCTTTAA
>CAMOVW010000112.1 GCA_946627725.1 uncultured Clostridia bacterium
ACCGCCCGAAACAACCACGGAGCCGCAGACCGAACCGCCCGAAACGACGACCCAAACGCAGGAGAAACCGCCCGAAACAACCGCAAATAATCCGGCAACGCAGGAGCGCACAACGCAAGAGCGCACTTCCGCGCCGGAGGAAACAACCTCGCAGGTCTCCCCCACGGAACCCACAGTCACGGAACCCGGACGGGAGCCGGAAAACGGTACGGGACCGGTTGACGGCCCCTCGGAAAACGCAGCGCCGGACGACGGCGACCCTACGCGGGAACCCGGCAGTGAGATCCCGGAAGATCCCGGCGAAAACGGGGAACCGGTCAGCGGCGACGACCCGGGCGGACCGGACGCCGAAGCGCATCTGGTAACGGACCTGTTTACGGGAACACTGGAGCGAACGGCGCTCACGGACGACACGTTCTCTTTTTACGTTTATTATTCCGCCCCTTCGGTGAACGCGGATATCAGAGTCAATCTGAATCATAAGCCCGCCGGCGCGGCGTCCTTTACAGGCAACGGCAGATTCCTGACGGCGCAGGGCCGTACCTATACGGTAAAACTGCAAAAGGGCATAAACAAATTCAGCGTTTATTACACGAACGTCGCGGGCGAACGCAAAACCGCCGCCTACATGATCACATACACGGAACGGCGTGCTGACGCCTCTACGCCCGCGGTGGGTGACGCGCCGCCCACGATACGCACCAATCTTGACGGCTGGACCGGCAGCATCCGCGTTTCGTCGTTTACGTTCATCGTAGGTATTTACACGGCGGACGGCAAGGCGATCACCCGCAGCGGCGCCTATGAAGGGATAGAGGTGTTTCTTGACGGAAAAGAACTGAAGGAGACGACCGGCGCCGGCGGGCAATACGAATACGTACTGCATTTTGACCGGCCCGTTGTGGGCGACAGCGAGGATCATACGGTAGAGATCCGCACCTGGGACAAGGACGGCAATTCCCGTTATACCTCCTATACCGTGACCTATGAGGCCTACGATGAGGGCGAAGTGATCGGACACGTTTCCATGGTCATCGACGCCACTACGGTGGGCCTCGGCGTGCTGGACGAATTCGACTACGATATCGTACAGGGCAAGCCCGCAGCGGCAACGGTGCTGGCAATGCTGGAGGAATTCGGCTACGAGCCGGTATACGACGGAAGCGCGGGCGTCGGTTTTTATCTGCGCGGCATCCGACGTTCCGATACCTTCCGCGGCGCCGCGATCCCCGACGACCTGAAGGAATTCGTCCGGCGGGACGGGATCCGTTTCACTTCTCCCTGCGGCCCGGATTCGCTGAGCGAACACGATTTTACCACCGGCTCCGGGTGGCTGTTCGCGGTGAACGGCACGTATCCCGGAAAAGGTCTTTCCGATTTTTATCTGAACGACGGCGATACGCTGTATCTGCGCTATACGCTGGCATACGGAAAAGACGTGGGCGGTTCTCTATTGGCCGGCGGCGGCTACGGCAGCCTTTCCAGCTACTGCGGTATGTGGGTAAACGATACCTATATCCCGCTGCAGCACGATTATCAGGTCACTGCCGTGATCGATCCCACCGAAGATGAAAACGGTTATACCGAATATACATGCTCGCGCTGCGGCGACAGCTATCGGGAAGAAATCACGCCCTGACGGAAAGGACTATGCACATGAAACGCTCTGTTCGGCTGACGGCACTTTTGCTTGCCGCGATGCTGCTGTTCGGCTGCGCCCGCCCGCGCGATGCGGCCGTAACACAAACCGTAAACGGTTTGCGGACTTTATTGAACACAAAAAACGTACCGGAATCCGAAGACGTCCTTTCCGGCGCGGGCAGCTCCGTTTCGGACTGGCTCGTCTTTACGCTGGCGCGGTGCGGGGAAACCGGAGGAACCGATACGTATCTTTCCGCGTTGGAAGCCGCCGTTACAGGGCGGTATAAAGCCGACGGCTGTCTTGACGGTCGCAGAGCGACGGAATACCAGCGGATCGCCCTTACCGCGCTGGCGCTGGGCGCGGACCCGCGCGCGTTCGGTAAAGACGAGACCGGCGCGCCCGCGGATCTTGTTGCGGGCGGGATCTGGGCTTTCCCCGGCGGGGACGTCGGCGCGCAGGGCGTGAACGCGGTGATTTTTGCGCTGCTCCTGCTGGACGCCGGCGGATATACCCCTCCGGAAAACGCCGCTGAAATCAGAGAAAGGCTGCTTTCTTCGCTGCTCTCGCTGCAGCACGCCGACGGCGCGTGGGGCCTTACCGATGACGCCGCGGACGCGGACCTGACCGCAATGGCCGTGCAGGCGCTGGCGCCGTATAAAGAAACGGAAGCGAAAACGGCGATCGAAAAGGCGCTTGCGTGGCTTTCCTCGCAGCAGACGTCCGACGGCGGTTTCAGCGTTAACGGCGAAGTAAGCGCGGAAACCGCCTCGCAGGTCATACTTGCCTGCTGCGCGCTGGGAACCGACCCGGACACATCCGCGCTCGGTTTCAGCGGCGGATTGACGGCGGCTTTGGAACGCTTCCGGACGCCGGACGGCAGTTTTAAGCACGTTTTAACGGAAGAAAACGGAAATCTCCTTGCTACACAGCAGGCGCTGCTTGCTATTTGCGCGGTCGAGCGTTTGCGCGCGGGAGAACCTTTCGTGTACGATTTTCATAATGAACAGAGGGATTTATGATGTATGAGCTTACAAAAGAGATCCGCGCAGAGATCGGCAAGGTCATTCTGGGCAAGGATGAGATCATCCGCAAGGTGCTGCTGGCGATCCTTTCCCGCGGGCACGTGCTGCTGGAAGACGTGCCCGGCGTGGGAAAGACCACCCTGGCGCTCGCCTTCGCGAAAACGCTGGGGCTCTCCTCCAAACGCGTTCAGTTCACCTCCGATACGCTCCCGTCCGATATCATCGGCTTTTCGGTGTACCGTAAAGAGAAAAACGCGCTGGAATACCAGCCCGGCGCGGTGATGACGAACCTGCTGCTGGCGGACGAGATCAACCGCACCTCCAGCAAGACCCAGTCCGCGCTGCTGGAGGCAATGGCGGAGGGCAGCGTGACCGTGGACGGCAATACCTACGCGCTGCCCCAGCCCTTTATCGTGCTCGCAACGCAGAACCCCACCGGTTCGGCAGGCACGCAGCTGCTGCCGGTTTCGCAATTGGACCGTTTTCTGCTGTGCCTTCATATGGGCTACCCGGACGAGCAAAGCGAGATCGCTTTGATGAAGGAACGCCACAGTGCGGATCCGCTTGCCTCCTGCAGGGAGCTGACGGACCGCGATACGCTCTCCCGGCTGATCGACGCCGCGCAGAACACCTATATCGACGATAAGATCTACGCGTATATCGCGGCGCTGCTGAAAGCCACGCGCGGGCACCCGCAGATCGTGCTGGGCGTGAGCCCCCGCGGCGGCCTTGCCCTTTGCAGGACCGCCAAAGCCAACGCTTTTTTGGAAGGCAGGGACTATGTGACGCCGGACGACGTCAGCGCGGTGCTGAGCGATGTTTGCGCCCACAGGATCGTACTTTCGCAAAAAGCGCGCCTCCACGAGCGCAGCGCCGCCGGGCTTCTTGCGGAGCTTGCCGCCGGAACCGAAAAGCCCGGACGTGCGGGTACGCGTATATGACGCGCTTAAAACGGATCGTCCCCGTTCTTTTGTGGAGCGCGGCGCTGCTGTTCCTGTGCGTAGGGGCGCTTATGCTGGATAACGCGGTCTTTTTCGGCGCGGCGGCGATCCTTTTGCTGCTTTCCCCGGGAACGCTGCTTTTGCAGCTCCCGCTGCGGAAAATGCTGAACGTGAAGCTTACCGCGGCGGACGCGGCCGAAAAAGGGCAAACGCAGGAAGCGAATCTATGGATCGAAAACGGTTCACGGTTTCTTTTTTCCGGAGGGGTATGCGCTGCGGTATCGATACGGAACCTGCTTACCGGGGAAGAAACGGAACGTTTCGTCAATGCGGGCGCCTTTCCCGGGCGGACCGAACGGAAGACGTTTTGTTACGGCGCCGAGCGCTGCGGGGTGCTTCTGCTGCAGGCAAAGGATATACGGGTATACGACTGGTTGGGTGTGTTTTCCGTAAAAACCGCTTGCAAAGCGCAGGCAAAAACCACGGTACTGCCCGATACCTTTCCGGTGGAACTGATCGCGGATCCTTCCTCCGGCGCTGCCGAAAGCGGCGGCGAGTATCTGCAGAACATACCCGGCGCGGATATGACCGAGCTGTTCGGTTTGCGCGAATACGCGCCCGGGGATCCGCTGCGCGCGGTCCATTGGAAGCTTTCGGCAAAAACCGACGGGCTGCTGATCCGCATCGGCAGCATGCCGCAGGAAAACGAGATCCTTTTACTGTGGGACCGTTCCGGCGGGGCCGCCGATCCCGCGGTGCGGGATGCGCTTGCGGAATGCATTTCTTCGGTGGGGCAGGCGCTGCTTGCGGGCGGCGTACGGTTTTCTGTCGGCAGGATGGAGAACGGCGAATGTTTCCCGGAACCCGCATACAATGAAAACGCTTTTCTGAACGCGCTCAACGTGCTGCTGGGCGCACCGGACCGCGTGGAAGGCTGCCCCCCGCAGGTTTTAAGCGACAGCGGACGGTTTTCCTCCGCGTTGGTGTTTACCGAATCATCCTGCGTTTCCTTTTCACTGGCCAATGGCAAAACGGCGGTGATCCGCTGCGCGCCGGACGGCGATATCACGCCCGATGGGTATGAAACGCAGCTGCAAAGACTGATCATATAATACGATTTCCGATAAAAGGTATGAAAACAAACGGACCTCAACTCAGGATCGACAAAAAAGCGGCGCGGGGCGGGCCCTTCGTCAGCCTTGCCGCATCGGCGCTGTTCTCATTGGGACAGGCCCTGCTCCTTGCGCCTGTTTTTCCCTCTGTGCCGCTCCCGCGGTTCGCAGGCTTTCTGATTTGTTTTTGCGCGGCGGCAGGATTTGTGCTCCTGCTGCGTTCCCCCGTAAAAAAAAGGGTGTTTCCTGCAGTCGTTGCTTTGCTCACGCTTTTTCTTCTTATTTTCTATAAGCCGCTTACCGGCGGGCTCGCGCTGTTGGCCGACGACCTGACCGACCGCCTTGCGGCGCTTACCGGCAGGATCCTTACCGGCCCTTCCGCAGCCGACGGCGGGAACGCGCTTGCCGCCGCAGCCGTGCTGCTGCCGCTCTCGGGGCTGCTTTACGCCTGGGCCGGCGTACGTATGCGGCCGTGGATCCTTTTCCCGCTGTTCGCCGTTTTTTCTTTGGGTACGGTTTGCGGGTTTTTGCCCGGACAAACCGGCATTTTGTGTTTGTTTGCGGGCGTGCTCCTATTGCTGATCCATAAAAACGGTACGCCTTTTTCCGTAGGCCTGAAGGCGGCTGTACCCGCCGCGGTATTGCTGTGCGCGTTCGGTTTGCTGATAGCCTTCGGCGGGCGGCTCCCCTTCTCCGCGCAGCCGCTGCGTACGAAAGTAAAGGACGCATTCCATGCGGCGGCGTATCACCGCGGGGAATATGCCATGCCGGAGGGAAAGCTCTCCGATCTCGGAGAGGCGGCTTTTTCGGATGCGCCCGCGCTGGAGATCTCGTTATCGGCCCCGCAAAAGAACTATTTCCGCGGTTTTATCGGCGAGACCTATACCGGAACCGGGTGGGCCGCGCTCCCCTCAGCTGAAACCGCCGAAGCGCGGGATCTGTTTTACTGGCTGCACAACGACGGCTTTTACGCGGACGGCATTCTTGCCGCGGCCTCGGACGCGCTGGGGAAAACGGCAGACGAAACGCTTAACGTTACGCTGCGCGGCGCGTGCGCGCGGTACGCTTATCTGCCCTACGCCGCCGTGCCCGACCGTACGGACGGGGCCGGATACGTGGGCGACGTAAAACAAAGCCCCCCGGCAAAGGAAAGCGTG
Source organism: uncultured Clostridia bacterium (assembly GCA_946627725.1). GTDB lineage: Bacteria > Bacillota > Clostridia > Oscillospirales > Acutalibacteraceae > RUG806. The sequence goes on from CAMOVW010000112.1 coordinate 5,875, forward strand.
TACGCTTATTTCCCCGGAGGCTATACGGAATGGTATGCGCTGCGCACAAAACTGACCGGCGAACCGGCCGCGGAACGCACACGCGTTTATCTGGCCGATGAAAAGGCCTACCGCGATTACGCCGCCGCCGAATACCTGGATCTGCCGGAACAGACGGAAGAGACGTTCTCCCTTGTGTTTACGGAGAAAACGCCCGGCAGCATCGCCGAGATCAAAGAGGCGATCCTGGACGCCGTTGACGCCTACCTGTTTTACGATGAAAACGCCGTTGTGCTGAACGGCGAAAACGATTTCATTTCCTACGTTCTGCAGCAGCACACCGGCGGCTACAGCGTACATTACGCCACAGCCGCGGCGCTTATGTTCCGGTATTTCGGCGTGCCCGCAAGATACGTGGAGGGCTATTTTATCTCTGCCGAAGCCGCAGGGAAACTGCAGGCCGGGGAAGCCTTTACGCTTACCGAGCGGGATGCGCACGCGTGGGCGGAATATTATCTGGACGGCGTCGGCTGGCTGCCGTTTGAATGCACGCCGGGGTATACGGACGCCGAGGATCTGCTGGCAAAAAGCCCTGTGGGGGAAAACGTTTACGTATCGGACGCGCTGCAACGGCAAACGGAAAACGAAGCGCAGGATCAGCCGCAAAAGCTCGAACCGCCGCAGAATACCCGGACGGTTGACGCCCGCCGGCTGACATGGCTTCTGCTGTTGCTGCCGTTCGTAATGCTTCTCATCGCGCTGCGTTCCCGGCTGCGCGTAGCCCGCAGGCGCAGAAAACTGCGTTCCATGGCAGCAAAGGAAGCGATCCCGGCGATTTACGGGAGGATAACCTCTCTTTGCCTCAAAGGCGCTTCCCCTGAGAACGAATTGCTTATGAGAGCGAAGCAATGGAACGAAGAAGCGCTGTTCAGCACGCATACGCTCACCGCCGAACAGCTTGCGGGAATGCACCGGCTTTATGCCCAAACGCTTGCATGCGGAAAAAACACCTGGTCCCCTCTGAAAAAGCTGCGTTATTACTGGATAGAGGGACTGTATTAAAGGAGATACGGATCATGAAAAAAAGAATCAAAAACGGCGTTCTTCTGCTCCTGTGCTTATTGCTGCTTTCGGGCGGCGCCCCGTGTTTCGCCGCCGCGCAAACGGAAGGCTTTTATCTTGCCGCGTTCTCCCGCAACCGGGTATTGATAGAGCCGGTCCGCGTGGCTTATACGGAGGGTCAGAGCGTTTCGGACGCGCTGGCTGCCTCCGGTTACCGTTTCTCCGGGCTGGAGGAAGGTTGGATTACAGAGATCGAGGGGGAAGCGGGCAGTTTTTACCGCTATTACGACAACCTCGGCTTCGACATGAACGTACCGGCAAGCGGCGTCACCGCGCTGTATTTTACCGAAGCCGAAAATGGCTGCGACGAGGCGATCTCCCTGTTGTGCGCGATGGGCGCGTACCGGGAACGGACGGACAATATTCAAAATTACCCGGCGGCAAAAACCGCCTATGAGAATGCGCTGGACGGCCTTCGCGCCGCCGAAGCCTCCGCCCTGCCCGCCTTGCTGCGGGAAATGCAGGACGCCGTGAACGCGTACGACGCGTATCTTTCCGGCACGAAATACCGCGTAACGTTTAACGTAACCGGAAACGCAAAGGCCGTTGCGCTTACGGACGCTTACGGAAACAGCGTACCGGTCAAAAACATGCAGGCGGACGCGGTTGCCGGAGAATACTTCTTTACGGTTTCCGACGGCGTTTCCAACCGTACGCAGGGCTCGTTCACCGTGACGGAGGATACCGTAACGGATGTTTCACTGCCCGCAGGGAACTGGTTCGGGGAGATCCGTCTTCTGGATAAGGAGAAAAACGCCTACCGGAGCGAAGCAGACGCCGGTTCGGGCGCCCTTCGCTTCTTTATTCCCGATACCGCCGGGTACGCCGACGTTTATCTGAACGTGCTGCCGGGTGACGTGCCCGACGCGGCGAACACCGTGCTCAGAACCGTATATACCGGCACGAACGGCGCGGATATGACCGAGGTCCCCCGCAGCTGGAACAGCACCAGAACGCTGCTCTCCTATCTTCTCGCAAAGGGCTGCGGCGGCGCATCCCTTACGCTGGAAGCCCGGTACATTAACGCGCAGGGGCATCTGCAGGTCCAGAGCCGCAGGGTGGAGATCGAACGCATCCCCACGCTTTCCACGCTATCGCTGTGGGACGGCGGCACGCAGGTGTATTTTCCGTTTGCCCCGCTTACGAATGATTATACCGTAACCGCCCTGCAAAAAGATCTCAGCGTACAGGCGCAGCCGTTTCGGCTGGATTACACCGTTACCTCCTCTTCCGAAGACGGTACGATCCGCGTGAACGTCGCCTGCGGCACGCTGACAAACGAATACCGCGTGAACGTGAACACGGTGGCGCCGGCGTCCGTTGTGCTGGTAACGCCTGTGGGAACCACTGCCGTGCTGAACGGCCCGGGCGATACGCCCGTCGATCCCGTAAACGGAACGTATCGGCTGATCCCCGGCGAAGAATACAGCTACACGACGACGAAAGACGGCTGGTTTCATGCCACTACGTCCTTTACGGCGGCGGACGGTCTGACCGTTACCGCCGCGGCGCCCGAAACACAGGACCTGCTTGCAGACGCGGCGTTCTTTAACGCGAGTTCGGCAAGAACGAGAGCGGAATACGCGCTGTCCTCGCCTTTTGATTCCGGTACGCACGCATACGAGCTTACCGTTCCCGACGCTTCTGCGGCACTGTACGTGCAGGGCACGCCGGAAAACGGCAGCGCGCTTTATGCGGAATATAACGCCATGTCCGTCAAAAACGCGGATCAGCACGGCCTGCCCACGGAAAAGCAGGTATCCAAAACCGTGAACGCAGCCGCCGCGGCCGATTTCCTTGCGAACGCGATCGCTCCCTGCGGCTACGGGCAGAAAGTCACGCTGCGGCTGAAAAAAGACGGCGGGAACGGTGTGACCTACTGGCAGGATTACGATTTCAGCATCACGCGTTCCCTCCATCTGCAGTCGCTTGCAATCACCGCAGGAACGGAAGCGCTGCAGCTGCTTGACGGCAGCGGGAACACGGTCGTTTACGACAGATATATTTACGATTATACGGTTAATATTTATCCGGATACTCTCAGCGTGACGCTGCAAAGCGCGTTTATGAACGAAACCGATGAAACAGCCTGCTGCGGCGGTTATTCGGCCGTGATCAACGGGCAGACTTACGAATCGATCTCAAACGTAACAGTAACGCTGGCAGAGGATACGGAAGATGAAACCGTGACCGTCTCTCTGATGCACGCTTCCGGCGCGTCGGGAGAATACCGGGTGCGTTTCCACCGGCAGCCGCCCGTTGCGGTAAGCTTCCGCACCGATCCGGCGGACGCCACGGTGTTCGTAACGGATCGGCAAACCGGGAAACCGGTTTACGCGGCAGAGGGCGTTTTTCTGCTGAACGCCGGGCAGACCTATACCTATACGGTGACGAAAAACGGTTACGTCGGCGTCAGGGAACTGTCCTTTACCGCGCCGCAAACCGATACGCAGATCAATATAACGCTTTCCGAAGTGCCGGAAAACGTTGAGATCGCAAAACCGGACGCCTTTTGGGCGGGAACCCGGTTCGACGCAAATAATAACGCTGCAGTGAACGTAAAAACCCCGATCGCCGCCGAGGACGCCGTACTTTACTGGGCAACGAAGATCGGCAGCGGCTATTCCTCCGATGCCTGCGGCTGCCCCATTCTTGTGGACGGGTATCTGTATACCTATGCGGGCAAACGGATCTATAAGGTGGATTCCGTTACCGGCGAGATCGCGGCCGAGGGGCAGATGGACCATTCCTCTTCCTTTGCGATCAACGCGCCCACCTATGCGGACGGAATGATCTTTGTGGGGCTTTCCGACGGCTGCGTGCAGGCCTTCAACGCCGAAACGCTCGAATCCCTGTGGCTTTACCGCGATGCGCTCGGCGGTCAGCCGAACTGTCCGATCGCATACCTTAACGGCTATATCTACACCGGCTTCTGGATCAGCGAAACGAGCAACGCGAACTTCGTATGTCTGTCCGTTGCCGACGAGGATCCGTTACAAACAACGGAAGAAAAACTGCCGACGTGGACATATACCCATAAAGGCGGGTTCTACTGGGCAGGCGCTTACGTGTGCGATACGTTCCTTGCCGTGGGATCCGACGACGGCTGTCCCGGCAGAAAGGACGGCAGCGGCAGCCTGATCACGCTCGATCCGCATTCGGGCGTGCCGATCGACTGCGTTACGCCCGAAAGCGCGGGCGATATCCGCAGCACGGTAATGCGCGACGCGGATTCCGGTTTATTCTGCTTTACGGCGGAAAACGGTAAATTCTATATTGCCGATATCGGTGGGGACGGCAAAATTG
>CAMOVW010000113.1 GCA_946627725.1 uncultured Clostridia bacterium
AATTCGATATCGGCGAAGAAATCACTATGCGCAATAGCCTTGATTATATCATCTCCATTATCAATGAAGCGTTCCAAACGGAGATCAATCCCAAGGATTACGTCTATTATGACGCCGACACGCTTGAACACCTGAGCGATCTCCCGGAGACGTTCAATATCTTTCAGCCGGAGTATCACTTTGTCTTCTTCTCCCAGCCTGAAGATAAGATTGCAAAATAATATATAGTTACGAACAGATTAAATCTTAACTCAAATCATAATGAAAGGAGAAAAATATGGCGATCAGGTTTTCCAACGTAGTGTTGTCAGCAAAAGGAAAAACAAAAGAGTTTCTTGTATATGGGAAACCAACGGAACGAAAGGATTTGGAATCGATATATTTGCAATTTTGTAAAGAAACTGATATAATGCTTTTTGTTGAGTTCATAGACAATTTTTGAATGAAATTAAAAAGCGAGGTGCCAAGGTTATGGCTGAAAAGAAATATATAATTGATAATGCCGACCTGATGGCAGAATGGGATTGGGAAAAGAATGATGAACTTGAATTAGATCCAAAAACATTAACTCTTGGTAGTGGAAAAAAAGCATGGTGGAAGTGTAAAAAAGGTCACGAATGGCAGGCTGCCGTTAATGATAGAAAAAAGGGACACGGATGTAAAATATGCGGACGTGAAAAAGCAAAGAAAACCAGAGCTGAATCGATATTAAAAGATGGAGAACACACACTTTTTAATCTGTTTTCAGAATTAATGTCCGAATGGGATTGGGAGAAGAATGAAGCACTGGGTTTAGACCCAAACAGAATCACTCCTGGAAGCGGAAAAAAAGCTTGGTGGAAGTGCAAAGAAGGTCACGAATGGCAAGCAAAAATTCTAAGTCGAAGTAATGGTACTGGATGCCCATATTGCAATAATGTGAAAATTTTGATTGGCTACAATGATTTATTGACTCTCAATCCGCAAGTTGCAGAAGAATGGCACCCTACTAAAAATGGCACATTATTACCGCAGGACTTTATTATAAAATCAACGAAAAAAGCTTGGTGGAAATGTCGCAAATGCGGATATGAGTGGCAAACGAGCATATTTAGCAGAACAGCATCTAACGGCACAGGTTGTCCAAAGTGCAAAGTAAAGATTACTGCAACTAAACTTTCAACCCCCAAAGCAGGCGAAAGTCTTTTTGATTTATACCCCGAATTAACAAAAGAGTGGCATCCAACAAAAAACGGAACACTAAAGCCAACAGATGTGACTGCAGGTTCGCATAAAAAAGTTTGGTGGATTTGCAATAAAGGTCATGAATGGCTAGCAACAATTAAAAACCGCACAACAGCTGGAACCAGATGCCCGTATTGCTCAAATCGAAAAGTGTTGGTTGGCTTTAACGATTTAGCATCAACGAATCCAACAGTTGCAAACGAATGGAATTACGAGAAGAATACAGTTCTATTGCCTACAATAATTTCTTCTGGTTCCGGTACAAAAGTATGGTGGAAATGCTCCTTAGGACATGAATGGCAAGCGAAAGTCGTTGACCGAGTTTATCATGGATCAGGATGCCCTTACTGTGCTAATCAAAAAGTATTGATAGGATTCAATGATTTAGCTACAACGAATCCAAGTATTGCATCAGAATGGAATTATAATATGAACCAGGAGCTTCAACCAACAATGGTTCCACAAGGTTCTCTGAAAAAAGTGTGGTGGAAGTGTTCCTTAGGGCATGAATGGCAGGAAACAATAGTTAAGCGAACTATTAGAGGATACGGTTGTCCTGTCTGCTCGGGACATAAAGTACTTGTTGGCTTTAATGATTTAGCTACAACAAATCCTGATGTTGCAAAAGAATGGCATCCAACAAAAAACGGATTATTAACACCTTGCGAAGTTTCTGCCGGTTCTAAAATAAAGGCATGGTGGATTTGTAATAAAGGTCATGAATGGCAAGCGGTTATTGGAAGTAGAACAAATTTAAGGGCAGGCTGCCCAATTTGTAATCAAGAGATGAAAACGTCTTTTCCAGAACAAGCAATTTTATTCTATTTGCGAAAAATCACTTGTGCAGAAAGCAGAAATAATGACTTTGGAAAAGAAATTGACGTTTATCTTCCCGAGTATAAAATAGGAATTGAGCACAATGGAAAGTTTTATCACAAAGACAAAAAAGAAGCAGACAAACAAAAAATAATGTTCTTTGCTGATAGAAACATCCGAATTATTACTGTTGCAGAAGGGTATCAAAATACCGTATATAATGATATTATAGAATACGAGGCATCAACAAACAAGGAATCGTTAAATTGGGCCATTCGTGAGTTGTTAAAAAAAATCGGCCTAACAGAAATGCATATAGATGTCGAAAACGATGCAGCAGAAATATATAGCCAATATATTAATGCGGAAAAGGAAAATAGCTTAGCCGCAATATTTCCTGAAATTGCCCAAGAATGGAATTATGAGAAAAATGGCTTTTTAACACCCGAAATGGTTTCTAATGCATCAGGCAAAAAAGTCTGGTGGAAATGTAGCAAAGGGCACGAATGGCAGGCAACTGTTAACGCTAGAAAAAAAGGATATGGTTGTAAAATATGTGGAACTGAAAAAGCAAAAATAGCTAAAGCTGAATCTATATTAAAAAATGGTAAAAATACACTTTTTAATTTATTCCCTGAATTGATATCCGAATGGGATTATCAGAAAAACCTCTTTATCGACCCAAAAAGAATTACAGCGAGAAATAATAGAAAAGTTTGGTGGAAGTGTTCTGTTTGTGGCTTTGAGTGGGAAACTGCCGTTTCTGTCAGAACATCGGGAAGTGGGTGTCCTAAATGTGCAAAAGAAAAGGCACGCGCAAGTAGTATAAATACTCATTTAAAAGGAGGCAAAAACACATTAATGAGTTGCACCCCTCAGCTTTGCGAAGAGTGGGATTATGAAAAAAACAAGATAACTCCCGATCAAGTTGCGCCTAAATCTAATATAAAAGTTTTTTGGATATGCAAAAAATGCAATAATAGTTGGCGAGCAACTGTACATAACAGAACAGCCGGAAGCGGTTGCCCGCAATGCGCAAAAGAAAAGCGAAAGAAATAGACTTGATTTTCAATAAAGTAACAATCAACAATCAAAAAGTACTATTTTATAAATGCAAGTTTATAATAGTACTTGTCTTAAATCCCACAGCCTCTACTCCCATGCATACGCCGCACGGCAGCGCACGGAGGTAGATAAACTTGACTCCTTGATAAAGCTTAAGTCCGGCACCTGCTGACAGAAAAATCCGCGTAAGCTTTATCGAAAAAAATAAGGTTTATGCGGATTGTCTACGACACCTCTGCGTCACCTGGGCACCGTCCAATATATTGTGCAAATTGCATATCTAAGATCAAAATCTTGCTTAAAAGTATTGTGCGATATGTACACAATTGGCATAAAATGGTAGCTTCGAATCCCGTCACTCCGACCATGAAAACCACCGGGAAATATTCCGGTGGTTTTTCTTTTTGGTGCCTTACAGGCGTGGAAATAAACCCCCGGTTCTACCGGGGGAAGGGAAAAACTTTAGTATATGAAAAAATAACCACCCAAGATATAATGGTAAAGGTTTGGCGACCGCATTACCAGAAATCAAGGGAGGTTATTAACATGGAAAGAAATGAAATCAATCACAGTGCGCACTCAACGTGGAGGTGTCAGTATCACATAGTATTTGCACCGAAATTCAGAAGGAAAGTGATATACGGAGAGCTAAGAGCAGATATAGGACAGATACTGAGGAAACTGTGTGAAGAAAAGAAAGTAGAAATCATAGAAGCAGAAGCATGTCCGGATCATATACATATGCTCGTAAGTATACCACCGCATTTAAGTGTATCACAATTTATGGGATATCTCAAGGGAAAAAGTACACTAATGATATTTGATCGGCATGCAAATTTGAAATACAAATACGGAAGTCGGCATTTTTGGTGTAGAGGGTACTATGTAGATACGGTAGGAAAAAACAAACGCATGATAGAAGAGTACATCAAGAATCAGTTGACAGAAGATGAAATGACAGATCAAATGACAATGAAAGAATGGACCGACCCGTTTACGGGTAGCAAGAATAAAAAGGCATAAAAACAGGCCGCTTTAGCGGCGGCCTGAGAATGTAATGCGGTGCCAGACTTTTCAATGCCCCTTTAGGGGTTAAGCCTGTAATTGGCCCTTCTATGGCCTGTGCAAACCACCACTTCAGTGGTGGTTATGATTCTGCAAGGTTTTCCTGGGATTTCTGCGCTCCGCAAATATGTGCGTTCCGGTGCCGTACGAGTGCCATAAGACACACAATATATATATCAGTTTTTGTCATATCCGGTACGTTTTCATATGATATCACATACCGGCGATGATGCGTAAATATGCGTGAGAAAAGCGCGTTTTTGAGTACAATACGCCAATAATCTGAAAGGAGAAAAAAGTATGAGAAAAATGTTGCTATGAATTTCAGCCCTTCGACGATTCACCGGCAAACCGATGTGGATTCACTGCCGCATAAATGATTTTTACCGTTGTGTAGGTATACGCATACCGACACAAACGTTCATCTCCCGCCCTGCTTTCGATTTGAGAGCCGGGCTTTTTTGGATATTTGCTTTTGAAGGCATTATTAACATCAAGAAAGGATTATTAATGATATCAATAATTTTATAGATTAACCAATTGACTATTCTACAAATAAATGTTATTATCCTATTAAACGCTTTCACTATCATGAAAGGAGACAATACAGTGTACAATGTACCCATTTCACAATACCCAAAAGACAAAGAATGGAACAAAAAGGCAAATTCCACACCCGGCATTCCCGGCGGTAAAAATATGCTTTTAAAGAATTTAAGGAAACTGTTGCTTTTAGTTAAAGAACATGCTCCAAGAGATCAAATACCGACGTTGGAAGGCAGCGGCAGTAAAAGCACATTAGAACAATTATGCATCCATCAATTAAGCGCAATGAATTTTGTTTACAGGTCGGCAGACGGGGATTGGGTTTTATCAGATGAATCTCAAATCTGGTTGGATTCAGAAGATAATCAATATCTTGCAACATACTTCTGCGCGCAAGTAAAGTTTTTTTCCGAAATACTATACTATCTGGATTCTCCCAAAACAGCGAGAGAACTGTTTGATATAGCTGTGAATGAATATGATTTGGCGTGGAAAATCCCAACCACTGTTAACAACCGCCTTATTTGGTTAAGACAATTTGGTTTTATTGAATTTCAAGAGTTTTCGTTATTATATAGTATTACAGATAGCGGAAAAAGTTTTCTGAAAACCATCTCTGTTCCGATGCCCGAAAGCATATCGAAGGATGAAGATACCACCAAAGATGAAAAAGATATCTCTATCGCAGACGTTTTTCTTGAATACTATCTCAATAACAACAAATTTGTTCGAAAAACCGGCTTTGGATATCTTCCGAACAGTTCAAGCAATTTTGGAAGCACGGCTGCTGATTTTTTATCGTTGATTCATTCACATAATGAAATAGAAAACATAAACGATTTTTGCCGCAAAAAATACGGTATCAAAGATTCCTCCACACGCAGCGCATTAACTACGCTTTCCTCCCTCGGTCTGATAAAGAGGAAAACGAATTCGACATATGAAGTTACCGATTTAGGGCATACATGGCTCAAAGACAGCAGCGTATCCGCTTTCATCCCGCTGTTTCAAATAAGGTGTTTGTTTTTCGTTGAAATCTTATTTGAATTAAAAAATCATTCTCTTTCCGCAAAGGAACTTGCAACAAAAGCAAAAATATCATATGGCTTTGACAAAGAAAATGTTCCCGAGGTCAGCAATCGGATTTCACTGCTAAAGCAGGCAAAGCTTTTGCGAAATGTTTCCGCTGAAAAATATACGCTTACAAACAGAGGCATTTTGTTCCTAAACAAATACGGAGATCTGTTTGGACTGAACAATACCGATACGCAAACCGTTTCTGTTATTGAGAGTGCGGATATTATCTCAGATCTTAGAATCGCGTCAAAGGATTCCTTTAATCCGGAAAAGTTTGAAAAAACCGTTAGAGATTTTTTTGAATTGCTTGGTTTTGACGCTCAATGGCTTGGTGGGTCAGGCAAGACAGACGTTCTCTTAAAAACAACGGATTCTCCTGAAAACCCATTTGTTGTTACAGTTGACACAAAAGCAACGAACTCAAGCGCAGTAACCGATAATCTGGTTGATTTTGATACGCTTAAGGAGCACAAAAAAAAGCATGGATCAGATTACATTGCAGTTGTGGGCAGAGATTTCAACGAAAGACTGATAAACAGAGCAAAAGAACATCATGTTGTTCTTTTCGATATTGATACATTGGAAAAACTTTTGGAGATTCATCGACAAACGCCGCAAAAAATGACAGTATACAGAAAAGTATTTGAACAAGCGGGAAAAGCGGATATATCTGTTTTAGACAAAGATATTATTCAAACGAAAAACAAAGGTTCTTTAATTACAGGCGTTATGCGCCATTTGATTGATGAGTGCAGGGATCCGGTTACAAAGGGATATCTGTCTGTGCGTGATTTATATATGGCCTTACGAACAGAGAGAGAGTTCTCAGAAGTACCAACGATTGAAGAAATTGAAAACACGCTTTCGTTCTTATCTTCCCCTATTATCGGTTGCGTAAAAAAAGATAAAGATTATTATCACGCAACCGGATCGCTTAAAGATATGGCTGCTGTTTTGGATTATCTTCATAACAGATGTTGTTCAACTATTACGGCGGGAATAAAATAGTCTTTTTTCATAAACCGACGGGCGATATGAAACCACGAGAGAGAATCGTGTTTGCAAAATCCCGTTGCGGCGCATCAAATAATTCTCGTTCCCTATTGAAAAACCGCGGATTTTATGATATGATAACCTAAGAATTAAAAAGGAGGAGGATCATTATGGTCTATTCAACAGAAGTAAAGGGTATGTGCCCGGTGCATCAGGGCGTTCATCACGGCGCCGCGCCGATCCCTGAAGAAGCAAAATGGGTCAAATCCCGCGAAATCAAAGATATTTCCGGCTATACGCACGGTATCGGCTGGTGCGCGCCGCAGCAGGGCGGCTGCAAGCTTTCGCTGAACGTGAAAGACGGCATCATTCAGGAAGCGCTGGTAGAAACCATCGGCTGCTCCGGCATGACGCATTCCGCCGCTATGGCCGCTGAAATTCTGCCCGGCCTTACGCTGCTTGAGGCGCTGAACACCGACCTGGTGTGCGACGCCATCAATACCGCCATGCGCGAGCTGTTCCTTCAGATCGTTTACGGCAGAACCCAGAGCGCTTTCTCCGAAGGCGGCCTTGTGATCGGCGCAGGCCTGGAAGATCTGGGCAAAGGCGCACGTTCCATGGTGGGCACCACCTACGGCACCCTTGACAAGGGCCCCCGTTACCTTGAGCTGACCGAAGGCTATATCACCGAGGTTGCGCTGGATGAGAACGACGAGATCATCGGCTACAAATACGTGAACTTCGGCAAGATGATGGATTTCATCAAAGCCGGTCTTGAACCCGCGGAAGCATTCGCGAAGGCTTCCGGCCAGTACGGCCGCATTGCGGACGCCGTGCGCATGATCGATCCGCGCAAAGAATAATAGGGGGAGGAACGAACGATGATTTCATTTGAATCTTACGACAGAAGAGAAAAACAAATTCTTGCCAAGCTTGCCGAATACGGCATCGGCTCCATTGAAGAGGCCGAGCAGATCACAAAGGACGCAGGTCTTGACGTTTACCACATGGTAGAAAAAATCCAGCCCATCTGCTTTGAAAACGCAAAGTGGGCTTACACCGTAGGCGCCGCCATCGCCATCAAAAAGGGCTGCCGCAAGGCTTCCGAGGCCGCCGCTGCCATCGGCGAGGGCCTGCAGAGCTTCTGCATCCCCGGTTCCGTTGCCGATCGCCGCAAGGTGGGTCTGGGCCACGGTAATCTGGGCAAGATGCTGCTGGAAGAGGATACCGAGTGCTTCGCGTTCCTTGCGGGCCATGAATCCTTCGCAGCCGCAGAAGGCGCCATCGGCATCGCCGAAAAAGCGAACCGCGTTCGTCAGAAGCCCCTGCGCGTGATCCTGAACGGCTTGGGCAAAGACGCCGCGCAGGTGATTTCCCGCATCAACGGCTTCACCTACGTTGAGACCGAATACGATTATTTCACCGGCGAACTCAAAGAAGTGTTCCGCAAGTGCTACTCCAAAGATCCCGAATCCTCGCGCGCGCGCGTAAACTGCTACGGCGCAAACGACGTACAGGAAGGCGTTGCCATTATGTGGCATGAGAACGTGGACGTTTCCATCACCGGCAACTCCACCAACCCCACCCGCTTCCAGCACCCCGTTGCAGGCACCTATAAGAAAGAGCGCGTAGAAGCCGGCAAGAAATACTTCTCCGTGGCCTCCGGCGGCGGAACGGGCCGTACCCTGCACCCCGATAACATGGCTGCGGGCCCCGCTTCTTACGGTATGACCGATACTATGGGCCGTATGCATTCCGACGCGCAGTTTGCGGGCTCCTCCTCCGTTCCCGCACACGTGGAAATGATGGGCCTGATCGGCGCAGGCAACAACCCCATGGTGGGTATGACCGTATCCGTGGCCGTTTCCGTTGAAGAAGCCGCCAAGGCGGGCAAATTCTGATTTCAACCGTTGAATCATTTTAAGGAACTGTTGTAAATCCCGAAGCAGGGACTGCAGCAGTTCCTTTTTTGGTTACGGTTTTCGTGCATCAACAAAGAAGAAAAACGGACCGCATACAAAACGGTCCGTTCCTTTTTTCACCTTTTCATTTGCCCTTGCGCAGAGAACGGATCTCACCGTCGATCACCGCCGCAAGGGAGGCGTCTTTGCGCAGATTCAGGAATTTGATTTCCCGTGCGGGATAGAAGAGATACGTCGACCGGGTGGGGGTGGCGGCGTCGGAAAGTACGCTGTACCTGCCGCCCTCATACACCAGCGCGGCGCCGTTTTCGATGCACAGCGAGGGATACGTCGCGTTTACGGCCTCGTAATAATAAGAGCGCCAGCCGAGGCTGTCGAAATGGGGCGTAATGCAGAAAGGCAGCAGCCCCGCGCAGGTATAACAGGCAAACCCCGGGGCGGTACCCACAAAGGGGCCGTGGGCGATAATGCGCAGCGTTTCGGGTTCGGTATCGTCCCAACCCCGGTCTGCCCAGCACATGGCGCCGGAGCTGGTACCCAGCAGAACCGCGCCCCGTTTCAGAGCCCGGTCCGCCGCTTCGTAAACGCCCTTGGCGCTCCAGTGTTCGGTAAGATATTTCAGGCTGCCGCCTGTGGCGTAAACGATATCCGCCCAATCGAATTTTGCCGCAGCTTCTTCGGCGGAAGCCTTGCTGACGAGCAGCACGTCCGTCTGACAACCGGCGGATGCGAAACGGGTGAGGATGGCGTCGTCGGGAGAATAGTCATCCCGCGCCGCTGTGGGCAAAAACAGCATATGCGGGGTTTCTTTGTTCACGTGCGCAAGGCAGCGATCCAAAATGGGGCGGAAGGTATCGCCCGTATCGAACCCGCCGCCGATGGCGATGATCATGCCGTTGGGGTACGGTTCTTCGGCAGCAGCCGTATACGCGGCGATCTCTTCGCCGGAATAATATCTGTTTGCGCGATTTGGGATAAACCCCGCAAAGAAACCTGTTACAATGCTCATCACAAGCGCGAGCGCACGCATAAAAAGATGCAGTTTCTCCATGATTTTTCCTCACAGGCGGCGGGGAGCCGGAACGCCCCGCCCGGATGCAGTTACATGTTGTTAAACAGCGCGATTCCGGTACGGCGCTGTGATCATTCGCCGAGAACGATGGCGTTCAACCTTTTATAGATATCAAACAGGCTGCCGATTTTTTCCGTGATATCATCCAGCATGATTTCGGGGATGCCGAAAGCGTTACATACCTTAACCATGTAGTTTCTTTCATCAACGTCAAAAGAATCATCGCAATACAGAAGGGCGATCAGTTCTATGCCAATCCCCCGCAGCTGCGCGGGAGAACTGATCGCGGCAATCTTTTCTACTGCAGTGTCAGTGGTATGATCGGCTTCATAACGCACGGGTATGCGCATTTCTTCAGCGTACTGCCGGATGTAGTTTTTTTCCTGCTCCGTAAATTCACCGTTGACGTTGGAGGCGTTGATGCACAGATGCAACACCAGTTCTTTTT
>CAMOVW010000114.1 GCA_946627725.1 uncultured Clostridia bacterium
CGTTTACGTCAAGACTGATAAAATATCCGCCCTTCGGCGAGTTAAAGGATGCGATTCCAAGCCCATCCAGCTCGCGGTGAAGAACGTTCAGCACCGCGTCGAATTTCGGACGCAGGAGCGCAGCGTGTTTTTTCATCTGCGCGCGAACGTCGTCGAGCGTTTTGTAGTAATAAGCGTGACGCAGTTGGTTCAGCTTATCGTAGTTGATGATCTGCAGAGAAAGCCGGGCGCGGATCTCTTTCAGATTGTTATCGCTTGCGGTAAGAGCCGCAAGGCCGGAACCGGCAAAAGTGATTTTTGAAGTGGAGGCAAAGGCAATGAAATGATCTTCTGTACCGAAGGTTTTTGCCGCATCAAAGATATTATCAAGTTCATCCTTTTCATCGTAAAGATCGTGTACTACATAAGCCTCATCCCAGATCACTCTGAAATCCGGCGCGGCAGGCCGCATCGCAGCAAGCCGACGTACGGTATCGCTGCTGTAGGTGATGCCATCCGGATTGGAATACTTCGGAACACAGAACAGGCCCTTTACATGCGGATCTTTCACGATCTCTTCGATCTGATCCATATCCGGCCCTTCGGACGTCATCGGCACGCTGATCATCTGCAGCCCGAAATGTTCCGCGATGGCAAAATGCCGGTCGTACCCGGGAACCACGGCAATAAACTTACGTTCCGGATCCATCATCCAGGGGGCATTGCCGCCCACACCATGCGAACAGCACTGTGAAATATAGTCGTACATCAGATTGAGGCTTGACGAGCCTGCAACGATCACGCTGTCAGCAGGCATCCCGAAGATCTCTCCGAACAGCTTACGGCAGCTGAGCAGCCCGTTGATCCCGCCGTAATTGCGGCAATCGGTGCCGTCTTCGGCCAGAACGCCGATTTCTTTTTTTGTGAGATTCAACAGATTATCGGAAAGATCCAGCTGTTCCGGAGCAGGTCTGCCTCTGGCCATATTGATAGAGATCCCTGCCTGCAGGAATCCGTTATATTCTTTTTTTGATTCTTCGTAAAAATCATGCAGCGCTTCGGCTGTATAATGCGCAAGGTCTGTCATTTGGTTTTTCTCCTGAAACTGAACAATTCAGATATTTTAACTTTTTTATTTTAGCATATCAATATTAAAATTACAATATTTTTTTATTATTAATTAATAGTTTATTAATAATTTATCCCCGCATCTCTGCGGGGATACCGAAATTATTTCGTTCGTTCACGGATGATATATCTGGTGGGCGTTCCCTCAAGCCCGAACACTTCGCGGATGCGGTTATCAATATAACGTTGATAACTGTAATGGAACAGATCCTTTTTATTCACAAATACAACGAACGTGGGCGGACGAACGGAAGTTTGCGTCATATAATAGATTTTGAGGCGTTTGCCCTTATCCGTAGGCGGCTGTACACGTGCCTCAGCTTCCGCAAGCACGGAATTGAGTCTTCCGGTGGGAATACGGGTAGAATTCTGGTCGTCCACAAACTTGATAAGCTCATAAAGACGGTCTAACCGTTGGCCGGTTTGCGCGGAGATGAAAATGATGGGCGCGTAAGACATAAACGAGAAATCATCCATCAGTTTTTTGCGGTACGAATCCATCGTTTTGCCGTCTTTTTCGTACGCATCCCATTTGTTGACCGCTATAATGCAGCCCTTTCCCGCTTCATGGGCGATACCGGCGACCTTGGAATCCTGTTCCGTAAAGCCCTCGAGGGCGTCGATCATGATCACACAGACATCGGCCCGTTCCACAGCCATCACGGCGCGCATTACGCTGAATTGCTCGATGCGGTCATCCACCTTTGATTTACGACGCAGCCCGGCGGTATCGATAAACACAAATTTACCGTGCCTGTTTTCCACGATCGTATCTGAAGCGTCACGCGTGGTACCGGCAATATTTGAGACAAGCATCCG
Organism: uncultured Clostridia bacterium; assembly: GCA_946627725.1. Classification (GTDB taxonomy): domain Bacteria; phylum Bacillota; class Clostridia; order Oscillospirales; family Acutalibacteraceae; genus RUG806. Next base: position 1,927 of record CAMOVW010000114.1, read on the forward strand.
CTCTTGCCCGCAGAGCGCGTTCACAAGTGAGGATTTTCCCACGTTTGGCTTGCCGATCACAGCCACCTTGATGCGGTCGCTTTCCTCCTCGTCGCTCTCTTCGGGGGGAAGATATTTCAGGACCTCATCAAGCAGATCGCCGGTACCGTGGCCGTGCACAGCTGAAACGGCAACGGGATCGCCGAGGCCGAGGTTATAAAACTCATAGAATTCCGGCGGAACTTCTCCAACCCCATCGCACTTATTGACACAAAGCACAATAGGCTTACCACTCTTGAGCAGCATATCCGCAACCTCGCTGTCGTTTGCGGTGATGCCGCTGCGAAGGTCGGTAACAAAGATGATCGCATCCGCGCTGGTAATGGCAAGCTCCGCCTGACGACGCATCTGCGAAAGAATAACGTCGTCTGAATACGGCTCGATACCGCCGGTATCCACGATCAGGAACCTGCGGTTCAGCCATTCGCAATCGGCGTAAAGCCGGTCTCTCGTAACGCCGGGACGGTCGTCCACAATGGCAAGACGCTGACCGCAAAGTTTGTTGAACAGGGTGGATTTGCCCACATTGGGCCTACCCACGATAGCTACGATTGGCTTAGACATAAATATACCCCATAAAACGGAAATCGTTCCGCTTACTTTTCAGTTAAATTCAAAAAAAGATCAAAAAGCGCAGCAGCATCGCAATCCGCGACCACTGCGCGGACAGAAAGCTCTTTTTCGATATCTTCCAGTTTAACGTCGTCCAGAAAGATAAGTTCCGTCCGGCTTTTGAACATGACCTCGGGAAAAACCAGGATTTTACTCTCCGGAGGATGCTGTGAAAAATACGCAAGAATATCTTTACCGGTCAGCAGGCCCGCTACGGTAACATCCGGACCGAAGAAATCGTTTTCTATACCGCAAACGGTTATTACGGACCGGGAAAATTTATCGCAAAACGCCTTAGCCAACTCCCGCTGCAGATCATATGCCGCAATCCCCGTTACAAGCGTAAAGCTGCGCGGCTTCTCATCCGCAGGCGATTCCTCCAATGCGGACAGAAATTCGGTACGCATAGACGTAAGCATACCAACGCCGTTTTCAAGCTGCGGAAAATCACCGTAATATGAATACGGCGGAAGAGGCCGCCCTGCCAACTGAAAGAACTCATCTGATGGATAAGCCGCTTTTTCTCTTCCCTCTTTTTCAAGCACAGCGTTGAACGCATCTATGGTATCGATCACGGCGGCCGCTTCAGCTGCAGTGAACTTTCGCAGCGGACAGAGCTTTTCACGGTATTTGGTAAGCCCCACCGGTACGGCTGCGATGCTCTGCAGGCTGCATAACTCGCTGAGCTTTTGCAAAGAATACGTCAGCGCCGGCCCGTCGTTGATACCGGGGCAAAGCACAAGCTGCGCATTGATCCGAATTCCGGCGTCGGAAAAGCGCTTCAGATATGCAAGAGACTCCCCGGCACGGGGATTCTTCATCATTTCCACACGCAAAGCGGGATCCATCGTATGCACGGAAGCGTTGATCGGGCTGATATGCATGCGAATGATTCTCTCCACATCATGCTCGGAAAGATTTGTAAGCGTCACATAATTACCGAACAGAAAAGACAGCCGCGCATCGTCATCCTTAAAATATAGAGATGGACGCAGGCCGGGGGGCAGCTGATCGATGAAGCAGAAAATGCACTTATTGCGGCAATGCCGCTGTCGGTCCATCAGATAGGTTTCAAACGTCAGGCCGAGTTCATCCGGAGAATCCACATGACGCAGGCGCAAAACCTTTTTTGAGCCTGTCGCCTTTTCAAATACGATATGAAGTTTTTCGCCTTCGCAATAAAAACGGTAGTCAAGCACATCGTTGATCTCGTTACCGTTGATCTCCAGAAGCCGATCGCCGGAACGGATCCCTTTTTTATAGCAGGACGTACCTTTTTGAACCTCAAATATGGTTACAGCCACAGATCCGTTCCCTCCGCAAACAGCAAAAAGGCGGGGAAGAGCCTTTCCCACCTATGCTTCTCATACGCACTAAAAAGCTGCTGAAATCAGGAAGAAATCAGTCTTCTACCTTAATGACCTCGCGGCCATTGTAATAACCGCAGGCACGGCAAAGTCTGTGAGATTCTTTCAGTTCGCCGCAGTTGGAGCACTTTTCGATGGACGGTGCGGAAATCTTCCATACGTTATTGCGTCTTTTATCTCTTCTTGCTTTCGAAACACGTCTTGCAGGTACTGCCATGTTTGCTTCCTCCTAAAGTATGATCAAAATAAATTTTTAAGGACATCCCATCTTGGGTCAGTTGATTTTACACAATTACAAGTTGTTTGATTGAGATCCGCCCCGCAGATACTGCAGAGCCCTTTACACGATTCCCTGCACAAAAACCGGGATGGCATGGCAAGAAAAATATCTTCCGCAACGAGCGCGTCAAGATCCAGCCGCATGTTTTCAACCACGATATAGTAATCGTCTTCATCGTCTTCGGCATGCGGAATCAAACAGTGAGACAGCGGAACTTCCACCGGTTTTCGTATCGGCGCATTGCATCTGGCGCATACGGCGGTAAGTTCATACACCGCCTTGCCCTCAAGATAAACAATACCGGTTTTATTATAAACCCTGCCGGAAACATGCACATCGGAAGCGATCAGTTCGTCTTCCAGCGCAAAAGCATAATCAAATGCTTTACCGGCCCCTTCATTGCCGAAAACGGCATCCAGCTCGATATACACCGCTTGTCCTCCGTATAAGCATACCGTACCCATCAGGATAAACGCACGATATATTATATAGACTTCAAGCGGTTTTGTCAACAAAAATTTTTATGTTACGGTTATTTTTTCAAATAATCAGCTGAAATTTATATAATTTCGCAGATTTTTTCAATGCGATCGGGCAGGTTTTCTTTTGCCGTGGACACGGTAAAGGTGAAAACGGTACCCGTGAGATCAGACAGGCGCGCGATCCGCTCAAGGAAAGAAGCCAGCGCCTCATAATCTCTGCCCCCGATTTTCAGCGTAGCGTCTACAAGAATATCGGTGATATCGTGATCTCCCGCGCAAAGACCGCTGAGAAAACCGTAAAATGCATCATAACCGCTGATCCCGTAATTGGCCGCAGCCAGCAGACGGACTCTGTAACTCACCTGATATCTGAGAAGATCGTCTTTCTCTACACACACTACGTGACCCTTGGATTCCTGCAGCGCCACATTTACGGCGTCGAGCAGCTTCTTTGTTTTACCCGAACCCTTATCTCCGATTAAAAGCTTTACCATATTTATAATTCCTTTCTGTAATGATACTTTTTATTCTACGATCCTTTTTTCAAGATCCTGTTTCATATCCTCATATCCGGGTTTACCCAGCAGCGCGAACATGTTCTTTTTATAACTTTCCACACCCGGCTGGTTAAACGGATTCACACCGAGGATATATCCTGAAACAGCGCAGGTTTTTTCAAGAAAATAGAACAATTCGCCGAGGTTGTACGCGTCAGCGCGGTCTATTTCAATAATGATATTCGGAACGTTGCCGTCGTAATGCGCAATAAGGGTACCCTGGCAGGCCTTTTTGTTTACATACGAGAGCGTTTTTCCCGCAAGGAAATTGAGCCCGTCGGCATTCACGTCGTCCGCTTCGATCTCGATATCGCATTTGGGATGCGCAAACGTAATTACCGTTTCAAAAAGGGTACGCTCCCCCTCCTGAACATACTGGCCCATTGAATGCAGATCGGTGGAATAGATCGCGGAGGCGGGGAAAATGCCCTTGCCGTCTTTCCCTTCGCTTTCGCCGAAAAGCTGCTTGAACCATTCGTTCATCAGCGTGTAATCCGGTTCGTAACTCACCATCATTTCTATCTTTTTACCCTTGCGGTAAAGGATATTTCGGATCGCGGCGTATTTGCAGCAATCATTGGTGAACACATCCCTTGCCGCATATTTACGCATCGCGTCCGCGGCGCCCTGCATCAGAGCGTCGATATCCACCCCGGCGGCGGCGATGGGAAGAAGCCCTACTGCGGTGAGCACGGAATAACGGCCGCCGACGTTATCGGGCACCACAAATTCTTCGTACCCCTCGCTGTCGGCAAGCGCCTTGAGCGTGCCCTTCACCTTATCGGTGGTAACGTAAATCCGCTTCGCGGCCTCAGCCTTACCGTATTTTTCTTCCAACAGTTTTTTAAACAAACGGAATGCGATCGCCGGTTCTGTTGTGGTACCGGATTTTGAGATCACGTTTACCGAAAAATCACAGGTTTTGCAGTAATTCAGGACCTCGCTGATCTCGGTGGGAGATATACTGTTGCCGGTAAAGAAGATCTTGGGGCCGTTCTCTTCAAACAGGTTATAGTTTTTGGATTTCACAAATTCGATGGCGGCGCGCGCACCGAGATAAGATCCCCCGATACCGATCACAACCAACGCCTTTGAATCGGAACGGATCTTCTCGGCGGCTTTTTTGATGCGGGCGAATTCTTCTTTGTCGTAATCCTCCGGCAGAGTAAGCCAACCATGATGCGTATTGCCCTCTGCCCGCGCTTTGTTTTCATAAAGAAGGCTGTGAGCAGCGGCAACTTCACCGGCGATGTTCTGATAATCTGCTTCACTCACGAATTTCTCAAGGAAATGACAGTTGAGTTTGATGGACATGCCTGATTTTCTCCTATGAAATATTATTATTTAGTATTCTACAATAGATTTAAAATTATTTCAAGAAGAATATCAGTTTTTTTTGTTTTTTTTCATTGAATTGTTTTTTTCATTCAAGCACGGTTCAAAGACTTAAATATCCGCTGCAGAGCTTTTATAAAAGTCAACTTCGGGATATCGACGGAGGAAACAAGATCATACCGGGCGATCTCGGCGTCGCCCGCATAAAACTTAACGGTACCGAGTTTCTGTCCTTTTTCTACGGGCGCGTCGATTTCCGGAAGCAGTTCGTTTTGCTGCGTAATTCCGCTGCCAGAGCCTTTGCTCAGAAGAATATCGCCGGCGAGCTCCGCGGTTACCGGCGCTTCCGGCGCGGCGCCGTGATTCACTTTTACCGGCTCAACCCCCGCAGGATCAAATACCGGCGTAAAGATCTCGTAATTTGCAAAGCCGTAGTCAAGCAACGCCCGCGCGCCGTTAAAACGGTCGTTGCTGTTTTCAGCGCCGAGGACCACCGCGATCAAACCGAGTCCGTCCCGCTGCGCCGTTGCTGATACACAGCAGCCCGCTTTGGAGGTCGTTCCGGTTTTCAGCCCGGTAATGCCGTTGTAAAAACGGATGAGACGGTTTGTATTTACAAGCTGCGTTTTACCGCCCCGCAGCGTATCCATCCAGATCGTGGTAAAATCCCGGATAAAATCAACGCCGATCAGAGCGCGGGACATCAGAGCCACGTCGTATGCCGTGGTAAGATGCGAAGTGGTATCATCGTCCAGCCCGGTACAGTTGTCAAAATGCGTATTTATCATCTGCAGCTCAACTGCGCGGGCATTCATCATCTGCACAAACGCCTCCTCGCTGCCGGCAACCGCTTCGCCGAGCAAGGTGCATGCATCGTTTGCGCTGTAGACACAAGCGGCTTTCATCAAATCACGCACGCTCATCTCTTCCCCGGGTTCCAGCCAGATCTGAGAACCGCCCTTTGATGCGGCTGTTTCCGAACACACAAGCGTTTCATCAAAAGAGAGTTTTCCCGCCTGAATCGCCTCGGCAACCAGAAGAATCGTCATGATCTTTGTAACGGAAGCGGGATAGAGCTGCATTTCCTCATTTTTTGCGGCAAGAAGCGTACCGGTATTGCTGTCCATCAGCACATAAGCCTTTGCATTTACAGGGATCTCAGCATAGGTATTCACGGCAAGAACAGAATCCGTATCGAAGAACGGGGGCTCAGTGGCAAAGCAGGGCGTTGCCGCAAGAAAAACAAAAAGGATACAAATCATTAAAGCGACTGTCTTTTTCATAGCACATTCCTCCGATTCATCCTATGCGACAATATGAAAAAACAGAACATGCATAAAAAGATTGTTGCAATTGAATCTAATATATTCTATAATAAACCGGAATCCATCTGAAAGAGGCGACAAAATGAAAGCTGCTTTTATAACGCTCGGCTGCAAAGTAAACCAATATGAATCCAACGCTGTTGCCTCGCTTATGAGAGACAACGGCTTTACGGTGGTATCTCCGGATGAGGAAGCGGACGTGTACATCATCAATTCCTGTACCGTTACTGCAGAAAGCAGCCGAAAATCCCGCCAGGCGCTGCGGCATATCCGCCGCCGGCACCCGGAAGCGATCACTGTGCTTACCGGGTGTTATTCGCAAGCCTACAGAGAAGAGCCCGAGGCGCTGGAAGAAGCGGATATCGTTTTGGGCAACAAAACCAACAACAGGTTGATTGAAGCGATCAACGCTTATGCTGAAACAAAGCAGCGCCAGATCAGCGTAATCCCACACCGGAAAGAGGATATATACGCCGGCTTCGGCGCCGCAGCTTTTGAGGGGCACACACGGGCGTTCATTAAAATTCAGGACGGGTGCAACCGCTACTGCACCTACTGCATCATACCGAAATCCCGCGGGTTTTCCCGGTCGCGTTCTCTGCAGGAGATAGAAGCCGAACTGAAAAGCATCTCCGAAAACGGTTACAAAGAAGTGGTGTTTGTAGGAATCAATCTTTCATCCTACGGGCTTGATACAGGCCATACGATCTGCGATGCGCTTGCCCTCGCACAGCATACAGACGGGATAGAGCGTTTCCGCCTCGGTTCACTGGAACCGGATCACATTACAGACGACGTGATTAACGAACTGACCAAAATGAACAAATTCTGCCCGCAGTTTCACATCTCGCTGCAAAGCGGGTGCAACCGGATCTTAAAACGGATGAACCGGCACTATACCGCCGAAGAATACGAAACACTGTGCCTCAAATTGAAAGATGCGTTTCCGTCGCTGTCGCTCACTACGGATATCATCGTCGGATTTCCGGGGGAAACAGAGGAGGATTTTATTGAAACCGAAGCTTTCGCAGAGAAGATCGGATTCATGAAAGTTCACGTATTCCCCTACTCCCGCAGAGAAGGTACGCCGGCGGCGACGTATCCGGACCAGATCGAAAAAAGGGTGAAAACTGAGCGCTGTGCGAGGCTGCAGAGCGTTTGCGACGACCTTCGCACCTCCTTTCTGAAAAATATGATCGGAAGCGTTCAGGAGGTTTTGTTTGAAACGCCGAAGCGTGGCATGCAGCTGGGATATACCAGAAACTACACGCCCGTATCGGTAAAATACGATCATCCACTGACCGGACAGATCCGGCAAGTGCTGATCACCGGCACAACGGAAGACGGCTGTTTGGGCAGCATCGAAAAAGGAACGGTATGATCCGTTCTTTTTTCATTCCGGGATGCGGTATGCGATACGACTTGTTTTCGGTATCAACAAAAAAAGGATCGGAGCAGCCCGATCCTCTGCAATCGATTATTTTGTTCCGAAAATACGATCGCCCGCATCGCCCAAGCCGGGTACGATGTAACCGTGATCGTTCAGGCAATCGTCTAACGCGGCGCAGTAAATATCCACGTCGGGATGCGCCTTCTGCAGCGCCTTCAGCCCCTCGGGAGCTGCGATGGTACACATAAACTTGATATTTTTGGGCCCTCTCTTCTTGATCATGGTGATCGCATCAATGGCGGAACCGCCGGTGGCGCACATGGGATCGACCACAATAACGTCGCGTTCGCCGATATCATGGGGCAGCTTGCAGTAATACTCCACCGGCTGCAACGTATCGGGATCGCGATATAGACCGATATGACCGACGCGGGCGGAGGGGATCAGCGCCGTCATGCCGTCTACCATGCCGAGGCCAGCGCGAAGGATCGGGATCACTGCGAGCTTTTTACCGGAAAGCTTCTTTACATGCGCGGTGGCAATGGGCGTTTCAACTTCCACGTCCTGCAGTTCGAGATCTCTGGTGGCTTCGTAACACATCAGCATTGCGATCTCACTGATCAACGCACGGAATTCTTTGGACGCTGTATTTTTATCTCTGAGGATGGAAAGCTTATGCTGGATCAGCGGATGATTGGTGATAGTAATGTTTGACATCGTGAAACATCCTTTCCTTTTATTATTGTTATTATAGTACAACCATCAGAAAAAAGCAATATCCAAAAGAAAAACAGCGAAAAAACGCTGTTTGTTTCTTTTACCGCATATTCTCGATTTCGGGAGTTTGACAGTTGAAAGATAAGGGAGACCGGGAAAAGCCTTATGTGGCTT
>CAMOVW010000115.1 GCA_946627725.1 uncultured Clostridia bacterium
TTTCACATAGGATAATCCCGTTCCGGGAACGGAAAGAGTCGTTCGAGTAGTTCCTCGGGCAGTTTTTGTTACACGATAGCCTTTTGTACCCCAACTATACCCGATGCCGGATTTACTTAAGTTGATCTTGAAGCCACCGCCGAGATTTATGCTTTTTCGATAACGAAAACCCATTTCGTGCTCCTTTTGAAAAAGATAATACCATTTATTTACTCGTTGCTAATGATGACAACAGTCAAATCATCTTCAGAACCCGAAGCAATTGCCTGAGTTATAATGCTTTCGCATTTGTTCGGATACGGTTCATCATTATTGAGGATATCCTCTAACGTATCAATGTTGACGAAATCATGTATGCCATCTGACGTTAACAATGCAACAGAAAAAGCCGGGTACTCTGCAATAAAAAGCTTTGACAGTAATTCTGAACGACCACCGCCGAAACAGCTTGTTATCTCACTGCGGTTGCATTGTTCAGCGGCTTCGAGTTGGCCGTTGCTGACGAGCCAATTGTATGTGGTATGGTCTGATGTGATCTGTTTTAGGTATTTCCCCTGTTTTATATATGCCCGCGTATTGCCAACATGCAAAAGCGTTATCGCAGTATCTGAGAACAAAAAACCGGTAAGCGTTGTTGCCATATTTGCAGATTGGCCGTCTTGAGCAGCATATTGTATCAGATCTTCGTTGACGGAGATCAAAAACGATCGCAAATCTTGATCCTTTTTGCAAGGATCGTATTCCGCAGCGGCACATAATACAAATTTTGACGCCTGTGCACCACCGGCATTTCCGCCGACGCCATCTGCAACACACACGAAGCCACTTGCGGGAAGCTGCAGCTCTTTTGTTGTATCATTTAAAAAATCAGAGCCCACAAGAACCGCGTCTTCGCTTTGCTGATGGCGTTTTCCTGCACGGGAAGACAAATAAACCATCAGATCGCCTCGTATTCACAGGTCAGCGAGAACGGCATATTTTCTGCATCAATATCATTGATTGTAATTCTCACGTTTCCTTTGATATCCTCGTCAAACATAAATCTGGCCAAGGGGTTAATCAGCAGACTTTCAACAATGTTCCCAATGCCGCGGCCGCCGTTGCCGAGATTATCAAGTGCTTTTGCAATCAGGATCGAATTCGCCTCATCGGTGATAATAAGTTCGATACCTTTTTCTGTCATGAGATTTTTAATAATCTTAGACACCTGTGATTCAAGAATCATTTTTGCAACTTCAGGACGGATGAAATCAAACACAACGATGTTTTCGCCGATACGGTTCAGTATTTCCGGTCTGCCGAGTTCCAACTTGAAATAATCCTCAATTGCCTGCCGAACCTTTCTTTGAACTTCTGGATATTCCATATCAGGCGTCACATTCGGCTCTCTGATACCCATTTCATTTCGAGTGTAAATACCGAGATTGCTGGTAAAAATAATAATGCATTCCGAGAAAAATACCGTATTACCTTGACCATCGGTCATTCGGCCGTCTTCCAGAATCTGAAGGAATTTGTCGAAAATCGTAGGATGCGCCTTTTCAATTTCATCAAAGAGAAGAATTGAGAAAGGATTCTCACGAACAGCATTTGTAAGCTGACCGCCGGCCTCATATCCAACATATCCGGGAGGGGCGCCAAGCAGTTTCTGATCGCTGTGACTTTGACTGTACTCGCTCATATCAAAACGAATACAGCAGCTTTCATCACCAAACAACTTTTCCGCCAATGTTTTCGCAGTCTCTGTCTTACCTGTTCCGGTTGGGCCGGCAAAAAAGAGAACACCCTTTGGCCTTGTGTGGGAAGAGCCTTGCAAACCGGACATTCCTGTAACCGCTCGTTTTACCACGTCCAATGTTTTAATGATTGCAAGATCCTGTCCTTTCACACGCTTACGGAAATCATCTTCAGCCGTTTTCAATTCATTGACGTCTAAGCTGTCCCAAGGATTCTCTTTGATTCCATAGCGATACAGGTCGATTACAGTAGACATCTGACGAATTCTTGTTTTTTCATTTTTACATAGTCTTCGAAGTCCGTTGATCTCCGTAAAACTGAATCCTTCCGTAAGTCCGATAAAACGATCCTGTACTTTTTCAAGCTCATCAGGATGTTCTCTGAAATATGGATAATCCTCTTCAAAAACATCGACAGCAAAAAAACTGGCAAAGTTTTCGCCTTTGATAAGCTGCTCACGCTCTTCTTTTGAGGGCGTGCTGATGTGAACCGTTTTTACATTCGGATTATCTAAATAGAACCATGCCGGAATATCATTTGTTTTATTCACAATCATAACAACAAGGTTTTTCAGTATGCCGCCGTCGGTACGGACGTCTTTACCTTCCATAGAAGCAAGCAGAAGGTTGGTAAAGCTATCCACCTCGGATTGATCTACGTTATCAGGAGAAATAATATACCGGGATGCAAGGTTCATAACGATTGCAACCGGTTTTTTGTTTTGACTTACCGCAGTTCTGACCAAGGCAGAAGCGGAATTTGCTTTGCCCTTAAAATCACTGCGAATATAAGCCCCGTCCAGCTTTGCCTGTGTGAGCTCAGCAAAAGCCTGTATGTGCCCCTCATCACAGGAGTTATAAAAGCCCTGCATACTGTCAAAGAAGGCAATCGTTTCGTATCCGAGATCAGTAAAATAATAATGCAGATACTCCGGCAACCGCAGAATGCTTCCTTTAGGAGTACTACCGTCCACAGGGTATTGATAGACGTCAAGCACATTGCCCTCTACAATAATAAGCGGTTTGATCCTGCAAAAGATTCCTAATTCTCTGTGCCATTTGGCTATGTATTCTTCCATCATATTACTCCTCCAAAACAACAAGGTATTCTGTATATTCGTAATAAAGTTATGCTAATAAAGAATCCTGCTTAGTGTTATCGCAGTTGTTCTTTCTATTCTTCATCAAACTCATACCGACCTCCTTCAATTGACTGCCAAATCAATTGGTTTCTTGCATTTAAAAAATCAAACTTATGGGCGTTATCCAATGTATTATTAGACACACTTTTCTTTAATATTTTTAATGTAAAATGTGTTGATATAACACCATCCTCATACTGATCCAAAATACATTCAAAAACTAAAGGAAGAAAACTGTAATATAATGAATTAACAGTCTCTGCTTTTGAAACTGATTTGTATTCAGGTGTAGCAATGTGTGATGAATTAACCAAATACTTCAGTTCACCGTTAACCTCTGTTATTATTACAGGTGCAAGCGTAAACTCATTAATTGTTTTAAATAATTCTTTTGTTTCTTTTGAAAATGATTCAAAACGCAGCTCGTTATCACTGTATTCCATATTTAGTAGGTCCACCGTAGATAAAAAGCTATAAGTTTCATCCTTTTTATACCCAATCACATAAGATAAGAGTAAACGAGTAAACGGTACCGATGTTATCGTTTGGCGTTTACCGTTTTTATCGCATACATCCGAATCAATTGCATCAACAACCATCCTCTCAAACAATTTAAAAGAATCCCTATTAATTGATCCTTTCGCGGCATATTTTGAAAGAATTTCTGTGGCACGGTTCAAGACTTCCATCTCTTCGTTTGTCAATTCCATATTTATATTCTCCTAAAATGTTGGGTGATGGATTCCAACCGAAATGATACCATCCTTAGTTGTAAAATTCTGTATTTGATTATGCGCATCAGACAAGTAATTCTGATAGCGGTCGCCCAATTTATCGTTCAGAATATGAATTTGCTGATTGGATGAACCGCGAAGCACAGATCCGTCATTTTGATCCTCCACATACGCTCCGTCAATCAATACGGCGGCATCATAGATGATGCTGTTAGTCCAAATATCGTTTCTTGTCTTTAGTTCACTAAGCTGATAACCGGTATAAATAAGAATGTCTTCGGAAATGATTCGTATTTGCTTTAGCAAGGCGGCCACATCCTTGGCTTGATCCATAGGCTCGCCGCCGGTGATCGTAAAACCGTCAACTTTATTCGTATCCGAGATCTTTTTTATCAGATACAATACTTTATCAATTTCGATCTCATACTCCGGACGCTGTTCCCATAGCTCTGGATTGCTGCAGCCTTTACAACCCCGAGAGCAACCGCACAACCATAATCCGATGCGTCTTCCCGGTCCGAGAACATTGACCGGGTATAGTATTCTTGCCAGATTCATGACGTTATGCTGAAAATGAAGTAAGCGGCTTTGTCCTGTCTGCTGCCATCAACGACTTTGCCGCCAAGACCGATTTCGTCTCCGTTTTTTAGTGCTGTAGGTGTTCCGTTTGGTAACTCTTCGTTATTGAGAAACGTTTTGTTTGTAAGACTCAGATTCTCAATAAAAACCTTTTCGGCAACAATAGTAAACCTCGCATGATTTCTGCTGACATAAGGCTTGTTCTGCAGATACTCTTTTAGATCTGCTTCTCTGCCAACGGTTATCAGCGGTTCCGATATTGTTACAGAATATGTCCCGTCCAATGTTTTCAATGTATAAGAAAACAGCTTCTTTTCTTCTGTCACAACCTCAATAGGAATGATATCGGAAATGTCTTCACCGCAGACTTTACATTTTCTTGCCTGCGGTGCATTCTTCGCGCCGCATTCACAGATTCGTACAAGTGCGGTTGAATTCTGAACGGAAGGCGCTGCAGTAGATGGATTTTCGCTTATTTCAACGGCTGTGGGATCAAACACCTTAACGCCTGTCAAATCAGCTTCGCAGTATTTGCACTCAATTAAACTCGGAGGGTTTTGCTTCCCGCATTCCGGGCAGATCTTGTATTTCTGCAGATCCATTATTCACTCCTCCTCATAACTTTCTTCTCTTTCTGTTTACGACGCTTTTCTTTCGCGTTCATTTCCGTTATCTGTGTGGATTCTGCGACGTCATAATCAGTTACGTTGATAATTGCAGCATATTCAGCCGTAGGCGGCGAAAGCACGATCCGTTTCCCGACGATAATACCCCTTTCACGCATCCGGCGTTCAAATTCCGCAAATTCACCGCAGAAGCTTTCCATATCCTGTGTAAGGACTTGAGTTTCTTCTTCCGTGGGAATGCGATCCTCTCTTGCCAGACCACCGAGTTCCATGGAGATTTGACCGTCAGAAGAATAGGTCACATTAACCGCAGTCCCTTCATTAAAGGTGTATAGCTCACTCCGGAATTGCTTCCCGCTCTTTTTTCGAACGGTTCTGGAACCGATAAGCTCATATCCCATCTCTTCAAGAACTTCGTCCACGCTTTCCTGTATATGCTCCTGTTCTATCTGTCGAATAAGAGAAACCTCAAGTTTTTCAACTTCTTCCGTAAGTTCTGTGATAGCCGATTCGGAAAAAGGAATTTGTTTTGCTTCCACTCCCGACATTTGGCATAGCGCTTCATATCTGGCATATAATTCAGCGTATTCCTCTTGTTTTCGAAGCATTTCCATTCTGTAAGCCTTTACTTTTTCTTCGATTCCAACGACAGAAACAGCCTCAAAAGTTGTTAAGAATTGCATCTCCTTGATCTTTTGAAGGGATACAATAAGCTGTTTCGCCTCAGATTGTATACTTTCAGGTAAAGAAGGGTCGTGAAGGATCACAAAAAGCTTCTTCTCAATCTCGTCCTTTTTATCCTGAACACTTGTATCCGGAGGCATTTCATCAAATTCAAAGGAGAATACACCGTTTAAATCATCGACAATACTCTCCTGAACCTTTCTTGCAACGTCCGATTCCCCCGAAGCAACGCCTTCCTGAACAAAAAAAGCATCCACCTCCGCTTGAAGCTTCTCAGCTCTTTTTTTGAGTGCTTGGAGACGCTTCAATTCTGCCTGCTTTTCCGCATATGCCTCCTCGGTAATCTTATATTTAACGGATACACGCGGGGGCTTGCTTTTCAGTTCTTCCCTTATTTCCGCTATCTCCGCAATAACTCTTGTTTGAAGCGCTTTAACGGCTTGTATACGCCCGGAGCCTTCCGAGGTTCTTTTTGTCAGAAGAGACAATGTGCCCAACTCATGCTCGAATAATTCGGAGGACGCCTGAATCATTTGCAATAAGCGATTCGCTTGAGAATAGCAAGCAATAGATCTCTGTTCGCAACGAATCTGGCCGTCAACAATTGCTCTTGCCCGGCCTGTTAAGGAATATACGGATACTTTCGGTCCGCTCATTTATCTCCCTCCGTTTATTCGTTCATTGATGTGCGCCATTTGTCAAGTTCTTTTTGTTTTCCAATTGCCAAAAGCCATGTTTCAAGTTGGAAATCAAGATTTCCATCATAATCTACAAGACGATGGCAAAGAGCCTCAAATTTCTCAAAAGACTCCGCCAATACGGTTCGCATATAACTTGCCAATTCACCAACGGTTCGAATCTGTTCTCCATCTAATAACAGCAGTTTTTGTCCGGATAGTGTATATGCCATAAGGAAATACGTCCGTTGCATATCCGTGCCGTTGTTTTTTTCGAGTTCGTAGGAGTCTTCAATTGCCTCCGCTGCTTTTTTCAGCTTCTCATTTTTGGGAGCCGCCATCAGTACATACTGAGATAATAGTCTTTCTGCAAGAATACTGTTATAGAATGGATACTGTGATTTGTCTTTATCCCAAAGCCGTTCCAGAACATCTCGCCCAAATGCAGGCAGTCCTTCATAGGTTTTTCCTTTCCAATAAAAACCTTTTAGTTTTGGGTTGATCTGATAAAGCAGCTTCCAATAAATGATATCGTCCTTGCCGTTTTCTCTTCCCGCTTCTTCTTCTGCCGCCAGACACTTTCTTGCAAGCTCCTGATTCCACGTTTTAAAATGAGCGGTAATCATACCTCTGAATAACTGCTTTTTACCTTCTTCCCAATTTTGTGCCATTGCTTTCACAAGAAGCGCCGGATCGGTAAAGTCTTCGCCTAAGAATTGATATACAGGCATCATGCCTTTTCCGGCATTGCCGATCCCTTCACCGGGAATCACAAGCGCTTCCCCGTCAAGCCACTTCTTTACTTCCTCATATGTCCATCTGCGATTCGGATTATTTTTATTATTCCGATAGCTGATATCGTGATATGTAAGAGCGGAAATAATATCCTGAAAAAGTGGAGACATGTTTTCAGGGAAAGGTATTCTTTGCACGGAAACATATTGTTCGATCTCATCCGGCTGCAAATTGGCATAAGGTGTGTATCCGCAAAACAACTCAAAAAGCGTAATGCCGAACGAATAATAATCAGATTCTTTCAGAAAAAGATTTTTAAAGGTTTCCGGCGCAGAGTATTCCGGCGTCATACCGGTTTTCGTTACTAAAACGGTGTTCCCATTATCAATCACAGAACTGATACCAAAGTCTATAATCGAATAGGTTTCCCCGTCGCTGTTTGCCATAATATTTGAAGGCTTCAGATCCTTGTGGATAATACCTGCTTCATGCAGTGCGTGGAGTCCTTCGTTGACACACGGAATAACGGATCTAATAAGCTCGTCTTCGGAAAATCTGCGCCCCTGAAGACTGCCGTTTTCATAATAAGGCAGAATTTCAACAGGATACCCACGATAGGTTCCAGTAGTATATATTTTTGCGACATAAGGAGAGTCGATTTTTAACAGAGCATCGATGACCTCTTTTTTGATTGCGAACTTCCGCTTATAAATTTTTGCGACAAACTGGGTTTTTTCATCTGTGCAAAGGAACAGATCCGCCTCGCCGGAAGTAACCTCTAACTGATTTTGTATCTTGTATTTATCGCATATAATGGTTCCCGCTGCAATCTCTGCTACTTCGTCAGCATCAATATTGTTCTGCCGGTTATACTCGGCAATCACATCACTGTTGATTTCTGTTGGAGCAGAAGCGTTTACCGCCGGATTAATAACGGTTTCATTTCCCATAATTATTTCTCCTATTACTTCACATCAGTAAACAATAACTTCCATACGGGTTGATCTGAAAGCGGTTTCGGCCCTGTTTGTTCCACATTGCATTTAACGGGATAATGAGAAATAATGCTTTCAAATAAACCGCGCCTTGAGGGCTCATATCGTACCCATACAACAGCCGCAAGATTGTTGTCTTCAACATACTGAAAGCCTTCTCGCTTAAGTTTTGCAAGCAGTTTCAATTGTTCATCGGTTCTTGAAAAAACAACAGAAAGATGTCCATCGGTAAAGGCATTCGGATAAACAAAGGTCTTTTCGCTGTCTCCAAATACTACAACAATTTGAAATCCCGAAATCTCTTTAACGATTCCACGACCGAATGCCTTATGAATCACTGATTCTCCGACTTTTGCAACCTCTACACGTTTCGGCGTTGCTGTTTTTGCTTCTGGAACTGCTCTTGAAAGAAGACCGTTTTCAAATACGTGAGGAAAACGTAAAGCTTTTTCCTCTTGTCCAAAACGTACTGTCAATTTATCCTTGACAAGAGAAACAACTGTTCCCAAACCAAGAGTGTTGTGCCTTACCGTTGCCCCGGGTACTACCCATGAATAATCCTCAGAGCTTCTTGTTCTGTACAAGCCTCCCGTTTGTGCCCCTTGTGAGCTTTTCTTTACGGCATCGGATGTCCTTGACGTTGTAGCACCACTCTTTTTCTGCACTCTCTTTTCTGCCGCTTCTATCTCTGCGCGTATCCTTTTGTCTCGCGCTTCTTCCTCGCGGCGTTTTTTTCTTTCTTCGGCTTCCTGCTCCGCACGACGTTTTTCCCGTTCTGCTCTCTTTTCCTCTTCTTCGCGGAGCTTCTGTTTTTCAAGTTCCCTGATTCTTTCATCGCTAACTGAAACTGCACTGCGGATAAACGCTAAGAGGTTCTGAGCTTCGATTTCCGGATTCTTGTACCATTCAGAAGACCAAATCCGGTAAAGGTTCCATCCCATATTTTTCAGGACAGTACTTCTTAATCGATCCCGATCTCTTGCTGTTCTTGCGGAGGCATAAGAAAACCCATCGCATTCGATGCCGGCGACAAACTCCTGAACCGATTCAGAAGGATGTTGAACTGCGATATCGATTTTATAACCGGAGCAACCAACATATTTTGATACATTATAGCCGTGTTCAGAAATAAAGTTTGCTATCGTATCAACAAAATCGTCAGGACGAGCAGCTTTTCGAGAGGATGCCAATGTTGCAGCTCCGTTCTTTGCGAACTCAATATAAGCGCGCAGCATCCGAACGCCTTCCGAATCTGTTCTGGAAAGATCGATATCGGACGGCAATATGGAACTGACCAGCTTAACGTTGATTTTTGCGCGGGTGATCGCAACATTCAAGCGACGTTCACCGCCGGCATTGCTCAACGGACCGAAACGCAAAGACATCGGCTTTCCATTTGCTTTTTGTTCTTTTGTTTTTGCATATCCAATGCTGAATATAATGGTGTCTCGTTCATCGCCCTGTACGTTCTCAAGATTTTTTACAAAGAAAGCGTCTTCTTTATCTTCGGCGAAGAATGCTTCGTATTCTGCATGTTTTTCACGAAAACGCTGAATCTCTGTTGTGATTGCCTGCTGCTGTTTTTCGCTGAATGCAATGATTCCAAGAGAACGTTCCGGATACTTATCGATATGTCCTCTTACAAGCTCTACAATGCGTTTCGCTTCTGAAAGGTTATAGTTCTTTGGAGACGGTTCATAGTAGCCGTCTTCAACAAATTCAAACTCCACTCCGGTATCCGGTTCCCGTTCATTACTGCTCGGGAAGGTTACCAGTTCACCGTTGTATATTTCCTGATTTGAAAAAGCTATCAGATGTTCGTGTTTACTTCTGTAATGCCAAAGCAACGTACGATTTGGCAAGACGCTTGCAGTCTCTTCAAGAATAGAATCGTAGATTTCATCCTCATATTCTTCGTCATCGTCAAAATCATCGTTGCCATTGCTGGTATTTGCTGCAAAGAAATTAGTGGGTGGCAGCTGCTTCGTATCACCTGCAATAATAACCTGTTTTGCTCTGAATATCGCACCGATAGCATCCTGTGGGAACACCTGAGAAGCCTCATCGAATATTACTGTATCAAACTGATACACGTCGGCATCCAAGAAATACGCAACCGACAAGGGGGACATCATCAAACAGGGCTTCAATGTCAGGAGAAGAGAGGGTATGCTTTTAAA
>CAMOVW010000116.1 GCA_946627725.1 uncultured Clostridia bacterium
AATGGTAATCAAAGAGGGGTGTACGTTGCTCAATGAAACAATTACAGATTTTATTCCGGAGAGTATTATGTCTGTAGACAAAAATATGAATATTTGTTTTGTCGGTCAGGCGGGGCATATTATTATGCGTTGTAACCAATCAAATCATTTGACGCAGAAGATTGACTTTGAAAAATATCTTAGAAAGAACAAAAGCAGACAGAGTATTGTTGACCAAGTAAAAGACAATTGAAAGCATATCAAGTTGTGAACCAAAACAACAGCATATTCAACAAAAAGCATATCATGTTTTGTTTAAAATCACCACTGGCAGTGTAGAGGTCAGCGGTTCGATCCCGCTATGCTCCACCAAAAAGAAAACCTTTGTATCTCAACGGATACAGAGGTTTTTTCTTGCTTTATGTCAGTTTTTTGTGACCTCTAAAGTGTAGAAAGTAAGCGCCAAACAATCAAGCGGTTCCACAGGTCAACGGTTCAATTCTTTAACAGTTCCAGAATAAACTACTTCAGAATGGGCAGCATGAAACAAGTATTAGCAAGAATTGACGAACGGCTGCGCACCCGCATGAGAGTTGTCATTTGGAAGCAGTGGAAGACAAGCGAGAAGCGATATTGGGGATTGAGAAATCTCGGAGCGCCCGAGTGGATGGCAAAGCAGTCTGCAGGTTTCGGAGACAACTATCAAGCCGTTGGCAAAACAACAGGACTGCACCTCATCAACAAAGAAATCCTCGTAAGACGAGGACTTCTGAGCTGTTTGGATTATTATTTGAATTGAACCGCCGTATGCCGAACGGCACGTACGGTGGTGTGAGAGGACGGATGAAATTCCGCCCTGCTCGATTATTTAATCGTATTTCAACGATTCTAATTCAATTGATAAAAAGCATCCTAAAAAATGGTTGCAAAGTGCTTGAAAACGGATTAAAATATATATACAACAATATAAAGGAGAAAACAATATGAAATTTCCGATTGCATTGCAGCTGTATTCCGTGCGCGACGATATGGCCGCCGATTTTGAAGGTACGCTGAAAAAGGTTAAGGCCCTTGGCTATGAGGGCGTAGAGTTTGCCGGGCTTTACGGCCATTCAGCCGCAGAGGTAAAAGCGCTTTGCGAACAGATCGGCCTGGTTGCCCTTTCCGCGCATGTTCCGTTTGTTGATATGATGAACGATCCCTCTGTTCTGGACGACTACGCCGCCATTGGGTGCAAATACGTAGTGATCCCGTATCTTACCGAGGAATATCGCCCCGGAAATGAGAAGTTCAACGAAGTGATCAAAGGTGCCGCAATGCTGGGTGAAAAGGCGAACAGCCTCGGTATGACGCTGGCATATCACAATCACGATTTTGAATTTACCAAGATCGACGGCGCTTACGCGCTGGATATTTTGTACAGTGAAGTGCCCGCTTCTCTCTTGCAGGCGGAACTTGATACCTGTTGGGTGCGTGTGGGCGGTGAAGACCCTGCCGCATATGTCCGCAAATATGCGGGGCGGGTTGACGTGCTGCATCTGAAGGATTATTTCGGCAGCAAAACCGAAAACATGTATGCGCTCATCGGTCTGGATGAAGATGAAAAGAAAGATACGCAGGGTAAATTTGAATTCCGTCCCGTTGGTTCCGGCGTGCAGGATTTCCCCGGGATCCTTGCAGCAGCCGAAGAGAGCGGCGTAAAATGGGTCGTAGTGGAACAGGATGAGCCCAGCATGGGGCTTACCCCCATCGAATGCGCCGAGAAGAGTATCCGTTATCTTCAGACGCTGTAATCTGAACCGTATAAAAAGGTCCCCCGATTTTTGACGATCGGGGGATTTCTTCTGTTTATTGCAGCTTGATACCGAAGGCGAGATCTCCTGGCAATGTTTCAAGCAATGTGAATCCGTACTTACGGTAAAAGCCGATGCCGGTTTTGTTCAATGCGCCAACGCAGAGCATCACGCCGGGTATTCCTTTTTTCCGCAGGTGTTCGCACAGGCGATCGATCAGCCGATGGCCGAGTCCCTGACGCTGGTATTCCGGCAGAATATTGATATGAAGGTGCGCGGGATAATCGGCTTTATGTTTTTCTTCGCCGTCGGCGGAATGGATCGCGGCGTTGTAATAGGGATTCTCAGGCGACAGCCTCGCTATGTATTCCGATTTCAGAACGGGGACGAATCGATCGTAATCGGCGGCGCAGATCACATAGCCGATCGCGCGGTCGGTTTCATCCACCGCAACAAAGCAATTCTGCGGTTCCTTTTCGATATAATAATCACAGAAGGTGGCAAGTACGAATTCGTTTTCATCTGCCGGCGCCGTATTCAGGCCTTCGCTGTTCAGGCATACAAAGCGTACCGCGTCGCGGTCTTTCGGTTGATATGGGCGTATCGTCATATGGATTCTCCCGTTTTATTTCGCGCGGGCTTCGCCGTAAAGCACGGGTACGTTTTTCGGCAGTAAACCGTTATCATATTGCCCGGTCCACTGGTCGCCTTCGTCTACCTGCGCCTTAAATGAAGTTTCATCCAGCGCGGCATGGATCTCGTACAATCCGATCAGCCCGTCGTTTTCTTTTCGGGCTGCGCCCCAGAATGCGTGATGCCCGATGAACGTAACGTTTGCCGGTATGTAAATATAATCCATCTCGATTGCCGAATTGAAGCAGTCGGAACCGATATACGTCAAAGAATCCGGCAGGGAAGCCTTCACCTTTGCGGGATCGGGAATAAACTTTTCGGCCGCCTGTGTTTCGCCCTTATAGTCGCCGGTGTAGGTATCAACGCGTTCCAGATGCCAGTTGCGGAAGATGGCCATGGTGTCAAGCTTTTCGAGCCCCTCGGGCAGGTAGATCGTGAATAGTTCCGCATAGTTCATTGCAAGAGGACCGATCTCTTTTACCGTGGAGGGTACTACGTAGGTGTTGATCTGCTCTTCGTAGGCTTTTGTATAGTATTCGTTATACTTATCTTCACCGGTCTTTTTCCAGTTCTCGGTGGGCCAATATTGCTCCTCGTAACCGTATTTTTCGCGCAGATACGCGTCGTGGTCTATGGGGTAGCAGATGAGGCGCGTACCGTCTTTGGAATAGAGCACGCCGTCAATATCGCGGTAATTCGGGTTTTCTTTGTCAACTCTGATCTCCTGCAGAGCGTAGCAGGAGTAAAACGCTTTGTCGTCAATGGAGGTTACGTTTGCGCCGATCTCAAGCCTGCGGATACGTTCATCGCAGTTGAAGGCGTATTCGTGGATCTCTTCGATCGGGGTCGATTCGTCCGTTTTCAGCGAATACCTGATATGGCGTACGCTTTCGCCCGCGTCGTTCTTCTCTATATAAGATTCGCTGATCACGTCTGTAACCAGATAATCTATGCGCAGCTCATAGATCTCCCCCGGATTGGAGAACCTTGTCAGTTCTGTTTTTCCGTTTTCCAGCGTCGTGTATTTGAACGGATCGTTATGCAGGATATAGAAAGAGAAATAAATGGAGATAAACACGGCGATCGCAAGCACCACCGTAATGGCAACTTTCAATGTGGGCGCATTATCCGGACTCTTGCGGATCAGCGGTTTCTGAAGCCCCTCCACCTGAAAGGTCCAGATCTGATCTTCGGGGATCGCGTCTTTGTAAGAATCGTATACGGACTGATCAACGAGGTTGTTTTTGGTTTTCTTCTTCTTTTCAGCCATTGAGCTTCACCCCGCTTTCTTCCTGCTTTGAGGTTACCTCTTCTCTGCGGCGCAGTACCGCCATAACCTTGTTCTGCTTGTCGTCGTCATAGTCCCAGAAAAAGTAGGGGATGGACATGAGCAGATAACCGAGCGTGTCGATCAGAATCGGTATAATAATGATATATAAACGTGATGCGTCCACATACAGCACGTCCCAGTTGGAGTTGAAGCCGTGTTCAAGCAGCAGAAGCGGAATAATAAGACCTACAAAGGAAGTGATGGGGCCGGTGAACCAGCCGAAAACGCCGGAAAAGCTCTCAAGCCGTTCGCCGGAGAGGTACATCTGATAGTCGTTGATACGGATATCCATATCGTGACCGACGGAGGTGGGTACGGTTTTGCACATCTCCATAAGGATCAGTACGATCACACAGATGGAACCGCAGAGCACCACTTTGTTCCGGAACAGTAAAAGAGACGCCACGATGATTCCGTTGCCCAGCGCCCGCGAGAACTGGTAAAAGATCATGATCTGTTTATACGAAAACCGCTTCATAAAATAGGGCGTAAAGAAATCGGGCGGCGTTCCGGCGAAGGAAACAAGCGCAACGATCAGCGAATACAGCAAACCGGAAAGACGGAACGTATAGAGATACAGTATCGTGGTGAACGCAAGCATACCGTTGCCCAGGGAATCGAGCAGCCCTACCACCGTTTGTATCCACTTGTATTTATTGCGCATTACGCCGAACATGCCGTCCCAGAAGCCGATCGTCACCTTCTTTTCCAGCGGCGGCTGGGGAATGCGTTCTTTGATGCGTCCCGCAAAAATCATTGTGAGAAACGCAAATGAACAGAACGCGATCGGGATCACCCAGCGGAAAAGGTTGATATCCTCCCATTTGTTGGGCAGCTTACCGATGATCACCGGCAGCACCAGCGCTAAAATGGAATGCGCAAGATGCGACAGCTTGATGGGGTATGTACGAACCAGAACGCGCTCGTGGGTGTTCGGCGAAATGTTTTGGGCGCAGGCCTCCAGCGAATTGCCGAAGGCGAAAATGCTGTATACGGCGAAAGCGAGATTTGCTTTCCATACGCGTTCCACCACGTCGGGAATATCGGCTTGCGTAAGCGGAAGCCAGCCAAGCAAACAAACCATAACGCATTTCGGGAAGAAATCGCAATAAAGATAATACTTGTAGCGTCCGAATTTCGGCAGCAGCTTTTTACGCCAGAAGATATTCCGTGAGCCTGCCCAGCCGTTCCACAGAATGTGGGTGCCGAAAATCTTGAAGGCAGAGGCGCAGTTCACACCTTCAAGTCCGTTCATAAAGGTAACGAAGGCGCCGTTTTGATCAAAGAGCAGGGAAACCGGCGCAAGGATCAGAACCAGCCCGAGAACGATCATCGAAAAATAGAATGCGTAGAGCGCGCGCTCTTTTTTCTTTTCCAGAAAACCGAGGTTATCGTTAATGTACCAGCCGATCATGGACCAGAGATAGTTGAGCGGCATATTGATCAGCCCGATGATGGCAAACGTCAGATAGGGAAGACGGTAATGATACATCATCAGGAAGCATCCCGCGCCGAAATACAGGTATTCCAGCATTTTTGAGCCGGCGTAGTTTGATCCTACCGCAATAAAAATGTCTTTATATTCCCGATAAGGGACATATCTGCCTTCCGCAGGGGTGGACCAGTGTTCTGAAACGTCGTTGAAAAAGTTTTTCACTTTTTGCATTTTGCCGTCAGCCATGAAAGAATATCAACTCCTTATTTTGTGAATTACGCTTGTGTAAAAGATTCCAGTGTGATTTGAAGATCCGCGCTTACACGGATCACCGCAATATAGGTATAAGCGGGAGGGTTGTTCTCCCATGCGCGGGCATAGCGGAACGTAACGGTTGTTTTGCCGGGGGCTATTGCTGTAAAGGTGTAATACTGCGTCCCCGGCGCGCCCGCAAGATTTCCGCGGTCGTTTCCTTTGAAAGATTCGTCCGTTTTGAGAACGCTTTCACCGCTTTGCGTTGTTTCCCATCCGAAGCCGGTGGATGGATTGGATACGAGAGAGAATGTAATTTGTTTTTCATCGCAGGTATAAGATGCGATATTGTCAACAGGCTGCGCGGGCGGATCGCTGTGTTTCGGGCCGATGCCGAAAAAGGCCAGCACGGAGATGAAAAAAGCAATGATCCTTTGAATAATAGCCATAAAAACGATCGATCCTTTCGGTTATGTTGTATAAGTATATTATATTGACTTTTTTGTTAAAAATCAATATAATTATCTTTGAAATATGATTAAAAACAGGAGGTTTTTGCAAATGCAGATGCTGTTGTCGGTTTTCGCAAAACGCCAGCTTGTTTCATTGCAGGAAATCGGTCCGTTGATCGGAAGGATCTTCAAAGCGCTTGCCGCGGCGGACTTCAAAAAGATTGCCGCATTGTTTACGGCGCTCTGGCAGCTTTTCGGCGCGGCTTTTTTCGACACGCCTGTAACCCCATATAAAGACAGTATCAATATGGACCGGTTTGAACTTGTATGGGCAGATGAATTCGATCACGGTTTTGATACGTCCGTATGGCAGGGTCATTATGTTTACGGGGAAGATGATACACAGCTGCGCGATACCGCCTATTGGAATCGGGATCAGGTAAGCTTTACCGAAGACGGCTGCCTGAAGCTGACGGTGGAATACAAAAAAGACGGCCCTGCGGGCCCGGCCTATTATTCTTACGGTATGGAAACCAATCCGAATAAGAATTATTCCGGCGATCATACCGGGTATGCGCAGCTTTACGGTTATTTTGAGATCCGCTGCATCCTGCCGAAGGGCGCCGGCCTGAACCCTGCCTTCTGGCTGCTTACGGACGGTATGTGGGACGATGATACCGACGGCGGCGTTACCGGGGCGGAAGTGGATGTTTTTGAAACCAATACCCGCTATGATATGAAAAGCAAGGATTTCGGATCCGTATATCATACGATCCATGTGGATGCATACGGAGAAGCGCACAAGTCTGAGAATCAGGGCAGCTATTACGCCAACGATCCCTATAACGAATTCAATACATACGGCGTAGAGTGGAATCCGGAAGGATATATCTTTTATATCAACGGCGTGGAAACCGCGCGTACGGATTTCGGCGGCGTGTGTGCGGTACCGCTGTATCTGATCATCTCTGTTGGAGTAAATGAAGACGTTGCGCGGAATACCATGCTTCCGTCCGCAATGCTGGTGGATTACGTAAGATGCTATCAATATAAATAAACCGGTTTGAAGGGGAGATAATGTTATGGTCAAAATCATTGCTTTTATCATAAGCGTATTTTCAGCGCTTCTGGCCATGCTCGGTATCGGCGACAACCGGAAATACGATCCTTCCGAAGGGTTAAACGCCGCGCCCGTTTCCGTTACCGAAGGCGCGGTGCGGGTGCAGCTGCTCAGCGACACGCTGGTCCGTATTGAAACAGAAGGCCCGAAGGGGTTTGAAAACAGGCCATCCTTTACCGTAATAAAGCGTACCGGATGGGAAAAGGTGCCTTACAGTACCGCGTACGCCGATGGATATCTGCGTATCGCCGCAGGAGATTATAACGTATTTGTTCCGACGGACGCGACAGATGCGGCAGGTTCTTATATCACCGATCCTGCTGGCAACGTGCTATGGCGCTATTCGGGCGAATCCGACGCCGGCGTTTACCTTCCGGAACCTTCGGGGCCGTTGGAGGCATGGTCTTTTTGTGATGCGCCGCGTGTGATCCCCTCTGAAAACGGCTATGGGGTGAATCGGCTTTCGCAAAGCTATAACGGATGGGATCTGGGAAATCAGGCGCAGGATGTGTTTGTTTTTCTTCCTCAGGGAGACTATGAGACCTTCACACGTGACTTTGTGGACCTGACCGGGCGCAGCGAGATGCTTCCGCTGCAGATGCTCGGCTTTTGGGATTCAAGATATTATGAGTATACCGAGAATTCCGCGCTGCAGCAGGTTTCCGATTACAGGGAGCGGGGCTATCCGATCGATATGCTTGTGATCGATACCGATTGGCGCAACGCGACCAGCGGCGCCGGGTATGATATCAACCTGAAGGATTTCCCGAATATGCCGCGTTTTCTGCAGAAAGCGCATGATATGAACGTTGGCGTTATTTTCAACGACCATCCCGAACCTACCGCGAATACGAATAATCTTTTGGACGCCTCTGAAGTGTTTTTCAGAAATTATCAGCTGAAAAGGCTGCTTGCGATGGGGCTGGATTATTGGTGGTATGACCGCAATTGGTGGACCAGCTTAAAGCCGGTGGACGAAGCGCTTTCGATCTATACCACCGGGATGTATGCATACTATAATATTACAAAGGATTATTATGAATCCGCAGCGAAAGACGGCGCGTATGCGCGCAGACCTGCCATTATGGCAAATGTGGACGGTATCAACAACGGTACGCCGGAATACGCCTCCGAGCTTGCGGCGCATCGCTATTCTCTGCAATGGACCGGCGATATCGGCGCATCCGCCGCAAGCTTGCGTCAAGAGATCGAAAATACCGTTTACGGCGGTATCGGCAGAGGATTGCCGTATATCAGCTCCGATCTCGGCGGGCATACGTCGGAAGTTACGCCTGATATGTATATCCGCTGGATCCAGTACGGGGCGCTCTCGCCGATCATGCGGGTGCACTGCACAAAGCCCTATTCCCGTATGCCGTGGCTTTACGGCGACAAAGCGGAAGCCGTGACGCATACCTATACGAATATGCGTTACCGTTTGCTGCCTTTGTTCTATGATCTTGCGCATCAGAATTATGAAACAGGGCTGCCGTTGGTAAGACGGCTCGATATCGCGTATCCACAATATAAAGAAGCGGCGCGCAACGATGAATATCTGCTTGGCGATTCCATTCTTGTGGCGCCGGTAGCCGAAAGCATGGCCACCGCGGAGGATTGTTATTTTACTTGCGGCGAACAGGCCGGCCTGAAAGCAGAATACTTTACAAACACAGAACTGTCCGGTACGCCCGAGATTGTTCGTTATGAGGAATCGCCGGATCATGATTGGGTGTTTGACGCGCCCGAGGGGCTGAGCGTTTCCGATTACTTTTCTGTTCGATGGACCGGTCAGCTTCATGTGGGAGATAGACCGGCGTTTATACGTGTGATGAGCGACGACGGTATCCGTATCTGGCTTGACGGTACGTTGATCGTGGACGGTTGGGACGTGTTTGACGTTTCTTTTGACACTGCGTTTATCCCCGCAAACACAACGCATGATATCAGGGTGGAATACTTTGACGGTAATAATCACGCGCACGTCCATTTCAGCCTTCTGTGTGAAGGCGCGGTAACAAGAGATGTATTTATTCCCGATGGCCGCTGGATCGACGTGTGGACCGGTACTGAATACACGGGGCCTGCAACGATAAAAGCGTCTCATACGCTGGAAACCTCTCCGATTTTTGTGAAACGGGGCAGCGTTACCGTGTTGGCGGATCATATGCCCAGCACCAAGGACGGCGATTGGCGGCATCTGACGCTGGACGTATACCCTGACGAAGAAGCGGACGCCACGGCGGAAATCTATGAGGACGATACCCAAACCGTAGCTTATAAAAACGGACAGTTCCGCACGGCTGCCGTTTCGCTGAAGGGGGAGGGCAAAACGGAAACGCTTACCGTTTCAAAAGCCCTCGGCGGGTTCACCGGCAACCTGGCGTTTACCGGGCGAACGTATACGGTACGGGTGCATGCGCCCCGGCAGGGCAGATTACAGCAGGTGCTGATCAACGGCAAACCGGCGTCCTTTTCAGTGATTCACAAAGATCCGTCTGCGGCTCCCTTTGCCGTAGGCGGCGGTTCGGCGGACGGTACCGTTTGCGAGTTCAGCTTCAGTGCGAATGTGTATGAGAAAAGCGAGATCAAGCTGATATTTGAATAAACGGAAATAAAGAAAGAAGGCTCCGGCGCTGAACCGGAGTCTTTTTTGAGGTAAACGTTGAGTATCAGAGGAGATCGCCCGTTTTCAGTTTCCTGAGCCAATCCAAAATCGTGGTATAGATCGCTTTCATTTTATCCACGAACAGATTCCAGCGCATCTGCGGGCTGCCGATGCTGTCTATGGCCCCGAAGGAATACAGCGCGGCGGTATCCACGGCGCCGTCCACATAGTTTGCGGCATAATCGGCAAAAGCGGTTTTTGTAAATGCGCCGCCGTCGGTGCGAAGGACCTCGCCCCATTTCGTCCAAAGCGTATCGTAGCTGTCGTTTCTGTAATCGATCTTTTCTATTGTGGACGAACCGTACAGAAACCATGGTGAGGCGTCAGCCCTGTCGCCCGCGCCTTTATATGTCCACGTGGTCCAGCTCAGCTTGCGGGCGTTGAACAGGGCAAACAGGTAATCG
>CAMOVW010000117.1 GCA_946627725.1 uncultured Clostridia bacterium
ACACAGAACCGTCCCGCCGTCCCGCCTGCCGCGTCGCAATAGTAACACAGCGCGATAAATTATTATTTGCTCATATTTACCTTCCACCAAAAAAAGCGCCCTTGCGGGCGTTTTTTTGATGCGTTCGGTTTATTTGTATGCCGTTTGTTTCAGCTGCAGTTTTTTCGCTTTGTTGCTGTTGGGGCAGCCGTAGTAGCATACCACTTCGCCGGGGCCGGGGTCGGGACGTAAAACGGGGGGAGTATCGTCGTTATTGTCGGTATCGGGGGAAACGTTGTTTTCGGGGGCAGCCTTGCGCGCAAAGAGCGCGGCTATTCTTTTCAAAAAGGACCGGATCAATGCGAGAATGGATTGCATGTCAAAAACCTCCTTGGTGTGATGATCGATCTTGGGTATCGGTTTGGGGCACGATCAGCCTTGCCTGCCGCAGATCTTCGCCGAAGTAGGCGCCCAGCGTCTGCTGGGCGGGGTTGACCAGTATGCCCGCGTAAAAGCCGTATTTTTTCAGCATACGGGCGTGTATGGCGTCGTCGCCGGTGGAATACTGCAGCTCGCTCTGGGTGGGGTGGCTGTGGATGAAGCCCAAAAACCGCATCGGTGCAGCGTTGTCGCATTCGCTGCCGCACAGGGCGCGGTCGTCGCTTCTGTAATAATTATTATTTATGATTTTCAGCTCTTTGTCAACGGTTTTCAGAATATTTTTCGTAAAAATCGCGTTGTCCTCCGCCCGCAGCGCGCCGTCGCAGGGGATCACGTACCGCACCGCGCCCATATTGCCGCAGGTAAAGCCGATCAGCGCCATCTGCTGCTCGTACATGGATTGGGGCTGCCGTTTGCCGAAATGGAAATACCGGCGGATATCCGCATAGGCCTCCGGCTCGATAAACAGCTCGAAGGCGTCCGCCGCGCCGTCGCTGATCTGGCAGAAGGATAAGTCCGGGTACCGGGCGAACAGGGCGTTTTTATAGGTTTCGGGGGAGGGCGCTTCCATGTAATCGCGGTAGCAGAAGCGGGGCTCGTTCGTATCGAAATCGCGGGTGTGGAGAGAATCGCCTTTGCAGGCGGCGCGGTGAGGGCAGGCCCTGCATTTTTTCGGCAGAGGGCGGTTTCTGAAATATCCGAAGCCCTTTTGCCACACCTCGCTGAAGCTGTCCGTGAAAATATTGCCCTGTATCAGCTCTTTGCGCCGCTCTACGTTCGGGCACACAAAGATATCGCCGTTGGCAAGAATGGAGGCGTTATACACCCCGGCAAAGCAGTAAAAACGCCGGTCGTTCAGCTGCCCGCCCAAAAAATGGGGGCACCCCCATACGATCTTCGGCCCCTTTCCCGCCGCGTTCAGGCGGTTGGCAAGGCCGGTGAGGTACAAAATCTCTTCTCTTGTGAGCAGCAGATCGGTGTGTTCCAGCGCCCTGCCGATGGGGTCCATAAAGCTCATCCGCACAGAATCGAGCCCGATGGGGGAAACAATGCGGTACAGCTCTTCAAATTCGTATACGTTGCGCCGGTTGGCGGTAAAGGTGATCTGCAGGTGATCGAGAAACGCCGCCTTTTTCAGCAGCCGCAGCCCGTTCATGATGCGGTCCCACCCGCCGGGCAGGTGGCGCAGGCTGTCGTGGGTCTGGCGCAGGCCGTCTACGCTCACCGTTACGGTTTTCAGGCCGGAGGCCTTCATCTTTTCGATTTTATCTTCCGTGATCAGCGTGCCGTTGGTCACCATGCCCCATTCAAACCCCATGGCGGCGGCCTCGGTCATGATCTCAAACAGATCCGCCCGCAGCAGGGGTTCGCCGCCGGTAACGTTCAGCATGGTGTAAGTGCCGATATGGTCTTTGATATCCCGCAGTGCGTTCAGGATCTGCTCCGCGGAGAGAAATTCCCCGCTGCTGATATCGCACCGGCTGCCGCACTGATCGCATGCGGCGTTGCATTTTTGCGTGATCTCGATCAGCAGTGAATACAGCGGATAAGCTTCTTTTTCCTGTGCCAAAACGTTCACCGCCCCTTTCGTAGGTTCCGCTTCAATGCTAGCAGATAACGCTCGTTTTGTCAATGCGAATGAAAAATGTGCGGAACCGGGAAAAAGTTCCCCCTTATTTTGTGCGAAAATGTGTTGAAATTCGTACTTATTTTGTGTATACTATATCTGAGAAGGGAGCGTTTGCGATGTATTTGAAACGAAAGATAGATGCGTATCTTGAAAAATGGAAAGCCGATCCCAACCGGAAACCGCTGATCGTAAAAGGCAGCCGGCAGGTCGGAAAAACGGAATCCGTACTGCATTTTGCAGCCGCGCATTATGAAAGCGTAATTGAAATCAATTTTGTGCGGGACGTGAAATATAAGCATATCATCTCCGACGGTTATGACGTTGCAGGTATCATTAAAAATATTTCTTTGATCGATCCCGCAAAAAGGTTTATTCCCGGAAAAACGCTCATCTTTTTTGACGAGATCACAGAATTTCCCGAGATCGCCGCAGCGCTGAAGTTTTTCTGTATCGACGGCGCTTACGACGTGATCTGCAGCGGCTCAATGCTCGGCGTCAATTATAAAAAAATAGAAAGCAATTCCGTCGGTTACAAAACGGATTATGAAATGTTTTCGTTTGATTTTGAAGAGTTTCTCTGGGCAAAAGGATATTCCGGGGCACAGATTTCCGATATGCTGGCACATATGACGGCGCTTCGCCCGTTTTCGCAGCTCGAAGCGGACGTTTATCATTCGCTGTTTTTGGAATACACGATCCTGGGCGGAATGCCCGGCGTACTGGCTCCTTATATTGAGCGCGGTACGTTTGAGGGGTCGCTCGATACCCAGCGGCAGCTGATCGCGGATTATAAAGAGGATATCCGCAAGTACGCAGCCGGGTTGGATCAGGCGCGCATCATTAATGTATTTAACCGGGTCGCGCCGCAGCTTGCGCAGGAAAACAAGAAATTTCAGATCTCCAAAGTGGCCTCCGGCGCGCGTTTCCGCGATTACCGGGGCTGCGCCGAGTGGTTGTCAGACGCGGGAATGGTCAATATTTGCTATTGTCTGGATTTTCCTGCGCTGCCTTTGGGCGGCAATTATGATCCCGACAGCTTTAAGCTGTACTTTTCCGATACCGGTCTGTTGGTAGCCATGCTGGATGAGGAATCGCAGGACGATCTGCGTGCGAACAGAAATATGGGGGTTTACAAAGGCGCGCTTTATGAAAACGTTGTTGCCGAAGCGTTCAGAAAACAGGGGTATCAGCTTTATTATTACAAAAAGCAAAACGGAACGTTGGAGCAGGATTTCTTTTTGCGCACGGCAAAATCGCTGATCCCTGTGGAAGTGAAGGCTTCGGACGGCAGAGCCAAATCAATGAATACGCTGATTTCGTCGGATCGATATCCGGATATCCGTTTCGGCATCAAGCTGTCCCATAACAATATCGGCCATGAAAACGGTATCTATACCTTTCCTTATTTCTGTGCTTTTCTTCTCAAGCGGATGCTCAGGGCTGTTTCGCCGGAAGAAGAAGCCGATTGAGCGGCGGCGTCCGGGTCGCATCCGATTCCATTCATTTGACATTGCTGTCATATTATGGTACAATATGCAAATAATATGTGAATGGAGGAATATTTCCGTGAAAGCGACCGGTATTGTGCGAAAATTTGATGAAAACGGCAGATTTGTGATCCCGATGGAGCTCAGAAAGCAGCTGGGGCTGGAAACCCGCGACGACGCGCTTGAGGTGTTTGTGGAGGAGGATCGCATCATTCTGAAAAAATACGCCCCGTCCTGTATTTTTTGCGACAGCATGGACGATCTTATTCTGTATAAGGATAAGCGCGTTTGCGGCAATTGCGCGAAAAAGCTGGGCCTGCTGGCGGATATGTAAGAAAACCATTGCATTCAATCCATATGTTTGATATAATAATCGAACAAACCTTCAGGAGGTTGCGTTATGAATACCATTGCTACCGAAGGCAAACGTTTTATTGACGATAAGGGCCGCGAGCGCGTGTTCAGCGGCGTGAATTACGTGTATAAGGGTGTGGAGACCGATAAAGACGGCGTGATCCACTACCGGCACCCCCTTACGGAGGACGTGCTGCGGGGGCTTGCCGAAAAGGGCGTGAACATTCTGCGGCTGGGTTTTACGTGGGCCGGTATCGAGCCGGAAATGACGCAGTATAACCTCACGTATCTGAGCGAAATCAAAGAGGTTGTAAAACGGTGCGAAGCGCTGGGCATTTACGTGTTTCTGGATTGGCATCAGGATCTGTACACCGCCTACCGCCGCTGCGGGGACGGCGCGCCCAAATGGGCCACCTTGTACGGCGCGAAGCCGGTAAAAACCCGGGTGATCTGGGCGGAGGGCTATTTCTTCGACTGCGCCCTGATGAAAAATTTTGACGCCTTCTGGCACAACGCCGAGGTGCGGGGCAGAGGGCTGATAGACCGCTTCTGCGATATGCTCCGCTTTACGGTGCGTTATTTTAAGGATTGCCCCAACGTGATGGGCTACGACGTGTTCAACGAGCCCTATCCCGGTACCCCGGGCGGCAAGATCTTCCGCACGCTGGTGAAAAACGGCGTATTGACGCTGCTGCTCAGCGGCAACGTGGACCGCAAAGGCATGCTGGCCGACGCAAAGAAAAAGGACGTGATGGCCATGCTCAGCGTGGCGGACGACCCCACCGTATACCACGGCGTGATCGACGCGGCGGAAAAGCGGCTGAAAAAGTTTGATACCGGCGTGTATTACGATTTTCTGAAGGCCGCCGCCGAGGCCATCCGGCAGGAGACGGATACCGGCGTGATCTTTATGGAAAACTCCTATTATTCCAACCTCGGCATCCCCTGCCATACGCCCCACGTGACCTACGATAACGGCGAAAAAGAAAAATACCTTGCCTTCGCCCCCCACGGCTACGATATCACCGTGGATACCCCCCTCACCAACGAGGCCAGCCCCCACCGGGTGGATTTTATCTTCAACGAGCATCTGAAAAAGCAGAACGCCATGAACGTTCCCGTGTTGGTGGGCGAATGGGGCGGCATGGTGCCCGGCGGCGAGAAGTATCCCGCGCTGGAGCATCTGATCGATCTGTTTGACCGCAACGGCTGGAGCCAGACCTATTGGCACTACCTGCAGGATATGAAAAACACAAAGATCATGCAGATCCTCGCCCGGCCCTATCCCCAGGCGGTGGCGGGCAAGATCAAGAAATACGGCTACGACCGCGAACGGGACGAATTCGTGCTCAGCTACACCGGCAGCAGCGATATCCGCGTGCCCACGGTGATCTACCTGCCCAAGGCGCCGAAAACGGTATATTCCACCAAAAAATATATCCTGAAACCGCTGGGCGACGCCTTTCTTCTGCAGGTGAACGCCGGCAAAGGCGAGTGCCTTGTAAAAGCGGAATTCTGATGCGCCCGATCCATTTCATCGCCCTGTATTTTCTTCTGATCTCGCTGGTCGCGGTCACGCTCACGGTATATGATAAATACGCCGCAAAAAAACGGCCCCGCCACCGGACGCCGGAGCGGACGCTGCTGCTGATCGGCGCCCTCGGCGGCGCCGCGGCCATGTACCTTACCATGCGGCTCATCCGCCACAAAACCCTGCACAATAAATTTATGATCGGCCTGCCGCTGATGATCGCGGGGCAGATTCTGATTTGCGGCGCTGCGGTGGTTGTGTTTATAATGAAATAACAAATTGCAGTTTATTGAAGTGTTTCAAACGACGCGGCCGCATTGATACAGGGGACGGTTTTGCGTATCATCCAATATGCAAACGTTTGCGGAATAAACTTCCCGTTGATACGCAGAACCGTCCCCTGTATCACGAACCAGCCCCCGATTTTCATTGTAACAACAGGGGAAATCCCGGTTCGCTGAAAACCATCCGGCGAACGTGGGACGGTTCTATGTATCATATTTTTTGAAAACTCTATACCTTTATCAACCGGGTTGATACACAGAACCGTCCCGCCGTCCCGCCTGCCGCGTCGCAATAGTAACACAGCGCGACAAATTATAATTTACAAAAGAAGGAACCAATATGCTTGAAATAAAAAACCTGACTTTTAACGTGCCGGGCACGGAGACCGGCATTATCAACGACGTCAGCTTTACGCTGGAGGACGGCAGATTTTTGGTGCTCACCGGCCCCAACGGCGGCGGCAAATCCACGCTGGCGCGGCTGATCATGGGCATAGAAACGCCCACCTCCGGGCAGATCATTTTCAATGGGGAGGATATCACCCCCCTTTCTCTTACCGAACGGGCAAAGAAGGGCATCGGCTACGCCTTTCAGCAGCCGCCCCGCTTCAAGGGGCTGACGGTGCGCCGTCTTCTGAGCCTTGCAAGCGGCAGAAACCTGCCGGAGAACGAGTGCTGCGCCTATCTCACCAAGGTGGGGCTGTGCTCCAAAGATTACCTGAACCGGGCTGTGGACGCAAGCCTTTCCGGCGGCGAGGTGAAGCGCATCGAGATCGCCACCATCATGGCGCGGGATCTCAGCCTTGCCATTTACGACGAGCCCGAGGCAGGTATCGACCTGTGGAGCTTTTCAATGCTGGTGCAGAGCTTTCGCAGCATCGCCAGCCAGAAGAACGAAAGCGTGATCATCATCTCACATCAGGAGCGCATCATGAAGCTGGCGGATGAGATCATCGTGATCGCGGACGGCAAGATCCGCACGCAGGGCCCGCGGGATACCGTATTGCCCGCCCTGGGCGCGGAATTTGACACAGCCTGCGAAATGCGCGGCAGTGAAGGAGGCGCAAAAGAATGATCGATATTACAGATAAAAACCTGCTGGATACCATCTCCGATTTCAGCCTGAAGCCCGAAGGGGCGGCCTTCAATATCCGTAAAAACGGGCAGGGGCTGGACCGCCGCAGCACCGAGCACGTGCACATCATCAGCAAAACGGACAAGCCCGGCATCGATATCAAAATTATGCCCGGCACAAAGAAAGAGACCGTGTTTATACCGGTGATCATCACCGAAACCGGCGTGGCGGATACCGTGTATAACGACTTTTTTGTGGGCGAGGATGCGGACGTGACCATCATCGCGGGCTGCGGCATCCACAATTCCGGCTGCGAAGAGGCCCGGCACGACGGCGTTCACCGCTTTTTCATCGGCAAAAACGCCAGAGTGAAGTATATTGAAAAGCACTACGGCGAGGGCGACGGCACCGGCGGCAAGGTGATGAACCCTCTCACCGAGGTGTTTTTGGGCGAAAACGCCGTGTGCGAAATGGAAACCGCCCAGATCAAGGGCATCGATAACACCCTGCGCGAGACCAACGCTTTTCTTGAGGCGGGGGCGAAATTCAACGTTACCGAACGCCTGATGACCCACGGCGCGCAGATCGCAAGATCCAACATGCGGGTGGAGCTCAACGGCAAAAACGCCTCGTCCCAGATCATCTCCCGCAGTGTGGCGAAGGATACCAGCCAGCAGGTGTTCAACCCCGTGGCTGTGGGCAACGCCGCCGGCCGCGCCCACGTGCAGTGTGATTCCATCATCATGGATCACGCCAAAATCCGCTCTATCCCCGAAATCGCCGCCAACGACGCGGACGCCCAGATCATCCACGAAGCCGCCATCGGCCGCATCAACAACGACCAGCTGCTGAAGCTGATGACCTTCGGCATGAGCGAAGAAGAGGCGGAAGCGGTGATCATTGAGGGATTTTTGAAATGACCTATATTGACTTTCACTCCCACGTATATCCCGCCGCCATTGCGCGGAAGGCGACGCTGGCCACCTGCGATTTCTACGATCTGGTGAGCCCCTACACGGGCACGCCGGAGGAAAAGTACGCGCTGGATACCGCCGCCGGTATCACCCATACGCTGATCCTGCCCGTGGCGGTCACGCCGAAGCATGTGGAGAGCATCAACAATTTTACGATTACCACCGCGCAGAACAATC
Organism: uncultured Clostridia bacterium; assembly: GCA_946627725.1. Classification (GTDB taxonomy): domain Bacteria; phylum Bacillota; class Clostridia; order Oscillospirales; family Acutalibacteraceae; genus RUG806. Next base: position 7,933 of record CAMOVW010000117.1, read on the forward strand.
CCCACTTTCTGCCCTTTGCCACCGTACACGCGGCGGACGGTACCATGGTCGAACAGGCGGCGCGCTTTCGTGAGCGGGGCTTTCTGGGGATCAAAATGCACCCGGATATGCAAAGATTCAATATCGACGACCCCCGCCTTTACCCGCTGTACGATCTTGTGCAGGGCAAGCTGCCGGTGATGTTCCACTCCGGCGATCCCCGCACGCCGTATTCGCACCCCGCCCGCATCAAAACCGTTATGGAGGCGTTTCCGAAGCTGGTGGTGATCGCGGCGCATTTAGGGGCGTGGAGCATGCAGGAGACCGCCCTGCCCCTGCTGGGGAACAAAGAAAACTGCTTTGTGGATACCTGCTCTTCCATGAGCCACATGCCCAAGGCGGAGGCGGAAAAATACATCCGGGGCTACGGGATCGAGCGGGTGTTTTTCGGCTCCGATTATCCGGTGGAGGATCCCGTCCACCAGATCCGCGTATTGGAGCAGATGCCCCTTACGGATGATGAAAAAGAAAAAATCGCGCATCTGAACGCCGAACGCTTTCTGCGCGAAGTGTGCGGTTATACGGTATGAACGCGCCCGGGCAGTTTTTTGCCCGGTTTTTTATTATAAAAAACATATTGCAATTCCGTTCGGGATTGGGTATAATTTTATCGACAAAAAGATTTTGTTTGATATAATTTTGTTAAATGCGACAGAAAAGGAGAATTCCCATGACCGTTGCCGTACGTTATCGCTGTTTACCACCGCAAACTGGTCCCGCCGCACGGTGCTGACCCTGAAAAAGATGCTGCGCAATAAGGGTATTGCGGTAGATGAGAGAACCTTCTTCGCAAAGGCCGCCGACGTGGAAACAAAAACGGCGGAAGCAAAGGCTTTCGGCGAAGAGATCTCCCGGTAAGAGAGGATCCCTATGAATATTCAGAACTATATGTCCCGCGGGGTGCTGCGGGTGGTGACGGACGCGCTGCGTTCCACCGCGAAAAACGAAAAAGAACGCCTCTTTATGACCCGTTTCGCCAAAGCCGCCGCCGCGGCGGGCAGGCAGCGCTACGCAAGCGAGAAGAAGGGCGAGCACATTCCGCCGTTTTTGATCGCCAGCATCACCAGCGCCTGCAATCTGCACTGCGCGGGGTGCTATTCCAGAAGCAACCACGCCTGCACGGACGAGGCCCCCGCCGCGCAGCTCACCGGCGAGGAATGGGGCCGTATTTTTGCCGAGGCGGAGGAGCTGGGCGTCAGCTTTATTCTGCTGGCGGGCGGCGAGCCCATGCTGCGGTTCGACGTGCTGCAGCGCGCCGCCGCGCACGAAACGATCCTGTTTCCCGTGTTTACCAACGGCACCTACCTGCATGAGAAATACCTGCAGTTTTTGGACGAGCACCGCAATATTCTGCCCATCCTCAGCATTGAGGGCGATCAGCATACCACGGACGAGCGGCGCGGCGAGGGCGTTTACAAGCAGGTAACGGATTCCATGCGCCTGATGGAGGCCAAGGGCATCCCCTTCGGCGCCAGCGTGACCGTGACCACCGAAAACATGAAAGAGGTGTTCTCAAGCGCCTTTCTGGACCGGCTCTATACCCTCGGCTGCCGGGCGGTGATCTACGTGGAATTTGTGCCCGTTACCGAAAAGGCCGCCCACCTTGCGCCGGACGAGGCCGCCCAGGATGAGATCATACGCACGGTAAAAAAGCTGCGCCGCACCCGCCGCAATATGGTGTTTATCGCCTTTCCGGGGGATGAGAAGAAATCCGGCGGCTGCGTGGCCGCGGGCAGAGGCTTTTTCCATATCAATTCCCACGGCGGCGCGGAGCCCTGCCCCTTTTCGCCCTATTCGGATATCAACGTAAAAGAGACCTCTTTGCGGGAAGCGCTCTCTTCCCCCCTGTTCCGCGCCCTGCAAACCCAAGGCCTGCTTCTGGACGACCACATCGGCGGCTGTACCCTGTACGCCAGAAAAGACGAGGTGGAAGCGATATTGCGGGGAGAGAAATAAATTGCAGTTTGTCGCGCAGCGATAAACTGCAATTGAGGTAAGAGGTAAGAGTGAAGAGTGAAGAGT
>CAMOVW010000118.1 GCA_946627725.1 uncultured Clostridia bacterium
AAATAATGCAATATCAAAGTATAATATCACTATTGTTATAATGCGATATGCGGCTGCGCCGCGCGATATAATTTGCTGCGCAAATTGCGATATATGAAGCTGCGCTTCATGCGATATGATATGGCTCCTTACTATATCGCGTGCCGCAGGCACATATCGCGCCGCAGGCATATCGCGTTCAACGAACATATCGCGGATCCGTCAGGATCCATATCGCTGTCGCGCGCGGGCGCGACACGCAGGAGGCTCTTATGGATTACTATACGTTAAAAACCGCGGCGGATGCCGAAACGGTCGTTAATAAATCCCGCTTTATTTCCCACGCCGCTCCGGCGGAGAGCGCGGAGGCGGCCAACGCCTTTGTGCAGGAGATGCGCCGCCGGTATCCGGACGCAACCCATAACGTGTTCGCGTTTCAGATCCGGCAGCCGGAGTATTCCCGCTATTCAGACGACGGCGAGCCCTCCGGCACCTCCGGCATGCCCGTGCTGCAGGTTCTGAAAGGCAGGGAGCTTACCAACAGCATTATTGTGGTCACCCGCTATTTCGGCGGCGTATTGCTCGGCACCGGCGGGCTGGTGCGGGCGTATACCCAGGCCGCCGTGCTCGGTGTGGAGGCCGCGGGTATCGTATGCATGCGCAGATGCAGCGCCATGGCGTGCCCCTGCCCGTATCCGTTTTACGAACGCATGACCCGTCTGCTGGAAAAGCACGGCTGCGTAACGGAGGATACCTCCTTCGAGGCGTCCGTGGTTCTTCGGTTCCGCATCCCATGCGAAAACGAGGCGGCGTTCCTGAAAGAGCTTACAGAGCTCTCCAACGGTACGGTTTCCGTACAGAAAACCGACGAAAAGTTCGATCAGTTTGACGTCTGAAAATTTTTTTTGAAAAAATTAAAGGGATTTTTCATTTTTTTTCGTATAATAAGGTAGGAAAACGGAAAAGGAGGCGAAAGTATGCGATTCAGCGACGATTTTATTTCAGAGCTCCGCGCCAGAACCGATCTGGAAGAGCTTGTGGGCAGGTATACCGAGATCCGCGATCGCGGCTCCAGCCGTCCACGGGCGCTGTGCCCCTTCCATTCCGAAAAAACGCCCAGCTTTTTTATCTACCGCGAAAACCAGAGCTTTTATTGCTTCGGCTGCGGTATCGGCGGCGACGCCATCACCTTTGTAAGAAACATCGAGCGGCTCGATTACGTGGAGGCGGTCCGCTTTCTTGCGGAGCGCGCCGGGATGAATATGCCAACGGACCCGGTCGACGACGAATACCTCCGCCTGCGCCGCCGGTGTTACGAGGCAAACCGCGAGGCCGCCCGGTTCTTTTACGCCTGCCTTAAAACCGAAAGCGCCGCGCCCGCCCGGGAATATCTGAAAAAACGGCAGCTTTCCCCCGAAACCGTAAAGCATTTCGGCCTCGGCTACGCGCCGGATACCTGGGATGCGCTTCTGAAGCACCTGAAAGGTAAGGGCTTTACCGAGAGCGAGCTTGTTGCGTTTTACCTCGCCCGGCAGGGCAAAAACGGACATGCTTACGACGTGTTCCGCAATAAGCTGATGTTTCCCATTATCGATCTCAGGGGCAACGTGATCGCCTTCGGCGGCCGCGTGCTGGACGATTCCAAGCCCAAATACATCAACACCTCCGATACGGTGGTATATAAGAAGGGCAGCGGCATCTACGCCCTGAACTTCGCAAAAAACAACAAAGAGCGCAAGCTGATCCTGTGCGAGGGCTATATGGATGTGATCGCCATGCATCAGGCGGGCTTTACCAACGCCGTGGCGGCGCTGGGCACCGCTTTCACACAGGAGCAGGTTTCACTGCTCTCGCGCTATTGCGACGAGCTCTATCTCTCCTTTGATTCCGACGGCGCGGGGCAGACGGCCACCCGGCGGGCGCTGCGCATGCTTGAAAACGCGCCGATGAAGATAAAGGTGATGAACCTTTCCGGCGGTAAGGACCCGGATGAGATCATCAAAAGCGAGGGCAAACAAAAAATAGACGAACTGATCTCCACCGCGCAGAACGATACCGAATTCGCTCTGTCCGGCGCGCGGGCAAAATACGATATCAAAACCGACGGCGGCAAGCTGGGTTATATCAACGACGCGGTGCTTGTGCTTGCCGGTATCTCCAACCCCGTGGAGCGTTCCATTTATATTAACCGCGTGGCGGAAGAAACCGGCACCGCCCCGGAACCGATTCAGCATCAGGTAGAGCGCGCGTTGAAAACCCGTTCCGCCCGGGCGCGGCAAGAGGATTTCGAGCACCGGGCAAGAGAAGCCGCCGGCGACGACCGCGGCAAGATCCCGAACCCGGAGCGCAGAGATAACCTGCGCGCCTGCAAGGCGGAAGAAACCATTCTGGCTTCGCTGCTGCTGAATCCCGATTTCCTGACCCGTTTCGCCGGTACCCTCGGCGCCGATAGCTTTGTAACCAAGGTGAACCGCGAGCTGTATCAGGGCATTGCCGAGCGCATCCGGAACCACCGCCCGCTGGATATCTCTTATTTCGCGGAAGACAGTACAAACGAAACGATCAATATGCTGGCCTATCTGCAAACCTTCAGCAAAAAGATCGCCGGCACGAAACGGGAATTTGAAGACTGCATCAATACCCTTGCCGAAGAAAAACTGAAAAAAACCGTCCCTGCGGGCGAAGGCCTTTCGGACGCGGATTTTCTTCGCTTGATTGAAAGTAAAAAAAATAAAATGGGAGTGTGAATCATTTTGGAAGGACACGACAAGAAAACGGCGATCAACCATCTGATCGAAAGAGGTAAAGCGTCAGGTAAGCTTTCCACCCAGTATATCGATACCATGATCCTCGAACTGGATTTTGATATCGACGAGCTCGATAAGCTCTACGATCTGCTCGAAGCCAACAATATCGAGCTGATCGACGATATGAACGAAAACGCCATCGATTCATTAAGCTTCGATACGGACGCGGCCCAATCCATCGACGGCAGCGACGACAATAAGACCATCGCCATCGACGACCCCGTAAAGATGTACCTGAAAGAGATCGGCAAAATCCCGCTGCTCACCCCCGAAGAGGAGATCGAGCTTGCCATTAAGATCGCGCAGGACGATAAGGCCGCCAAAAAGCGCCTTGTGGAGGCCAACCTCCGTCTGGTGGTAAGCATCGCAAAGAAGTATTCCGGCCGCGGCATGCAGTTCCTCGATCTGATCCAGGAGGGCAACCTGGGCCTGATCAAGGCCGTTGAAAAATTCGATTACACCAAGGGCTTCAAGTTCTCTACATACGCCACGTGGTGGATCCGGCAGGCCATCACCCGCGCCATTGCGGATCAGGCCCGTACCATCCGCATCCCGGTGCATATGGTTGAAACCATCAATAAGGTAAAAAAAGCCAATTCCCAGCTGCTGCACCAAAACGGCAAAGAGCCCTCTGCGGACGAGATCGCCGCGGTGCTGGATATGCCGCCGGAAAAGGTGCGGGATATCATGCGCGTATCGCAGGAGCCCGTGAGCCTTGAAACCCCCATCGGCGAAGAGGAAGACAGCCACCTCGGCGATTTTATCCCGGATGAAGAGGCCCTTGCCCCCGCTGAGGCGGCCTCCCAATCCATGCTGAAAAAAGAGATCGCGCTGGCGCTTTCCACCCTTACCCCGCGCGAGGCAAAGGTGCTCACCCTGCGCTTCGGTCTGGAAGACGGCCATCAGCGCACGCTGGAAGAGGTCGGCAAGGAGTTCAACGTGACCCGCGAGCGCATCCGCCAGATCGAGGCGAAGGCCCTGCGCAAGCTGCGTCACCCCAACCGCTCAAAGCGGCTGAAGGATTTTGTGTGACGCCGTATCCCGGAAAGGTAGGTTCTTGTTCATATGAAAAATAAGTTTTTGATCCCCATGTTTATCGTGCTTTGCATCGCCGCGCTGCTCTGCGCCTGCGATAAGTCCGGCGGCGAATCCGCCGATTCCGCAACCGACGCCGCAAACGTATCCACCGAGAGCGGCAACCGCGTTTCTACCGCGGAAAGCACTGCCGCGCGCAGCGAAAAAGACGAATCGCTGGTGTATCAGATCTACGGCGATACCAAATCTCTGCCCCATCTCAGCGTCATTGCGGATAAAACCTCCGTATCCGCCGGGGATGAGATCACCCTTACCTACACCCTGTACGACGCCGACAATATGGCCAGCCTCGAATTCGATACGGATTTCGATTCCGGGGTCTTCTCCGTGCAGAAAAAATCGGAAAAGAGCTTCGACGAATATTATTCCTATACCAACGAGGCGCCCGGTTCTGTGCTGTACGCGGGCTTTACCTCGCAAACCATCGATCTCAATGACGCCGTTGTATTTACGGTTGTGCTCAAAGCGGACGATAAGGCCGCCGCAGGCGATTACGATATCAACTGCAAAGTAACGCAGTTTATGGTGGGTACCGACGAAACCGGCAATGAGATTGCAAACGTCGCCGCGGTAAAAGACCTCAGCTCCGTGCTTAAGATCACCGTAGAATAATGATTTGCAATGGACAGCCGTGAAAAAAAATATATAAAGCTCACAACGCTTCCGATCCCGCCGCTGGTGCTCCGTTTGGCAGCGCCGGCGGTGGTAAGCATGCTGATCACTGCGGTGTATAACGCGGCGGATTCCTATTTTGTATCCGATATCGGCGATTCCGCGGTGGGTTCGGTGGGCGTTGTGTTTTCGTTTATGGCTGTGGTGCAGGCGGTCGGCTTTATGTTCGGCCACGGCGCGGGCAACTTCATCTCCCGCGAGCTGGGTAAGAAAAATTATGAGGATTCCGGCCGTATGGCGGTAACCAGCGCAGTGCTGGCGTTTGCCGTCGGGCTGGTGATCTCGGCGTCCGGGCTTATCTTTCTTGAGCCGCTGGCCCGCTTCCTCGGGTCTACCGATACCATTCTGCCTTTCGCAAAAGAGTATCTTCTGTATATCCTGATCGCCGCCCCCTTTCAAACGGCGGCGCTGTGCCTGAACAACGAGCTTCGCTTTCAGGGCAACGCAAAACACGGCATGCTGGGGCTTGGTTTCGGCGCGCTGCTCAATATGGGGCTGGATCCGCTTCTCATCAGCGTGTGCGGCCTGGGCGTTTCCGGCGCCGGTATCGCCACCATGAGCAGCCAGATCATCGGGTTCTGCATTCTGGTGTTCTGTACCTTCAGGGGCGGCAATATGCCGATGCGCCTCGGCCGCTTCAGGCTCACAAAAGCGTACGCCGCCGAGATCTTCCGGGGCGGTATCCCCTCGTTTATGCGTCAGGTGATCGGCTCGGTCGCCACCATTCTGCTCAATTACGCGTTGAAGCCCCACGGCGATAACGCCATCGCCGCCATGACGGTGGTCTCCCGCGTGATGATGATATTGGCCTCCATCGTGATCGGTATCGGCCAGGGCTTCCAGCCCGTGTGCGGCATGAACTACGGCGCCGGCAAGATCGACCGTGTTCTGAAGGCGTTCCGTTTCGCCGTGCTGCTTTCCACCGGCGTGCTGCTGGCAGGGTCGGTACTCGGTTTTGTTTTTGCCGGGCCCGTGATCGATTTCTTCGCCGGTGAAGAGGCCACCGTAGAGATCGGCGTCCGCGCCCTGCGGTACCAGTGCCTGCCCGCGGTGCTGTCCGGCTTTTATATGATGGGCAGCATGATGATGCAGAATCTCGGCTTTTCCTTCAAGGCCACGGTGCTGGCCGTCGCCCGGCAGGGGATCGTGTTTATCCCGCTGATTTTGCTTTTGCCCCGGCTTTTCGGCCTTACCGGCGCGCTGGCCGCGCAGCCCGCTGCGGATCTCTGCAGCTTTCTGATCTCGGTGCCGCTGCTGGCGCCGGAGATCCGTAAATTGAAAAAAATGACGACGGAGGCGGCAGCATGACAAAACAAGAATGGAAAGCGTTTCGCGGGTCCGCGCCGCAGCCGGACGAGATCATGCTCTCGATCAAGAGCGATCCGTCACAAAGCATCACCGTACGCTGGCGCACAAGCGCCGATATTGAAAGGGGCTATGCCCTGTACCGCAAACAGGGAAGCGATGAACCCTGGCGCAGGGCGGATGCGATGCGAAATCTCTTTGAAACCGATATGGACGAAAGCTGTTATTTCTTTGCGGATATGGCGGGGCTTTCGCCCGATACGGCCTATGAATACACCGTGGGCGACGGCGCTCGCCGCAGCCCGGTTTACACGTTCAGAAGCGCAAGGGCGGATATTACCGATTTTTCGTTTCTCTGCGTTTCCGATATCCAGACCGGTTCCGCGGAGCCGCCTGCGGATTACACCGCCTTCGGCCGGGTTCTGAAACAGATCCTTGCCGCCCATCCGGAGTGCGAGTTTATCCTCACCGGCGGCGATAACACCAACTGCGGGCAAACGGATATCCAGTGGACCGGCCTTTTCGGCGGGCTGAAGGGCGTTGCCGAGCATATCCCCGTAATGATGTGCATGGGCAATCACGACGATATGGGCTTTTCGGATTACTATACCGGCGAGGGCAAGTATTATTCCGAGCATGCCACCTATTTTACCAATATGCTCTGCGGGTCCTACAACCAAAACGGCCCCGCGGGGTGGGAAACCGCAAACTACGCTTTCGATTACGGCAGCGTGCATTTCAACGTCCTCGGCACCTCCGGGTACGAAGAGATGAACGCGTGGCTCGCCGCCGACGCCGCAAAGAGCGATAAAAAATGGAAGTTTGCCGTGCACCATTTCCCGGTGTGCTACGCCGGGCCCACCATTGAATGTGAAGATACCTGGCCTGCCCTGCGAGAGGGGATGGAGAAATGCGATATCGTCTTCTCCGGGCATGAGCATTCCTTCGCCCGTTCTTATCCCCGCCGTAACGAGGGGCTTTACGATAAACCCAGCGAGGGCACGATCCATTATAATATGGGCAGCGGCAACCGCAATCCCCCCGGCACCCGGGTGGTGCCCAAGGTGTGGAACGCCAAAACCTACGAGCACGAAGAGGATCTATCTATGTTCCATATCGTGCGCGTTTCCGGCGATACATGTACCCTTACCGCATTTGTTGAGGATGGCCGCGTTGTGGACGAATGCGCGATCGATAAGGCAAACGACGTGATTTATCCCATCGACCGCGCACCGCGCTACAACCGTCCCCGGCTGAAGTTCAAGGGCTACGATATGGGCATGTGTACCGAAAACACGCTGCCCGTAAAGGTGGACGGCCTCTGGTATCTCTGCCCCGGCGCGGTGATGAGCTTTACAGGCGGCGTCGCCGTTCGTTCTCCGGGTAAGATCCGGGTTGAGATCTACGGCCGCTTTGCGGAATTTACCGAAAACAGCAACATAATGCGTTCCTCTCTCGGCGAGACCGAAATGGCAGGCCCCTGCCTGCGGCTGAACGAGGGGCAGCTGTATGTGCCGGTGGAGGATTTCTGCCGCCCGCTGCGCATGCACCCTCTCTATTTTGAACGCAACAATTTTATTTCTCTGGAATCCGAAACCGAGGCGCGGCCCGTTGCGGCGCAGCCCTGACGGATAAAAATATAAAAAATATAAAGAACAGGATGTGGAATTATGGAAGAGATTTTACGTGCGGAAAAACTGAAATATGTGCATTCCGATATCAGAGGCCCGATTTTTGAGGAATCAAACCGGATGCGCGCCGCGGGCATCGACGTGCTGCGGCTGAACACCGGCAACCCCGCCACCTTCGGCTTCGGCATTCCCGCCAGCGTAAAAAACGCGCTGCTCGAAAACGTGGATAAGGCCGCCGCTTACTGCGATCTGCGCGGTATGCCCGCCGCAAGAGAGGCAATCTATCGGTATCATCTGGGTAAAAAACTGCCCAATATCAATAATGAAGATATCTTTATCGGCAACGGCGTCAGCGAACTGGTGACCATGGCGCTTACCGCTCTGCTGAACGCCGGCGACGAGATCCTGATCCCGTCCCCCGATTATTCCCTGTGGACCAACTCCGCCTATATCGCGGGCGGCGTGCCGGTGCATTATATCTGCGACGAGCAGAGCAACTGGTATCCCGATATTGCCGATATCCGCAGCAAGATCACCTCCAGAACCAAGGCGATACTCATCATCAACCCCAATAACCCCACCGGCGCCGTGTATCCCAAAGAGGTGCTGCAGCAGATCGCCGATATCGCCCGCGAGCACGATCTGATCGTTTTCTCCGATGAGATCTACGACCGCCTGATCATGGACGGCGTTGAACATACCAGCCTTGCCGAGCTGTGCCCCGATCTGTTCTGCGTTACCTTTAACGGCCTTTCCAAATCCCATATCGTGTGCGGCTTCCGCTGCGGCTGGATGATCATCAGCGGCAACAAAGAAAAGGGCAAAGATTATATCGCCGGGCTGGTTGCGCTGGCAGCTATGCGCCTTTGCTCCAACGCCCTGATGCAGCTTGTGATCCCCGCCGCCCTCGCCGATAACGAGAGCACGCAGCAGATGCTCGTGCCCGGCGGCCGCCTTTACGAACAGCGGGAGGCCTGCTGCAAAGCGCTGGATCACATTGAGGGTATCAGCTACGTAAAGAACAAAGCCGCCTTCTATCTGTTCCCCAAGCTGGACGTGAAGCGCTTCAATATCACCAACGATAAGCAGTTCGCGTTTGATTATCTGCACGAAAAGCACGTTATGATCATCCCCGGCAGCGGCTTCAACTGGGCGCAGCCGGATCACTTCCGCATCGTAATGCTGCCCGAACCCGCCGAGCTCACCCGGGCCATGAACGCGCTGGGAGATTTCCTCAGCACCTACCGTCAGAACTGAACCGTATCATTTCATATATAATGGATAAAATAATAATCAAGGATCTGCGGATCTTCGCTTATCACGGCGTAAATCCGGAGGAAAAAGAAAACGGCCAGAATTTTGTGATCGATCTCACCGCCGAGCTTGATCTCTCCGTGCCCTGCGTTACGGATAACGTAGAGGATACGGTAAGCTACGCGAAGATCGCCAAAACCGTGATCGCCTGCTTTACGGCTGAAAAGTACGATTTGCTCGAGCGCGCCGCCGATGAGGTGTGCCGTCAGGTGCTGCGGCAGTATAAAAAGATCAGCGCCGTTGAGATCACGTTAAAAAAGCCCGAAGCCCCCGTAAAGGCGGATTTCGGCTGGATGGGCGTTTGGCTCAGGAGAGAAAGAGATGCTTAAAACCGCTTTTCTTGCGTTCGGTTCCAATATCGGTAACGGAGAAAAAACGATCCTTGCGGCGTGGGACGCGCTTCGGCGCGTCCCCGGCGTTTTACCGGACGCGTTATCGGATATGTATATTACAAAGCCCTGGGGCTATGCGGACCAGCCCGATTTTACAAACGCCTGCGGCAGGGTAAAAACAAGCCTGTCGCCGGAAGCGCTTCTCGGCGTGTGCCTCGGTATCGAAGCCGGCATGGGCAGGGTGCGCCGGTTCAAAAACGGCCCTCGTGTGATCGATATCGATTTGTTGATATATGAAGGGGAGACCCGCAATACACAGGAACTCCGTTTGCCGCACCCCGGGGTATGGGAACGCTCTTTTGTTTTGAAACCTCTGGCGGATGTGGCGGATAATAAAATTGTATTATTAAGCGATATCGAGTCTGCATTGCAAAAAACAGAGGATGAATAGCTGTATAGAACAATAAACAGGTCATAAAGCACAAAACCAATAAGTATCGTTTGTATGTTTTGTACAGATAGCGGGATAGGCGCGGCGGCGTTGTCAATAACGGAAAAATATTGAAAAAAAGTGTTGACAATCATCAAATCTTGTGATAATATATGCAAGCACTTCGGGAAGAACGGTGAACTGATCAGGCGATGAGAGAACACCGGGAGGCCTTGAAGAGTGAAGCGTGAAGCCCGATCAGGCGATGCGAGGCAA
>CAMOVW010000119.1 GCA_946627725.1 uncultured Clostridia bacterium
AGCTGTGCGAAGCACAATTTAGCTGTCGCGCCTGCGGCGCGACAAACTGCAATTTCCTTTCCCGTGTTCCTTTTTATTGCAATTTCACTTTTAATATGCTATGATATTTTTCGGTGATGAATATGGAAAACTATGTAAATACCGTGCTGCGGCCCCTTTTGCAGGGCGACGGCGGGGAGATGGAATTTATCGGCTGTGACGGCGATACCCTGCGGGTGCTGCTTCGGGGGGAGTGTTCCTTCTGCGCGAAAGCGGAAAACTGCCTGCGCTGGTGCGAAGAGAAGATAAAAAAGGATACCGGTAAAACCGTGCGCATCTCGGCGGAGAAGCGCCGTCCGTGGTTCCGGGACAGATAAGGGGAGGGGCTTATGGCACATATCAAAGTGGAACGCCGCTCCATGCGGCCGGAGGAATATATCAGCCTGCGATACGGCTGGCTCAAACGGCTGGCGATCGAAAACAAAACCGAGATCACCCCGGTGATGATCCGCAACGCCCGCCAGACCGGCGAAAACGAATTTGATTTTTATGAGGACGCCCCTTATGAGCTGAAACGGGGCGAGCTATGCTATACGCCGGACGGCAGCATCTTTTTTGAGGCCGCAGCAGAGGTACCGGCGTCGGAAGGCCGCATCTGGCTGTATTTCAAAACCACAAGCGAAGTGATCGTAAAGGTCAACGGGCGGTACGCCGGGGGCTTCGACCCCAACCGCAGCCTGATCGAGATCACACCCTATATCGCGTCCGGCGCCGTAAAGCTGGAGATGCTGGGTTTCAACCGCTCCAAGCCGGATGACGAGCGCAACCCGGAGACCCTTGCGCTGCGCGGCTGCCGTCAGGTGTTTGAGGGCCTTTACTTCTGTACGGTGAACGCGGACGTGCAGGCGCTGTGTTACGATCTGGAGATCTTTACGGATATCATCGGCAGCGACGCCTTCCCCGAAGATTACCGCGAATTTGTGAAAACGCAGGTGAACGCCGCGCTGGACCGGATCGATTTCGAGGATTTCCGTATGGAGGACGTGCGCAGCGCGATCACTTACATTGAAAGCCATATTTACAATAACGATACCTGGCGCGGTTCGGGCAAGGTGGCGTTGGTGGCGCATTCGCATCTGGATATCGCCTATTACTGGCGGCGGCTGCACACGGTGCAGAAAAATCTGCGCACGGTGCTCATTCAGATGCGGCTGATGGACAAATACCCGGAATTCACCTATTGCCATACCCAGCCCTATCTCTACGAAACGCTGAAAACCTATTATCCGGACGTGTTTGAGGAGCTGAAGCAGAAGATCGCTTCCGGGCAGTTTGAGCCGGTGGGCGCCATGTACGTGGAGCCGGACTGCAATATCCCCAACGCCGAGAGCCTTATCCGGCAGTGCCTGTACGGGCAGCGGTTCTACGAGGAAAATTTCGGTTCCACCGTGGATACCTGCTGGCTGCCGGACGTGTTCGGCAACAGCTGGATCTTGCCGCAGATCTTGAAAAAGAGCGGCGTGAAGTATTTTATCTCCAACAAGATGAGCACGTGGAACGATACCAACCGTTTCCCCCACAACAATTTTATCTGGCGGGGCATAGACGGCACGGATACCTTTGCCTGTGTGCCGCCCACCCATTTTATCACATGGAACGAACCCTCGCAGATCGTGGAAAACTGGGAGGCGTTTCAGGATAAGGATACCGGTACCGAAACGCTGAGTATGTTCGGCTACGGCGACGGCGGCAGCGGCGTTACCGAAGAGATGATTGAACTGATGCGCCGCCTGCAGAGGCTTTCCGTAATGCCGCAAATGCGCCACGTGCGGGCGGATACGTTCCTGAAAGAGAATTTTACGGAAGAAAAGAATTTCGCGGTGTGGGACGGCGAACTGTATCTTGAAATGCACCGGGGCACCTTTACCACAAAGGCCGCGCTGAAGAAGGCCAACCGGGAGCTGGAAGAAAAATTCCGCACGGCGGAACTGCTCAGCGTGCTGCGGGGCGGCGCATACCCGGCGGAACAAATCAGAACGCTATATAAAAAGTTCCTGCTGCAGCAGTTTCACGATATCCTGCCCGGCAGCCACATCACGCCCGTATACCGGGACGCCATGGCGGACCTCGCCGAAGTGGAAAAAGGCCTGGATGAGATCATCGGCACGGGGGATTGCCTGTTTAATACGCTCAATTTTTTAAGACGCGGCACGGAATTCGTAGCGGATCCGAACGGCGTTTTTACCCGCAAGGGCGTACAGGGTAATTTCGTTCGCGTACACGCAAATGCGCTTTCCGCAGCAGATATCGAACCGCCTCGCGCGAACACGGATTGGATTTCGGTCAACGGGAGTACGGTGGAAACAGATATGTACCGAATCGTGTTTTCGCCGGACGGCGCCATGGAAAGCCTTTATTGGAAGGGCGGACAAAAGGAATGGGTTGCAGGTCCGTTTAACAAGCTCCGCCTGTATGACGATAAGCCCGGCAATTACGACGCATGGGATATTCTGCCGAACTATACCGAAAACGAGAGGCCGCTTATGCTGCTTGCGCCGCTTACATTGACGGCGCTTTCGGGGGAATGCGCCGAATTTACCGCTGTTGAAGGTACGGAAAAAAGCCGCATCGAGCGAAGGATCCGCGTGTTCCGTGCTTTTGATCCGACTCGGCTGCCCGGTATCGAGGTGGAATTGATCGCAGATTGGCATGAGAGCCATAAGCTGCTGAAGGTGGAATTTACCCCCAACGTACTCACACGGGAAGTGGTATGCGATACATCCGCGGGTTATATCAAACGCCCCATGCACAGGAACACGAGCTGGGAGGCCGCCCGCTTTGAATGCTGTACGCATAAATGGTTTTACATGGGCGAAATGGAAAGCGGCGTGGGTGTGATCAACGACGGAAAATACGGCGTAGGGATCGGCGAAAAGAGCGCAACGCTCTCGCTGCTGCGCGCCACGGAACGCCCCGACCCGCAGAGCGATCTGGGGCGGCATGATTTTTGCTATCTGATCCAGCCGGATAGCGAGCACGGGGGGTATGAGGGCGTCAGTTATGCGGCGCTGTGTTACAATACGCCGCTCGTGCGTACGTCGCCGGTGAAGATCTGGCCGGAGGATTGGCGCATACCGGACACGACCGGGTTTAGCAGGCTATGCAACAGCAAGCTTTATTTGCAGGCGCTCAAACGCAGCGAAGACGGCAAAAAAACGGTCTGCCGTCTGGTCGAAACCAACGGCAGACGCGGTACAATCAAATTGGATCGAACGGTTACGGTCACGGACCTGCTGGAACGCCCGCTTTGCGAAACGGACGTGCTCGAATATAAGCCCTTCGAGATCATTACCATCGCATTCTAATGTTCGTTCAGATTTTTCAAAAAACTCAGCCGGTGCACGGGAGAGATCCCGTGCTCCTTTATTTTTTCGTAGTGCAGCTTGGTGGGGTAGCCCTTGTGCTGCTTAAAATCATATTCCGGATATTGTTTGTCCAGCTCCAGCATATAGCGATCCCGGCTTACCTTGGCAAGTATGGAGGCCGCCGCAATGGAGATGCTTTTGGCATCGCCCTTTACGATGGTAACCTCCTCCACGCCGGTGTTCGGCTTGCGGTTGCCGTCGATCAGCGCCAGATCCGGCTTTACGGCAAGGCCCTGTACCGCCCTCTGCATGGCGAGATAGGTGGCGTTGAGTATGTTCAGCTCGTCGATCTCGTTTTCGTCGGCGCTTGCCACACAGTATGAGATTGCTTTCTCTTTGATCAGATCGAACAGCTGCTCCCGCTTTTTCTCGCTCAGCTTTTTGGAGTCGTTCAGGCCGATGTCCTCCAGCCCGTCCGGCAGGATCACAGCCGCGGCGAATACCGGCCCGGCCAACGGCCCGCGCCCGGCTTCATCCACCCCGCAGATCACGGTATAGCCTTCGGCGCGATATTGGTTTTCGTATTCGTAGGTCATAAAAACCTCCTTATTCCGGCATTTCAAAGGTGATTTTTCCCAGCTTGCCGCCCCGCAACTCGTCCAGAAGCATCTGTGAGGCCCGCAGGGTGTCCACCTCGCCGCCGGAGATCAGCATACCGCGCTTGCGGCCGATCATTTCGAGCAGCTCGTAGGGCTGCGTATCTGAAAAATCTTTTACCTTATAACGTTCGGTAAGGCGGGCGGGGTAGTCCCGTGCGAGGATCTCCACCAGCTTTACGGCCAGCTCTTCAACGTCCAGAATATCGTCCTTGATGCCGCCGGTAAAGGCAAGCCGGTAGCCCACCTCGGGGTCCTCAAATTTCGGCCAGAGCACGCCGGGGGTGTCCAGCAGCTCAAGGCCGCCGTCGATCACATACCATTTGTTGTGCCTTGTTACGCCGGCACGGTCTTCTACCTTGGCTTTGGAGGAGCGCGCCATGCGGTTGATAAAGGAGGATTTTCCCGTGTTCGGGATGCCCACCACCATCAGGCGCAGCGCTTTGCCCGCCATGCCCTTTTCGGCGTTGCTTCTGATCTTGTCGGCCAGTATCTCGTTTACTGCGGCGCGCAGCTCCCGCAGGCCTTTGCCGCTTTTGGCGTCCGCCGGCACTGCCGGAATACCCTGCGATTTGTAATAGGCCAGCCACCGCCGGGTTGCGGCCTCATCCGCCAGATCCGCCTTGTTCAGCAATATGATCTTCGGCTTGTTTTCGATCAGCTCGTTCAGTTCCGGGTTTGTGCTGGAAACGGGAATGCGCGCGTCCCGCAGTTCCACCACCGCGTCAACCAGCTTTAAGCTCTCTTTGATCTGGCGGCGGGTTTTCGCCATATGGCCCGGGAACCAGTTGATATTTGTTGACGTGTTCTGCTGATTCTTCTCTTTTTCCGTATCGTCCATAATTACCTCTGAAAAACAAAAAAGGCTTTGCAGCCGATTTTGTTGCGTTATTATCAATCTTTTGTTGCGTCGTGGGTGAAGTTGGCGTAGATGTTCCAGTCTTTGGACAGGCGCACGCGGGCCTTGCCCAGCAGGTGTTCTTCTTCAATATAACCGATGCTGGTAAAGCGGGAATCCCATGATACGTCCCGGTTGTCGCCCATCAGCATCACGCAGCCCTCCGGCACGGTAACGGGGTAGGTGCGGTCGCCCTTTCCGTGGGTGTTGCGGGTGAGGGCGTAGGTTTCGTCCAGCTTTACGCCGTTAACGTAAACGCTGTCGTCTTCCGTGATCATAACTTCATCTCCCGGCAAACCGATCACGCGTTTTACCAGCGCGCCCTCCGCGGCGGTCTCTTTAGTGGAGATCACAATATCGCCGTAATGGGGTTCGCCGTAATATGGGGTTACAAGAAGCCAATCGTCCGTAAACAAGGTATTCTCCATAGAACTTCCGTTTACGCCCACCATGCGGAACCCGAAGGTGAACACAATGGCCAGCATTGCGATGGCTGTAACTATAATGGAAACCGCGTCAAACATAATACCGTTGGCGCCGTAGTTGCGGTTATCTTCCGTCTGTTTTGATTTGCTCATGCCGTATTACGCTCTTTTCTGTGCATTAATATAAAAATTATAACACAATTTGTTTTGTTTTACAATATAAAAAACAAAAAAAGGAACGCCGAACGCGTTCCCGTTTTTGCAAAATCTTATTTGAGGGCCTCTTTTACCTTTGCGGACTTGCCTACGCGGCCTCTGAGGTAGTAGAGCTTGGCTCTGCGCACTTTACCTTTTCTGATCACCTTAACGTCGGTAACGTTGGGGGAGTGCAGCGGGAAAACTCTTTCCACGCCTACGCCGTAAGAAAGACGGCGAACGGTGAAAGTCTCGGCCACGCCGGAGCCTCTCTTGGCGATCACGGTGCCTTCGAAAGCCTGAATTCTCTCTTTTTCACCTTCGCGGATCTTAACGGCCACGCGAACGGTATCACCGATCGAGAAGGCGGGGGTTTCTTCTTTGATGCAGCCCTGGGTCATAAGTTTGATTGCGTCCATGTTTTTTCCTCCATTCATTTTTTCAGGCGTTCATACGCTGCGATCGTTCGCCGCCAGAGGACCGCTTGCCTTAGTTCACAGACTAATTGCAGTGAGGGGAGTTCCACACTCACGTTTTGCCCGTACATAATATCATATGCAAATCAAAAATGCAAGTGTTTTTTCAAATCTTTTAAAAAGAATCTTCTTGACATTTATTTGTTTTGTACTATTATATAATAGTATAAAATAATATAATATAAATATATATATTATAATATACATACCATTATATATATGTTCGGAGGAACAGCATGGAAAGCTATAACGGCAAAAATATATTGATTCTCGGTCTGGCGCGCAGCGGACTCGCCGCGGCAAAGCTTCTGCGGCAGCTCGGCGCAGCGGTAACGGTGTCCGAGCGGAAATCGCCGGAGGAGATCCCTGAAAAAGCGGAGCTGGAAGCCCTCGGCGTACGCCTTACGGGGCAAACGCCGGAGATTTTTGAGGAGGACTATGATCTTGCGATCAAAAACCCCGGCATCAACGGCAATCTCTGGTTTGTTCGCAGGCTGCGGGAGCGGGGCATCCCGGTGATCACCGAGATCGAGCTTGCCTATCGCGTTGCCGCGCCGCAGTTTTATATCGCGGTTACGGGCACCAACGGTAAAACCACCACGGCTTCTCTTCTGTATGAGATATTGCAGAAGGCTTTTCCCGGTAAAGCCCATCTTACAGGCAATATCGGCAAGGCGCTGTGTGAAACCGTAATGGAAAACGACCTGCTGCATCAGGCCGGCCACTATGTGGTGCTGGAGATTTCAAATTTCCAACTGGTGGATATCGTCGATTTTTGCCCGAACGTGGCCGTGATCCTGAATCTTGCGCCGGATCATATCGATTTTATGGGCAGCGAAGACGCTTATTACCGTTCGAAGTGCCGCGTTTACGAGAATATGGATGAAAACGGCGTATTTCTGAAAAACGCGGACGATCCGCTGATCGAAACCTATACGAATCTGCTTCCGGTAAAGGCAAAAACCTTTACTTTTAGCATCGAAAAACCGGCGGAACTCTATGCGGATGCGCAAAATGTGATTTTGAACAATCGGATATTGTTCCCTTTGAGAGATCTGAAAATCGTAGGACGGCATAACGTGCAGAATGTGCTGGCCGCCGTTGGCGCGGCGCTGGCCGCCGGTGCGGATGAGGCCTCGATCATTGCGGCGGTACAAGGGTTTTCGGGGGTTGAGCATCGCATAGAATTTGTGCGTGAACTGGACGGCGTGCGGTATTATAACGATTCCAAGGGTACCAACGTTGACGCAACCGTAACCGCGCTGAAGGCGTTTTCACAGCCTGTGATCCTGCTTGCGGGCGGTTATGAAAAGGGATTAAGCTTTACACCGTTGAAGCCGTATCTCAAAAATGTGAAACAGGTGGTCGGTTTCGGCGCCTGCGGTGAGAGATTGATCCGTGAATTGACCGAAAACAGCGGAATCCTGGTGGAAAACCTTGCCCAGGCGCTGGATGCAGCCCGTAAACTTGCAGAAGCGGGGGACGTGGTGCTGCTTTCTCCCACAACAAGCTCTTTTGACCAATATTCCTGCTTCGAGGAACGAGGAGATCATTTCAAATCTCTGGTGAACGCCCTTTAAGAAAGAGAGATACGATATGGAAGATAAATATAGGCCCATCGGCGTGTTTGATTCCGGCCTCGGCGGTCTTACCGTGGTGAAGGATCTGCTCGCCTGCCTGCCGAATGAGGATATCGTGTTCTTCGGCGATACCGCAAGGGTGCCCTACGGCGGAAAATCCCGCGAGACCATCACTGCCTACGTGCGTGAAGATATTGATTTTTTGCTGACCCACCATGTAAAAGCGGTGATGATCGCCTGCAACACGGCGGATTCCATGGCAAGAGAAACCGTAACGCCGGATTACACCGTTCCGCTGGTAGGGGTGGTGCGCCCCGCCGCGAAACAGGCTGCCCTTGTGACGGAAAACCGGCGGGTTGGCGTCATCGGTACCAAAGCCACCGTAGAGAGCCGGGCATACGAAACCTCCATGGCGGAGATCGCGCCGGACGTGCAGGTGTTTCCCGTTGCGTGTCCGCTGCTGGTGCCGCTGGTGGAAGAGGGGCGTTTTCACAGGGGCGACGCGGTGGTGGATCGGGTGCTCTCGGATTATCTTGCGCCGCTGCGGGAGAAAAAAGTGGATACGCTGATCTTGGGCTGCACCCATTATCCGCTGCTTTACGACAGCATCGCCGCCATCATGCCCGAAACGCATCTGATCTGTTCCGGTTCGGCTTCTACCGAAGCGCTGATCAACACGCTGCGTGAGAGAGATCTGCTTAACGACGGTCAAACGCACGGTTCCATACAATATTACGTCAGCGACGCACCCGCAAGATTTGCCGAAAACGGGGGTAAATTCATCGGCAGAGAGATTCATGGGAGCGTCTCCCTCGTATCTTTGAAAAAGCCCGCAAAAGCATAAAAACGGGCAATTTAAACCCAAAAAAATCAGAGTGATGATGCGAAAAGAGGTTACAGTTTTGTAACCTCTTTTTTGACGCAACCGAAGTTTATTCATTTTTCACAAAAAAATTTTTAAGCCCGGCTGAAAAAAAAGGAAAAAACGGGGTTTAAAAATTTTTTTGTGAAAATTCTGTAACAAATTTTTGTACAGTTTAAATAAATCAAAACCCGGTGGGAATTTGACAATCGAAAATTTATTGCATATAATGGCCGTGTTCTTAGCCTATAAATGTATTGAGCGCCGCTGCACAGTATTTATTCTGCTCAGTATATTACACGGACAAGGAGTTTTCAGTATGTTTCAATCAAAGAGAGTCGGCAGGGGACAGGTGCTGCACAACTGTTATCAGCTGATCACCGAATCCGCCTATGCCAACCGCAGCGGATTCCGCGCGATTTGCTTTATGACCGCTTTGGGGCTGATGCTTGCTGTGATTATTTCCACGATCCCGCAAACCGCCGTGAATGTGATCCGCCTTTCTTTAGGTGAATATCAGGCTTCCGCCAATGTGCAATCCACCGAATCCGGCGTTGTGTATGTAGACGGTTCCGCCGAAGCCGGCGCGCCCGAGGACCTAGACGCGGCAGTAAGAAAGCTGACCGTTGCCGCCGGACGCAAAACGCCGGTTATGCGCTGTGAGAATGCGCTGGAGAATTATGTGGTTGTTCTTTCTGCGGAAGAAGCGCAGCGCAAGCTGGATGAGATCAACGCCGAAAAGGCGCGTCTCGCGGCGGAAAGAGCCGAGAAGGAGAGGGCCCGTCAGGCAGCGCTCGCGTCCTGCACCGCATACACGGATTCCGGCAGTTACGTCCGGCTGAATTCTTACGGCATCCCGATGTCGCAGAAAGGCGACGTGGAGCTGGATGATTACGGTGTGCCGCTGCATTATTCCTATATGATCACCGGAAAGGCCACCGCCTATACCGACGATATCATTACCTCCACCGGTACGCGTCCCGAGCAGGGCACGGTTGCGGTGAATCCCGCCAATATCCCTTACGGTACCCGTCTTTATATTGTTTCCGACGATGGCCGTTACGTTTATGGCTATGCGGTTGCGGAAGACACCGGCGGATTTATCTACTTCAGAAACGGCGCCACGGTAGACCTGTTCATGTATAACGACGAAGACGTTGACGAATGGGGTTGGCGAACCGCCAATATCTATGTGCTTGATTGATTTCAATTAAAAATCGGAGGTCGGGTGTTTCCCGGCTTCCTTTTTTTGTCCGGGCGGAGAAGAGAGATGAGGCAAATTATAATTTATCGCGCTGACACTCGAGTTCGCTTCGCTCACGGGAGGGTGCTCACTACGTTCGCGGGAGGGTGTTCGCTTCGCTCACGGGAGGT
>CAMOVW010000120.1 GCA_946627725.1 uncultured Clostridia bacterium
TCGGTGCTTCTGCCTTCGGCAGAGGTCTCCCCCGGAGACCCGCACCGCCCCGCCGTAAGGCGGTTCCTTCGCAAAGTTACTTTTGTAAAGGCCGGTTTTCCTTGCAGGGAAGCCAAATGAGAATAAGGAATCGCGTTGCGGGCGGTTCTGAGGAACCGCGCTACCATTTTATCGCTCCGCGTTATAGAACCCAACCAAAATGCGGCTACTCAGATATTTGCGAACGGCAAACGGCGAACGGCGTTTATCGCGCGAACAGCGCGATAAATTATAATTTACTATTTCTTTTCTTCCCCGTGAAGATCCAAAAAAACACGATATCCGGCTTGCTATTCCGTAAGGTTTGTGTTATCATAATTCTGTATATCATCGGAGGCACAGAATGAAAAATCGGTTGAAAGCTGTTATCTGCGTTATATTGGCCCTGATCCTTGCTGTTTTGTGCGCATGTGCGCGGCGGCCGGACGGGATACGTTCCCTTACTGTTGGAAATGAGATCAGGGGAGCGTCAAATATCGATTATAACCTGCACAGCACGGCTGCGGAAAGATATGAAAGTATTGTGTCTGCAGACGGCCTTGGTCTTATGTATGAAAAAGAGACCGGCGCTGTGGGGGTAAAGGATATCGCGCACAAGATGTTTTGGAGCTCGCTGCCTTTTTCGGGGAACGGTTCCGCTGCCGTGCTTTCGGTGGCGCTGGTATCGGAGCAGGGGCGCAGCTATCTGAATTCGCAGGATAACAGCGTTGCCTTCGGTACCTTCTCTATGGAGAAAACGGAACAGGGGTTCTCTGTGGAATATCGTATGGCGGATTCTGCGGAAACCGCAAAAAAGGAAGAGAGTGATCTCACAGCAGGGGAGTTATATCTTCGCCTTCGCGTAAACTATATGCTGGAGGACGGCGCCTTCACGGCGGCGATCGATTGCGGCGATCTGGTTGTATCTGAGGGCTATGTGCCCGAAACGCTGTCGTTTCTGCCCTCCTTCGGCGCCGTTTCCGCCGACGCCGTTCCTGTTGGGGTGGAGATCGAAGAGCCCGATCCGTCGGATGAGGCGTCCGCTTCGCAGCCGGACGAGCCATCCCCGGAAACGGCGGAAGCGTCTGCCGGGGAAGAAACAAACGATGATTCGGGCGCAGACGCGCCTTCGGACGCAGAAGCGCCGGTGAACGGCGCCCCCTTCTCCCGCAGCTATATGCTGGTGCCCGACGGCTGCGGCGCGGTGATGTATACGGATACCCCGGACGCCGGGACGGCGAATCTGACGTTTCGGTTGGATGCAAAGGAAACGGGCGTGAATACCGCCCCTGCGGGCGCGGGATATTTCGGCGTATGCGCGCATAACGCCGGTTTTGCGGGCGTGATCCGCAGCGGAGAGGCGATCGCAAGCATCAGGGCTATTCGCGCGGAGGCAAACGCGGACGGCCTGAATACGGTATATCCAGAGTTTACGCTCACGCCTTCAAAAACAGACGGGCAAACCTATTTGTATGGGGAGCGTTTTAACGGGCGCATCGAAGTGGTTTACCGCTTCGTTTACGGCGTCGGATCAAATCCCGTGGGGCTGGCGTCCGCCTGCAGAGAGACGCTGATCCGCAATTCGATGCTCTCGCAGCAGATCCTTCCCGAAGGGTATTACCCCATGAACACGGCTTTTGTTGTAAGCGTTACCGGCTCCGGCAGCGCCGTTACCGACTACGCCCAGGCGGAGGATCTTGCCGGCGTACTGAAGGGCAAGGGCGTAAAACAGATGAATCTGATTGCGGAAGGCGCTCTTACCGGCGGCGTGTATCAGGCCGGAAGCCGCTTTGCGCCTTTGGGCGGCGCCGGCGGCAAAAAGGATCTGGCGGATCTGTGTTCTTATGCGGCGGCGCAGAACTATGATATTTACGCGGCGGTAAATCTGCTCACGGCGGGTTCCTCTTTTGGGGCTGCAAAAAATATATCCGGCGAGAGAGCTAACGTGTTTATCGAAAATCCGCTTGCGCCCTATATCGGCGGCGCGGGCAAAACCCGGGAGCTTGCCACGGCAAAAACGGTGGATGAAAACACGCTGCGGCTGCTGAACCGCACCAACGCCCTCGGTTTTTCCGGCTATGCGGTCACGGATGCGGACACGGTGTATGCGGATTTCGGCAGCGGAAAAGACGCTTCCTCCATCAGAGAAACGATCGATGCGAATCTGAAGGCGATCTCCACGCGAAACGGTCTTTTGCTGCATACCGCCGGATTCGGCTCGCTGCGCTATGCAGATCTGCTTACGGATCTCAGCTTTACAACGGCCTTTGCCGAATCGGAAGCCTACGCCGCGGCCCCCTTCCTTCCGGCGGTGCTGCACGGCACGCTTTCTTATTCCGGCGCGCCGGTGAACGCGGACGAGCTGTATATTCTGCAGCTTCTCAAGTGCGTTGAGTACGGCGCGGCGCCCTATGCGCGATGGGTATTTTCCGCAAGCTCTCCACTGTTTTATGAGCGGAATTATGCGGATATCACCGAGTTTTTCGTAAATGCGGCGGAGCAGCTCGGCGATCTCTCCGATCAGCGCATCGTGGCGCATGAAAAGGCGGCGGACGGGGTGTTCGCCACAACCTACGAGGGCGGCAGTATCGTATTGGTGAATTATAATCACTTTTCCGTAAACGTGGGCAATATCGACGTGCCGCCATATAATTATCTGCGAATCATCTGAACCGAGGTATATATAGAATGGATCAACATTACGATGCTTTTACCGGCGGGATCGTGCTGGGCGGAATGCGTACAAAGGGCGATATCCGCGTGCTGTTGTGTTATATTTTGAAAAGCCTTGACGCGCCGTTTTCCAAAACCGGGCTGAACGAGGTGCTGCAGAGCACGTCCCTCGCCAATTTCTTTGAAGTGAACGACGCCATGAGCGCGCTGCTGGAATCCGGTTTTATTGCCAGCGAAAAGCGGGAGCAGGAAGAATATTTCACCCTTACCGCCGCCGGCAGAGAGATCGCGGACCGGCTCGATACGGATCTGCCGAAGGACGTGCGCAAAAAGGCCGTGGCCAGCGCAATGGAGCTTCTTGCGAAGGAGCGGGCGGCCCGCGGCGCGGATGCAAAGATCATAAGGCTGGAAAAAGGCTACCACGTGCAGCTTACGATCCGCGAACAGGATACGGTGATGATGCAAACCCTGCTGTACGCGGCGGACAGCATTCAGGCCAACGCCATAGCGGACGCGTTTATGAACAACCCCGGCGGGCTGTATACCGGCGTGATCAACGCGCTGAACCTATAAATCAGGAGAAAACCGAATATGTATGAACAAGTGATCAATATCGAGCGCATGGAGGATGCGGTAGGGCTGTTCGGCAGCTTCGATGAAAACGTGCGCCTGATTGAAAAAGAATATAACGTGCGTATCGTGAACCGGGGGTCGGCAATCAAGATCTCCGGCGAACCGGAAATGGTGAGCTGCGCCGCGAAAGCGTTGGAGGGCCTTTTGATGCTCATCAACAAGGGCGAGGAGCTCACCGAGCAGAACGTGCGTTACTGCATTTCTCTGGTGAATGAAGGCAGCGAGGATAAACTGCCCTCCATCTCATCGGACTGCATCTGCATCACCATGAGCGGCAAGCCTGTTAAACCGAAAACCATCGGGCAGAAAAACTACGTTGACGATATCGCCAACAATACCATCGTGTTCGGCGTAGGGCCCGCCGGCACGGGTAAAACCTATCTTGCCGTGGCCATGGCCGTAAAAGCGTTCCGCGCAAAAGAGGTGAGCCGTATTATCCTTACGCGCCCCGCCGTGGAGGCCGGCGAAAAGCTGGGCTTTCTGCCCGGCGATCTGCAGCAGAAGGTGGACCCATATCTGCGACCGCTGTACGACGCGCTGTTTGAAATGCTGGGACCGGATAATTTTCAGAAATATCAGGAAAAGGGCAGCATTGAGGTAGCCCCCCTTGCCTATATGCGCGGCAGAACGCTGGACGACAGCTTTATCATCCTGGATGAGGCGCAGAATACGACGCCGGAGCAGATGAAGATGTTTCTTACCCGCCTCGGCTTCCATTCCAAAATCGTGGTCACCGGCGATATCACCCAGATCGATCTGCCGGACGGTAAGAAATCCGGTTTGAAAGAGGCCGTGCGCATCCTGAAGAATATCGACGATATCCGCACCGTTCGTTTTACGGAAAAGGACGTGGTGCGGCACAAGCTGGTGCAGGACATCATAAAGGCGTATGAAAAAGCCGAGAAAACCGGAAATAATCATAAAAATTAATAATTAATCTCTTGTAATCGACATTTTTTTATGTTAGAATACGCTAATAGCAAATCCCCATGAAAGAAGGTCCTCGTGCAATGACAGATAAGATAAAGGTGATTATTTCTGATGATCAGCGCACGGTCAAAATTCCGTCAAGAGTTCGGTTGCTGGTTCGCCGCAGTTGCGTGGCGGTGCTCCGGCTGGAAGAGTTCCACGGGTCCGCGGAGATCAGCGTGCGGTTTGTGGATAACGAAATGATCCATGAGCTGAACAAAACCTACCGCAATATCGACAGAGAAACCGACGTGCTGTCGTTTCCCTTGGGTGAAAACGGCGTTTACGATGTAAATCCCGATACCGGCGCGTATATGCTGGGCGATATCGTGATCTCTGTGCAGAAGGCGATGGAACAGGCCGAGGAATACGGCCATTCGCTGGAGCGTGAGATCGCCTTCCTTGCGGTGCATTCCATGCTGCATCTTCTGGGCTACGACCATGTGAACGGCGGCCTTGAAGCGGTGCGTATGCGCGAAAAAGAAGAAGAGGTATTAACGCAGCTGGGGCTCAAACGCAACGCCAGCTATTATATGGATGAGGAATGATCTTATGAAGCAGGAACCGAAAAGCGCGTTCATTGCAATCGTGGGTTGCCCTAACGTTGGCAAGTCTTCCATTCTGAACCGGCTGCTCGGCGAAAAGATCGCCATTGTGTCGCCGAAGCCGCAAACCACCCGCACCCGGATCTTAGGCGTGCTCACGGAGCAGGATACCCAGCTGGTGTTTACCGATACCCCCGGTTACCATAAACCAAAAACCAAGCTGGGCGAAAAAATGGTGAAGGCGGTATCCGCAGGGCTGCACGACGTGGACGCCTGTCTGCTGGTAGTGGAGCCCAAGGGCGAGATCCGCGAGGCGGAGCAAACGCTGATCAAAAAGATTCAGAAGGAAAAGATCCCCGCGGTGCTGGCGATCAACAAAATCGACCAGATCGAGGATAAAAAACTGCTGTTGGGCCGTATCGCGCAGTTTGCGGCGCTGTACGATTTTTCCGCCATTGTGCCGGTCAGCGCGAAGGACGGCAGCGGCCTCGGCGATCTGCTGGACGAACTGAAAAAGCTGAGCGTTCCCTGCGAGCATTTCTTTGCCGACGATACGCTTACCGACCAGCCTGAAAAGGTGCTGGCGGCGGAGTATATCCGCGAAAAGCTGCTGATTTATCTGGAGGATGAGATCCCTCACGGCACGGCTGTGGCGATCGAGCGGTTCAAAGAACGGGAAGACGCCGATATTCTGGATATCGACGCCACCATCTACTGTGAAAAAGAAAATCATAAAGGCATTATCATCGGCAAAAAGGGTGAAATGCTGAAAAAGATCTCCACCGGCGCAAGACTCGACCTTGAAAAGTTCTTTCAGATCAAGGTCAATCTCAAATGCTGGGTGAAGGTAAAAGAGGATTGGCGCAACCGCGAGGGGCTGATCCGTAATTTCGGTTTGGATTGATGGAAAAATTTAACACGGACGGTATTGTTATCAAAACAAGCGTAACGGGGGAGAGCGATCTGATCGTATTCGTTCTTACCCGTTCCCGTGGAATGATCAGGGCTTTCGCAAAAGGTGCAAGAGGTATGAAAAACAAACTGCACGCCGGGAGCTCTCTTTTTGCGTATTGCGATTTTACGTTCACCGAGAAGAACGACGTATACCATATTAGCGAAGCGTCCGTAAAAGAGATCTTCTTCGGCCTGCGCAGCGATATCGCAAAGCTCACGCTGGCGCAGTATTTCTGCGAGGTGCTGCTGAAAACCCTGCCTGACGCCGAAACGGATGAGGAATACCTTCTGCTGATGCTGCGGTCCCTCTATTATCTGAGCAACGGCACAAAGCATCTTTTGCAGATCAAAGCGGTTTTTGAACTGCGTATGGCAGCCGTATCGGGGTACGCCCCGCCGGTGCACGCCTGCGATAACTGCGGCGCGTTTCAAACGGATACCATGTATTTCAACTGCATAACCGGCGAATTGCTCTGTTCAAGATGCGGAAGACTGTCGGACGCGCCGGAGGTTCCTTTTGCGGTGATCGCCGCCATGCGGCATATCATTTTTTCGCCGCCCGATAAGGTGTTCGGGTTCCGGTTGAACGAGGATCTGCTCCGTTCATTGACGCTGCTTACGGAAAAGTATTTGCAGAATTGCTTTCAGCAGCCCTTCCGGTTGACGGATATGTTCTGGGCTTCGTTTAATTGACATAAAAGGGAGAGGATTTTATGGCAAAAATCAGAGTGGGTGTGCTCGGCGCGCATCGCGGCAGAACCATGATCGAATATTGCCGCAAGGCGGAGAACGCTGAGGTGGTAGCGGTATGTGATAAGGCGCCTTATGAGCTGGCGCGGGTACGGCGCGAATCCGCGGGGCTGCCCATTGCGTATTACGATACCTTTGATGATTTTATAAAGCACGATATGGACGCGGTCGTGCTGGCAAACTATGCAAACGAGCACGCGCCGTTCGCCATCCGCACCATGAAAGAGGGCAAACACGTTTTTTCTGAGGTTCTGCCGGTGC
The DNA here is from genome assembly GCA_946627725.1 of uncultured Clostridia bacterium. Classification (GTDB taxonomy): domain Bacteria; phylum Bacillota; class Clostridia; order Oscillospirales; family Acutalibacteraceae; genus RUG806. The sequence continues at coordinate 6,804 of CAMOVW010000120.1, forward strand.
AGACGATGAAAGAGGCCGTTGAATTGGTTGAGACCGTGGAACAGACCGGTAAAATCTATGCTTACGGTGAAAACTACTGTTATATGGCCGCGCCCCGCGAGATGCGCCGCCTTTACCGTGCGGGAAAAATCGGCGAGTTTGAATACGGCGAAGGCGAATACGTACACAATTGCGAATCCATCTGGCCCGAGATCGCCTACGGGGAGAAGGATCACTGGCGCAACAATATGTTCTCTACCTTCTACTGCACCCATTCTCTGGGGCCCCTTATCCATATTACCGGGCTGCGTCCCGTGCAGGTGACCGGGTTTGAGAGCACTCTGAACGACCGCCGTTACCGCACCGGCTCTAAGTGCGCCGCCTTCGGTATGGAGCTTGTAACGCTGGAAAACGGCGGTATCGTGAAGAGCATCCACGGCGATCTGTATAAGAATAATATTTCTTATGTGGTTTACGGCGACAAGGGGCGCATGGAATCCGCCCGTGAGGATGCGCAGAACGGCGGGCATGACCGTATCTATGTGAACGCTGACGCGTTTCCCGGCGATTACGATACGCCCCACCCGGTGGAAACCTATCTGCCCGCGGAGCGGGAGGAGGCAAGCAAGGGCTTCGGCCACGGCGGGTCTGATTTCTGGTCCATGTATTACTTTATTGAAAAAATCAAGGGGGATGACGCGGCGGACGTGATCGACGTTTACGAGGCGCTGGATATGTGTCTGCCCGGCCTGTTCGCCTACCGGTCGATTCTTGCCGGCGGCGTACCCATGGAGATCCCCGATCTGCGCAAGCCGGAGGCGCGGCAAAAATGGAGAAACGATACCGCCTGCACCATGCCCGCCGCTGCGGGGGATATGCTTCTGCCCACCACCAAAAACGGCACGCCTGATATCCCGGACGCCGTATATGATTCCCAGCGCGAGAAATGGGAAAAGATTCTTGCCGAGAGGGAAGGAAAAAAATAACGGAAGAATATAACGCAGAATTGCCGCCTTCGGGCGGCGTTTTTGTTTTTTTCGGATGGAACGGGAGGATAGAGAAATTATAATTTAAACAACAACCATAAATAACCATAAAAATATAAAAATAAATAAAATGGTAAAAATTAACATTATTTTTCCAAAACCTATTGAAATCCGCAAAAAGAAATGGTATAATATGGCAAAACCGTGCTTCACACAGTTTCTCTGATTTTTTTGAAGAAAAATTGCATAAGGGTACTGTTTTCGGTGTCGTTTCTGAATTTTATGGGCTGAATAAAAGAAAGAAATGAGGTATTAACATGCAATCACCCAAAAAAGTACTGATCGCGGAGGATAACGGCGAATTCCTGAAGAATGCGGTATCCTCCTTCCGCACCTATGGCTTTGAATGCGTAAGCGTGCCGCGGGACGGCGCGCAGGTTCTGAAGGCGCTTGAAGCGTCTTCTCCGGATATCTTTGTAACGGAAGCTTTCCTCTCGCATTTTGACGCGCTTGCCGTGCTCAAGATGATGCCTACGCTCAAACTGAAAAAACGCCCGATCACCGTTGTGCTTTCGGGCGTGGAAAACGGCGTATTTGAGCAGCAGCTGCTGTCCTCCGGCGCGGATTACTATTTTATCAAACCGGTGGAAGTCTCTTTTATGACAGAGCGCATCGCGGGGCTCAGCGGCATTCCCGCAAAAGAGAACGGCTCCATTGTGAAACTGAACGGCAAAAACGATACGGATCTTGAGATCGTGGTATCCGATATCATGCATGAGCTGGGCGTGCCCGCCCATATCAAAGGCTATCAGTATCTGCGAGAGGCGATCATTCTCACCGTTAATTCACCGGATATGATGAGTTCCGTTACAAAGGTATTGTATCCTACAGTAGCAAAATCATTCGGTACCACACCGTCGCGTGTGGAACGTGCGATTCGGCATGCCATTGAAGTGGCATGGGACCGGGGCGATATCGACGTGCTCAGTTCCTATTTCGGCTACACGATCCAGAACTCCCGCGGCAAACCCACGAATTCCGAATTTATCGCCATGATCTCAGATAAACTCCGGTTAAAAAGAAAGAAAATATCATAAAAAAGAAGAAGCTGAAGGCATGGCGCTTTCAGCTTCCTTTTTCGTATTCGGTTTTGATCAGAACATCTTGATATAAGCGTCTCTTTCCGCGCCTACGGAAACGTATTCAATGGGGCACCCGACGGCGTCTTCGATGTATTCAACGTAAGCTCTTGCCTTTTCGGGCAGCTCATCAAAGGTGCGGCAGCCGGAGATATCGCAGTTCCAACCGTCAAAATATTCATAGATCGGTTCGGCTTCCATCAGGACCTTGCCCATGGGGAAGCGGTTGAGGCGCTCGCCCTTATAGGTGTAGCCCACGCAAACCGGGATCTTTTCCATATAAGAGAGCACGTCCAGCTTGGTAAGGGCAAGGGAGGTTGCGCCCTGTACCTCGGTGCCGTAGCGGCTGGCAAGCACGTCAAAGCCGCCCACGCGGCGGGGCCTGCCGGTGGCAGCGCCGTATTCGCCGCCCGCTTCGCGGAGGGCGTCGCCCTCTTCGCCGAAGAGCTCACAGGTAAAGGGGCCTTCGCCGACGCAGCTGGAATAGGCCTTGATGATGCCGATGGTGCTGTCGATCTTCAATCCGGGTACGCCTGCGCCGATGGGGGCGTATGCGGAGATGTTGGAAGAGGAGGAGGTATAGGGGAAGATGCCGTAATCGATATCCCTGAGGGCGCCGAGCTGCGCCTCAAACAGGATCTTTTTGCCTTCATCCTCTGCGGCCTGCAGGTATTCGGTGGTATCGCAGATATAATCCTTAAAGGCCATGCCGTATTTCATCAGCCAGTCCAGCATGTCTTGGGTTTTGATCGGCTCGTGGCCGTAGCCGTTTGCGGTGGTCAGGTTTTTCCACTCCACAATGCCGTCCCGTTTTTCTT
>CAMOVW010000121.1 GCA_946627725.1 uncultured Clostridia bacterium
AAATATATTCCGTCCTTTTGTAATTAACGCGGCATAAAATGCCGCCCTACGATCCGGCGTCGCGCCTCATTGCGGACTCTGTGATTCTTGCGAACGGCAAACGGCGAACGGCGAACGGCTGTCGCGCCTGCGGCGCGATAAACTGCAATTCCCTATTGACATGCGAACGATCGTTCGCTATAATATATGTGACCGCTCGGTCGCATTTTATTCGGAGGTTCTTATGGCAAAGGATACGAAAGAAAGAATTCTGTCGGCGGCGCTGGATCTGTTTTCGCAAAACGGCTACGCGGGCACCAATATCCGCGAGCTTACCGCGTCCCTCGGGCTGGGGAAAAGCTCCATGTACCGGCATTTTGAGAGCAAAGAAGAGATCTGGAACGCCCTGCTGGATCAGATGATCGCCTATTACGGGGCGCGTTTCGGTTCGCCGGAACGGCTTCCGCCCGTGCCGGATTCCGCCGAGGGGCTGATAGAGCTTACCATGCGCATGGTGGATTTTACCGTCCACGATGAATTGATCGTAAAAACCCGCAAGGTGCTCTCCATTGAGCAGTTCCGCGACGACCGCGCCCGTGCGCTGGCCACAAAGCATTTTCTGACCGGGCTTACCGATATGTTTACCGTTATTTTTGCGGGCATGATGCAAAAGGGGCTGCTGCTGCAGGAGGACCCCGCCATGCTGGCCTTCGCCTATACCGCGCCCATTTCCGCGCTGGTACACCTGTGCGACCGGGAGCCGGAAAAAACGGAAGCGGCGCTCTCACGCGTTGAAGCCTTCAGCCGCCATTTTATAAAAACCTACGGTGTAACAAACGTATGACCATTGAAACACAGCATTGTTGAACAAAATATACAAGGGGAGATGATCGATCATGAAATACAATCGAACGGTACCGCTGAAGGACGGCAGAACCTGTGTGCTGCGCAACGGTACCGCCGCGGACGGGCAGGCGCTGCTTGACGTTTTCATCCTGACGCACGCGCAAACGGATTATCTCACGTCTTATCCGGATGAGATTAGCTATACCGCCGAACAGGAGGCGGAATTTCTGCGGCAAAAAACGGAGAGCGCCGATGAAATAGAGATCTTGGCGGAAGTAAACGGCATGGTCGTGGGGTCTGCCGGCGTCCATTGCATCGCCCGCATGGATAAGCTTCGTCATCGGGCAGGGTTCGGCGTCAGTGTCGATCGGGCTTATTGGGGCCTCGGTATCGGCCGTGCGCTCACGGAAAGCTGTATCGAATGCGCAAAAGCCGCCGGTTATGCCCAGCTGGAGCTGGAGGCCGTGGCGGACAATGAAAAAGCGCTGGCTTTATACAAAAGCGTCGGATTCACGGAATACGGGCGCAATCCCAAGGGGTTCCGCTCCCGCGTATCCGGCTGGCAGCCGCTGGTGCTGATGCGGCTGGAACTGAACTGAAAAGAGGGAACAGAATGAAAATCCTTGTTATGAACGGCAGCCCCAAACGGGAAGCAAGCGATACGCTGCATATCACCCGCGCATTTCTGGACGGCATGAAAGACGCCCGTGCGCAGGAGATCCGTATGATCCATGTGATCGACCGGCATATCGAATACTGCACCGGCTGCTTTGCCTGTATGCGCAACGGCGGCAGCTGCATCCATAACGACGATATGCGGCAGATTCTGAATGAGATCCTCGAAAGCGATCTGCTGCTCCTGAGCTTCCCGCTCTATTGCTACGGTATGCCTGCGCCCCTGAAAGCGCTGATGGACCGCACCCTGCCCCTTTCAGGCATGGCGATGAAAAAGGTGGGGGAGCGCTACGAACACGTGGGGCAGGCAGATTTCAGCCGCCTGAGATACCTGATGATCTGCGGCTGCGGCTTTCCCAACAGCAAACACAACTTTGAGCCTGCCGCGGCGCAGTTCAGGCTGATGTTCCCCGGCGGCCATACGGTTATCACCGTACCGGAAAGCCCCATGTTCAACGCCCCCGAGGCCGCCGCCGTCACCGAGCCGCGCCTTGCCCTTGTGCGCCGGGCCGGCCGGCAGTACGCCGAAACAGGCGCCATCCGCCCCGCATTGCTGGCGGAGATCTGCTCTCCCATGATCCCGGAGGAGCAGTACGCCGCCATCGTGAACGCAGGGGCGGAAGGCTCCCATTGAGGGAGGGCGTGAATATAAATTATAACTTATCGCACACTTTGCGCGATAAATGCCGTTCGCCGTTTGCCGTTAGCAGATATCTGAGCGTCCACAGTATGGCGGCGATGCCGCCCTACGATCCGGCACTGCGCCTCATTGTGGACACTGTGATTCTTGCGAACGGCGAACGGCTGTCGCGCCTGCGGCGCGACAAACTGCAATTTGAATATTTTCATTCGGAGGTTTATATGAACAAATACATCGCTTACTGCGGGCTGAACTGCGAAATGTGCGAGGCACGGCTTGCAACCGTAAATAATGACGATTCTCTGCGTGAGAAGGTGGCTGCGGAATGGTCCGCGCTGAACGGCGTAACGATCACGCCCGAAATGATCAACTGCGTCGGCTGCCGTATCGACGGCGTAAAAACGCCTTACTGCGCATCCCTTTGCCCCATCCGGCAATGCGCTTTGGGGCGGCAGGTTGAAACCTGCGGCGGCTGCGTTGAGATGAACGCATGCGAAAAGCTGGGCTCGATCCTGAAAAACAATAAGGAGTGTATGATCAATTTGAGCGATTGTATTATCCGCTCCGAACAACCGGAGGACTATGCCGCGGTGGAAAACCTGATCCGCGAAGCCTTCTGGAACGTCTACCGGCCCGGCTGCAGCGAGCATTACGTGATGCACGTGCTGCGCGGCGATCCCGCTTTTATCAGAGAGCTTGATTTTGTAATGGAGCAGGGCGGCCACCTGATCGGGCAGAATATGTTTATGAAAACCGTGATCGACGCTGACGACGGCCGTGTGATCCCCGTGCTCACCATGGGGCCCATCTGCATCACGCCGGAGCTGAAACGAAAGGGCTTCGGCAAAAAGCTGCTGGATCATTCTCTTGAAAAGGCCGCCGAAATGGGCTTCGGCGCGGTGCTGTTTGAGGGCAACATCGGCTTTTACGGCAAAAGCGGCTTCGACTACGCACGTAATTTCGGTATCCGGTACCACGATCTGCCCGCGGGGGCGGACGATTCCTTCTTTTTGTGCAAAGAGCTGATCCCCGGGTACCTTAGCGGCGTTACCGGCGTGTATCAGACGCCCGCCGGTTATTACGTGGAGGACGCCGCCGTTGAAGAATTCGACCGGTCTTTTCCGCCGAAAACAAAGCTGAAGCTGCCGGGGCAGCTGTTCTGAAAAAATGACCCAAAGGAAGTCCCGTATCGTGCTCAAAGAAAAACTCAATTCCATCCGCAAACCGGAAACACTGCCGCGCAGGCGGGCGGTGATCGTAACCTGCGCCGTCTTTTTCTGCGGCATCGGTCTCGGCGTTTTCGCCAAATGGCTGGATAACCTCGTTCTTGACGGCGGCGTCTGGTGGCGCCGCGCGGTTGAAGCGGCGGATCTGGGCAATTTCTTCTCCGAACCGGCGGTGTGGCTGCTCTCGGCGCTTGCGATCGCCGTTTTCAGCAGATCCGCATTGCGGGCCGCGCTGAACGTGTTCGTTTTCTTCGCCGGGATGTGTGCGGCGTATCATCTGTATACGGTGCTGTTCAGCGGGTTTGACCCCGCCTCTTATATGCTGATCTGGTACGGTATCACACTGGTTTCCCCGGTGTTGGCTGCGCTGTGCTGGTACGCGAAAGGGGAGGGGTATGTGTCTGTTTTCCTGAACGTATGCATCATGGCGGTGTTTACGTTGGCGTGCTTCTCCGTTGGTTTTGTTTACGTCGGCTTCAGGGGCGTGACGTATCTGCTTGTGTTCCTCAGCGCTGCGGCTGCGCTGTATAAAAACCCGAAGCGGCTGCTCACCATTCCGGTTGGGTTCCTGTTGGCCTTTCCGCTCAGCTTTTTGTGGCCCTACCGCTGAGAAGGAGAGACCGATGAAGGAATGTGTACTGTATATCCACGGCAGGGGCGGCAGCGCCGCCGAGAGGAAGCACTATATCCCGCTGTTTCCGGACAGGGAAGTGATCGGCCTTGATTACCGTTCCGCCGTCCCGTGGGAAGCGGAAAAAGAGTTCCGCGCAGCCGTGCAGAATCTGAAGCAGAAGTATGCGCGTATTACCCTGATCGCAAACAGCATCGGCGCTTATTTCGCCATGTGCGCCGGGCTTGACGCATTTGCCGCGAAAGCTTATTTTATTTCTCCCATTGTGGATATGGAAGGCCTGATCCTGCAAATGATGCGTATTGCCGGTGTAACCGCGGCGGAGCTGGAAGCAAAAAAAGAGATCCCCACCGCCTTGGGCGAGGATCTGTCGTGGCAATATCTGTGCTACGCCCGTTCCTATCCCGTCCGCTGGAACGCCCCCGCCACTATCCTTTACGGCGCAGGAGATACGCTTACCTCTTACGAAACGGTTTCCGCCTTCGCAAACGCCTGCGGCGCGGATCTTACGGTGATGGAAAACGGCGAACACTGGTTCCATACGCCCGCGCAGATGGCGTTTCTGGACGATTGGATCTGCCGTAATGAAAATCAGCTCTGAATCAGGCGTCAAAGAAGAAAATGAGCCCCGGCTGAGGCTCATTTTTATGCATTCTGTGCTGCTTACATGGTAAGGGCTCGCATTTTCGCGTCGAACTCTTCTCTGGTGATCAGCTTCATCTCGTATTGCTTCTCAACGCGCTTGATCTCTTCAAAGTTATCGAGCTTTCTTCTTGCGGCCGCAACCTTCACGTTGTAATCCTCCTGCGAGAGCACGTCCATCTGCAAAGCCTTATCCAGCTTATCCTTCTCGCGCAGGAATTCCGCTTCCGCCATCTCTCTTTCTCTGAGGATGTTCTGATCCTTGATCTTCTTTTCCAACGCCACGATCTTTGCCTGCAGCGCCTGCTTCTGTTCCAGCTTGGGCTCCATCAGCTTCAAAATCGCGCTTACGTCAACGCCGGGCATCTGGCCGGAGGCGAGCACGTAGTCCACGTATTTTCTGCCTACCTGAACGTAAGAGGCGTCCAGCTCCTGGTTTACAGCGTTGAGCTGCATCTTGAGCCCTGCCAGCTCGCTCTGATCCTGCGCGGCCACGCCTACGTTGGAGCCGACCTTTGCGGCGCTGTTCAGCGTGGATTGGCCTATGGTGGCGGCTGTTTTTGTTACCTTGTCAAAAAGTCCCATTTCCTCAAAATCCTTTCCTTTACCGTAACCGGTATTTATTCCGTTTTTTTCAGGCACGGATGATCTTTAATGATTTTCCGTATCCATTTTTCCGTATAGTTGTATTTTTGCGCAAGCTCACGGGTGTTGTGGCCGTCATATTCCGCAGCGATGCGTTCCGAGATATATTCTCTGCTAAAGAATTCCATTGGAAAAAACATCTGCGTGCCTCTGTAACGGCTGTGGATCTGCAGCGCCGTTTCGATTCCGAGCAGTTCGGCGATATCTTTATATGCGCCGTTCAGATCTTCAGCCTTCAGCGCTTCTGTTTTGATTGCGATCACATTCTTTCTCATGGGCTTCCTCTTTGTATTTTACTCTTCCGTATGGGAAGTGTTAATAGCCGAAGATCGTGGAACAGTTCGGGAAAGAATTCCTGCAGTTGTGTCAGAAAGGCGCAGAAACGGTGGTTTTTGATATAATCTTTACCTTTTCTCCCTGCGCGTTCAGCCACATCAGCAGCCCGTCGCCGAAGGCTTCCGCTTCCATGATGCATACGCCGTCTTTCTGCGAAAGGATCTTTGCCGTGGGTACCTTATCCAGCATTGCTTCCGGTACGCCGCTGTATTCAAAGGTCACCCGCTGCAGCGCGCCGGAATACATAAACAACACCCGCCTGCGGAATTCGCCGTCGCTGAAGCGTTTTTTATACGGGATCTCGAACCGCTCGCCCGTGGGGGCGATCTTCTCCATGCGGTCGATGCGGAACACCAGCGGGTAATCCACTTCAAACCCGTATACGATCAGATAAAAATAGAATTCGTTGAACATGATCGCCACGGGTTTTACGGCGCGGCGGCTCTTTTTTCCGTCCTGCCGCGCGTATTCAAAGGTGATGACCCGCTTTTCGGTGATGTGTTCAGAGAGCGTCCATAAAACGTCCAGCAGATCTTTGCCGTGGCGCGGGGGCAGATAATTCAACAGTTCCGAGCGGATCACTGCCTCCGCCACGTCTCTGTCCTTCGGGCTGATCTGCATTATGATCTTGCCGAGGATCCGCTCCATTTCCGGTTTGTTCAGCGCGCGGCTTTCCAGCAGGATCTTGCAGATCGCCAGCGCTTCGGTGTTGGTGAGCCATTCCCGCTCGTTTCTTGCAAGATAATACGTGCCTCTCGCCCTGCTGAACCGGATCGCCGTTTCTCCCTCGGTGGGATGCGCGTCCGCCAGGTATGCCCGCAGCTCGTCGATATCGCGCTGTATCGTTTTCTCCGTTACGCCGAACTCCCGCGCGAGCGCAATTTTTCGGATCTCTTCGCCTTTGCTCAGCCGCTCGTACAGGTTTAACAGCCGGTATCCGCGGTCTGTACTGAAATGGTTCATTCTTTTCGCCGCCTTCTTTATTATAGATTTGCACATGGACATAATATAGGTATTTTACTTTTTTTGCAATATTAAATTTTCGTTTTTAAGATCAGAGTGACAGCGCCCTGTGGAAATACGGTGATTTTTATGTATGGATCCGCAGCGCGAAGGACGTTTCAAAGGTTGCATTTTTGCTTAAATTGTGATATAAGTAGTTTATACTTTTGTTTTTGTTATCAAAGAGGCTGACGCTATGGGAAATCTGATCGATTTTGAGTTCACGTCTGCAGACCGGGACGACTTCAGAAACAACCGCTGTGACAAAGTGGATCGGCTTCTTGCGATCGGCTGCGGCACGGTTGCGGGGCTGGTGGATTCGTTTTTTGTAGGTATGCCCGGCAAAAGCAAGCTGGGAAATCTGTCGGATGCCGCGACAGATAAACTTGTAATGAAATTCGCGGAAAAGGTGGGATGGAACCCGCGGCAGAAAAACCGGGATAACCCCGCAAGCGCCATCGGATATCTGGAAAGAAAGTATACGGTGAATTACGACGCGAAAAACACAACGGACGTTGGCGGCGCCTTCGCCATGTCCCCCTCCGATCACCATCTGAAATCTCTGGGGCATTCGCCGGACGTGATCGGCCTGTTCTTTTCCGTGCTCGATCAGTTCCGCGGGACGGCCTCTTTTGTTTCCGACGGCGGCGTTCACGTGATCGATACCGGGGGCGGTCTGAAGCTGCAGGGCGGGTCTTTTGTTTCCCGGCTGTTTTGCGGCGTTGTGAACTGGTTTGGGCATCTGATGTCTGATATCGCAGGTTCTTCCGGCACAAGGGGACACGCCTCAAACGGCCGCGGCGCGGGGTTGAGCGCTCCGTTTTTCAATCTGTTTCAGCTCTGCGACTTTGGCAGTATACAGGGGTCCGACGGCAGCTTCAGAACGATCGCTGATTTTTCCGCGCAGCTGTACCGCAGCGGTTACGACGCCCGCTATAACGCCGCAATGAAAATACCGGTGATCCTTTGCAACCTGCTGGTAAAGCTGTGCTGGTTCATCAAAAAACGGTTCTTTGAAAAATATGACGTAAAGCAATGCGTAAAAAGTGTTATTCTTACTTCTTTCGGCCCTGAAAGCATACGTGTGATGCTGCTCTGGGGGCACGGCGTTCTGTGCGTGATAGACGCCGCGGATGCGGCGCTGCGTTCCGGAGGAACGTTGGAAGGCTTCTTTCTGCACATCAATTTGCCCGCCTGGAATAAGTTCGCGCGGCTTGTGTTCCGTGAGATCTGCGTCAGAATGCATATTATGAACGTGGAGATGGCCTGCGACGTGATCGCCGATTTCGATCGGGAGATCACGGAATATCTGGAAGCCTTAAAACGTATCGATATCGCCCGGTGGGAAGAGGAGACGGCTCAAATCGCTGCTTTTGCGCAGGCGTTAGACGGGGCTGCGGATGAAGAATCGCTGTCGGTGCTGCTGATCGATGAAATCCGTCTGCTGGGCGGCGATGTTCCATGGGGCGAGGACCGCACCTTTCAGGAAGCCCTTGCCGACGAAAGCTTTGTATTGGAGTTTAAGTGATGTTTCCCTGTGATAAATGCGGCGCGTGCTGCCGTAATCTGAACCTTTCGGAGCAGTACCGCGATCTTGACCGGGGCGACGGGGTCTGCAGGTTCCTGAAAGGAAACCTGTGTTCCATCTATGATTCCCGCCCGCTGAAATGCAGGATCGACGCATGTTATGAATTGTACTTTTCCTCCGTGATGTCAAAAGAGACGTACTACAAACGAAACAAAGAAGCATGTAAAGCTTTGAAAAATAAATAATAAGGGAGATGCAAAAATGCCATTACCTCTGTTACTGATTATCGGCGCGGCCGCCGCCGGGGCTGCAGGCCTTGGCAGCGGCGTATCGGGCGGCGTAAAAATGAAACGGGCCGGCGATACCGTTAAAATTGCGAATCGCCGCTGCGAAGAGGCAAAAGAAAAGCAGGATCAGCAGATTGAAAAAACCAACCGGGCGCTGGACGCCCTCGGTGAAACGGAGCTTAAAATTGTAAGCTCGTTTGAATCATTTTCAACTGCGTGGGAAAAAATCCATAACAAACCGAAATTCAACCAGCTTGATCTGCAGGATCCGGATCTGCCGCCGTTTGATTACAAAAAACTGCCGGAAATATCCGTTGCCGCGAACGTGCTGCTGGGCGGTATCGGCGGCGCCGCGGCAGGAACCGCAGGCGGTATCGCAGCCGCCGGCGCAACCACAACGGCGGTTATGGCGCTGGGCACAGCTTCCACCGGCACCGCGATCTCAACCCTTTCCGGCGCAGCGGCAACCAACGCAACCCTTGCTGCTCTGGGCGGCGGCGCGGTCGCTGCAGGCGGCGGCGGAATCGCGCTGGGTACCGCGGTGTTATCCGGCGCTACGTTGGGGGTCGGCCTGCTGATCGGCGGCATTGTGTTTAATTTTACGGGATCAAAACTGAGAGACAAAGCCGACGATGCATGGGATCAGATGCTTGATATCGAAAAAAAAGTTGACGAAGCATGCGCATTCTTAAAAAAACTTGCCGGGGTTGCCGACCGTTTCCGCGGGGAATTGCAAAACGTGGACAGGGAATACCGAAAAAGATTGGATCTGCTGTGTTCTCTGGTTGAAGAAGGGCGTACCGACTGGCGAAGCTATTCCGAAGAAGAGATCCTGTCTTTGAAAAACCTTGTTCTGCTGGTACAGCTGCTGTATACGATGTGCGGCGTAAAGATCCTTGTCAATGAGGGCAAAGAGGTAGATACCAAAACTGTGGAACTGTATGTGAAAAAATCAAAAGATACGCTTGCGCAGTTGAACGCTGCGTAAAAGGGAAGGAGAATATCATGTTTTTAACCGGTTTATCTGATACGCAAAAAGAATTGGTGTTGGATCTGTGCATCAACGCCTCCAACGTCAACGGTGAATTTACGGAACAGGAAAAAAGCTACGTCCGGCAATACGCGGAGGAAATGCGCATACCTGCGCGATATGAAGCCGCAAATACCACAGACGCCGCGGTTGAGGAGCTTGCGCAGATCAGTTCTTCCGCACAGCTGCGCGGCGTCGGCATAGAACTGATCGCCCTTCTGTATTGCGATGATTCTTTTGACGTTGA